>NZ_JBEYAL010000070.1:0-28805 GCF_040631655.1 Streptomyces sp. NPDC019937
ATCAGCGAGCGGCGTCTGGTGCGGTGCCTCGCAACCCGCGTGAGGAGAGCGCAGCGGCGCTGCGTGCGACGAGCGCGGGGCCGCGAGGTGCCGCCCGCCGCGCCAGCGGCTGATGTCACAGCGGCGTCGGGAGCCCGGCCTGATCGGCAAGGCACCCCCTGAGGGGGTGTCTCCTGGGTCAGACGACCTGGTGCAGCCAGCGGACGGGGGCGCCCTCACCCGCGTAGCGGAACGGCTCCAGCTCGTCGTCCCACGGCTTGCCGAGCAGCTTGGCGATCTCGGCCTGCAGATCGCCCTCGCCCCGGGCGGAGCGGGCCAGCGCGGCGCGCAGCCGGTCCTCGGGGATCAGGATGTCGCCGTGCAGGCCGGTGACGGCGTGGAAGATGCCCAGTTCGGGGGTGGAGCTGTAGCGCTCGCCCTCGGCGGTGGCGCAGGGCTCGGCGGTCACCTCGAAGCGCAGCAGATGCCAGCCGCGCAGCGCGGAGGCCAGCTTGGAGGCCGTGCCGACCTGGCCCTGCCAGGAGAATTCGGCGCGCCAGGTGCCGTTGGCGGCGGGCTGTTTGATCCAGTCGAGGGTGACGCGCACACCGAGTACGCCCGCGACGGCCCATTCGACGTGCGGGCACAGCGCGCGCGGAGCGGAGTGCACATACAGAACTCCACGTGTCGTCACCGGGGCCTCCTGTGCGGTTCGAGGTGCGCCTTCCCCAGCGGCCTCGCGCCCGTACCGGTCACGCCCGGGACAGCACACGACATTCTGCCCTAATGATCACCCTCGCACCAGTCCCGAGGTTACCTGCGGTGAAATTTATCGGGCAGAATCCTCTAGAAAAGGGACAGGATGTGACGCAACGTAATGTGACGGTATCGCAACGCGCTCCATGGTGCTGGGCTGCTGCCCAACTGCCACAAGAAAAACGTACCGCGCGGACCGGCCACAGGAGTGACGTACCGTCGGTACCGGATAGATATCACCCAACAGTCGGAGGGGGAACAGCCATGCGGGCCAGCGCACCACGCCGGAAGCAGCGGACCACCGTGCGTACCGGTGTCGTCCTGCTCACGGCGGCCGCGGTCATGAGCACGGCGGGCTGTTTCGACAGCTCCGACGCCCCCTCCCGGAACGGGCCGAGCCGCGGCGGCAAGAGCCACGCCGAGGGCCCCGCGTGGAACACCCGCCCCAGCTCCATCGCTTCCCTGGGCGACTCCATCACCCGCGGCTTCGACGCCTGCTCGGTGCTCTCCGACTGCCCCAAGGTCTCCTGGTCCACCGGCACCGATGTGAACAGCCTCGCCCAGCGGCTCCGCTCGGGCGCCCGCAGCTGGAACTACGCCAAGACCGGCGCGCTCATGGCCGATCTGCCCGGCCAGATGCAGGCGGCGGCCACGCGCAAGCCGCAGCTGGTGACCGTGATGATCGGCGCCAACGACGCCTGCCGGGACTCCGTCGCCGACATGACCCCCACCGACCAGTTCCGCTCCACCTTCGCCTCGGCCCTCACCCGGCTGCGCCGCGAGGTGCCGAGGACGCAGGTGTACGTCGCGAGCGTCCCGGATCTGAAGCGGCTGTGGTCGCAGGGGCGGAAGAACGTGCTGGGGCGGCAGATCTGGAAGCTGGGCATCTGCCCGTCGATGCTGAAGGACTCCGACGCGATGGACGCGGCCTCGACGGAGCGGCGGCAGCAGGTCGACAAGCGGGTGGACGACTACAACCGGGTGCTGAAGGACGTATGCGGGAAGGACCCGCTGTGCCGCTACGACGACGCGGTGCACAACTATCGCTTCACCGAGCGCGAGTTGAGCAAGTGGGACTGGTTCCACCCCAGCAAGGCGGGTCAGCAGCGGCTGGCCGCGATGGCCTACCGCCGCATCACCAGTCCCTAGGGGGTGACCTTCGTCAGGACACGCTCACCGGTGCCGTGAGGCGGAGGTCGGCCACGCTGCGGCCCGCTTCCGCCGTGTACGGGCCCGGGATGAGGCGCCAGGCGCCGGCCGCCTCGTCCCAGATCTCCGCCGCGCGGCGCCGCACCGGGATCGCCACTTCCACCGTCTCCCCCGGTCCGGCCTCCGCGGCCGCGAAGCCCGTCAGGCACCGGGCCGGGCGGTCCTCGGAGTCGCCGGGCGGCGGGGCCAGATAGAGCTGGACCACTTCCCGGCCCGGCCGGGAACCCACGTTCCGCACCCGGACCGTGACCGTGCCCAGATCGCTCGCCGCGTCGCCCGCCGCATCACCCGCGGGGGTGAAGGCCACCGCCTCGTACGCCCAGTCGGTGTACCCGAGGCCGTGTCCGAACCAGTACGCCGGAGCGGCGCCCTTCCGCCGCTCCCACGCCCGGTACCCGATGAAGACGCCCTCGTCGTAGGAGAGTTGGCCGCCGCTGGGCGTCACCTGGCTCACCGGCGCGTCCGTCAGCCGGACCGGCCAGGTCGTCGGGAGGCGGCCGCCGGGCTCCTCGGCGCCGAGGAGGACGTCCGCGAGGGCGGCGCCCGCCTCCTGGCCGGGGAACCAGCCGAGGAGCACCGCGGCGACGTCCTCGCGCCAGGGCATCTCCACGGGTGAGCCCGCGTTGACGACCACCACGGTCGGGGTGCCGGTGGCGGCGACGCGGCGCACCAGCTCGTCCTGGCGGCCCGGCAGCCGCAGGTCCGTACGGTCGAAGCCCTCGCTCTCGACGCTCTCCGTGGTCGCGACCACGACAACGGCGGTGTCGGCCTCGGCGGCCGCGGCGACGGCCTCCTCGATCAGCTCCAGCGGATCGCGCTCCGGGGCGCGGTGCACCAAGCTGAAGCAGACGGCCTGCCAGTTCGCCTCGTCCGACTTGGCGACCGTGCTGGTGAGGCTGACCTCGACCGCCTCGCCCGCCGTCAGCTCGGCCTGTCCGCGCGGCACGGGCGAGCCGAAGAAGGCCTCGAACGGGTCCTCGGCCTCCTCCATGGCCTGGTGCCCGTCGAACAGCACCTCATCGCCGACGACCAGCCGGAAGCCACCGAGCCCCCGGGTGCCGAAGGAGTGCGCGCCGCTCTCGCGCGGGGTGAAGGTGCCGGTGACCTCGACGGTGTGCAGCTCCTCGTACGCGACCCCCTCGGGGAAGTCGCCGAGCCACTGCACCTGGCCGCTGGGCAGCCGGGACTCGCCCAGCACCCGCCCGTTCCCGTCCCGGACGACGGCGCGCAGCGCGAAGCCCTGTGCGGCGGGGGCGAGTTCGTCGGTGGGGTCGGCGCCCACGGCGTACCCCAGCCGGACATCGGCGGGCAGCGCGGCGCGCAGCCCGTCCAGCGGGGAGACCACATGATCGGGGAAGACCAGCGCCGAGCCGCCGCCGAGCACCCGGGCGTCCCGCGCGGCGGCGCCGATGAGCGCCAGGGACCGTATGCCGGAGGGCCCGCCGGGCCGCAGCGGCAGCACCGCCGCCTCGCCCTCCCCGGCCGGCTCGTTCCGCAGGAGCACGAAGGAGCGCCGGGCGATCTCGCGGGCGAGCGCGTCGCCGTCGACCGGCCCGGGCCGGCCGGCGGGGGCGACGGCGGGCTCCGCGCCGTCCAGGGCGCCGACCCGGGCGGCCAGGGTCAGCACCCGGCGCACCGCGTCGTCGACGTCCCGTTCGGCCACCCGGCCGTCGCGCACGGCGGCGGCCAGCGCCTCCCCGTAGACGGTCTGCGGTCCTGGCATGGCGACGTCCAGCCCGCCCGCCAGGGCCCCGGCGGTGTCACGGGCGGCCGTCCAGTCGGAGACGATGAAGCCGTCGAACCCCCACTCGCCGCGCAGCACGCCCTGCTGCAGGGCGCGGTGCTCGGTCATCGTGGCGCCGTTGACCCCGTTGTAGGCGGCCATCACCCCCCACGGGCGGGCGTCCTTGACGATGGCTTCGAAGGGCGCGAGATACAGCTCGCGCAGCGCCCGCGCGCCCACCTGGTTGTCGACGGTGAAGCGCTCGGTCTCCGCGTCGTTGGCGACGAAGTGCTTGACGGTGGTGCCCACCCCGCCGTCCTGGACGCCGCGCACATAGCCGGTGCCGATCGCGCCGGTGAGATACGGATCCTCGCTGTACGCCTCGAAGTGGCGGCCGCCCAGCGGCGAACGGTGCAGATTGACGGTCGGGGCGAGCAGCACGTCCACCCCCTTGCGCCGCGCCTCCTGGGCCAGCAGCCGCCCCGCGCGGCGGGCCAGGGCGGGGTCCCAGGTGGCGGCGAGGGCGGTGGGACTGGGCAGGGCGATGGACGGGTCGTCGGCGGTCCAGTGGACGCCCCGGACGCCGATCGGGCCGTCCGACATCACCAGGGAGCGCAGCCCGATGGCGGGGACGGCGGGCAGGGACCACATGTCCTGCCCGGCGAGCAGCCGGGTCTTGGTCTCCAGGTCGAGGGCGCCGAGCGCCTTCTCGACAACACCGCTCACGCCCGCGTCGCTCATGCCCGCACCGCTCGCATCTGCCATGGCTCGGCCTCCTCAACGGGTCCGTCGTCGGGGCCATCCTGGACCCGTTTACCTGTATTCAGGTAGGTACCGTTATTGTTTCGTTACAGAACCTGCTCTACGGTACTCCCATGGAGAAGCTGGAGAAGCTGGGCGACGACGCGCCGACCCGGCGCGGGCAGGAGCGGCGCGCGGAGATCGTCCGCTGCGCCCTCGAAGTCATCGCCGAGCGCGGCTACCGAGGCGCCACCCTGAGCGCGGTGGCCGAGCGCGCCGGGCTCACCCAGCAGGGGCTGCTGCACTACTTCCCCACCAAGGACGCCCTGCTCATCGCCGTGCTGGCCGAGCGCGACCAGTGGGACACCGGCGCCGCGCGCCGCGACGGCGGCGGCGCCTGGCCGCTGGAACTGCTCGCCTCCCTGGTGGAGTACAACGCGATGCGCCCCGGCATCGTGCAGACCTTCTCCGCGCTGCTGGGCGAGAGCGTCACTCAAGGCCACCCCGCGCGCGACTGGTTCACCCGCCGCTACGACCGGGTGCGCGCCGACATGGCGGACACCCTGCGCCGCGAGTGCGGCGACCGGCTGCCCGGCGGGCTCACCCCCGAGAGCGCCGCGCCGCTGCTGGTCGCGGTGCTGGACGGGCTGCAGTTCCAGTGGCTGCACGATCCGGACGCGGTGGACATGCCCGCCCTCTTCCGCGCCTTCGTCTCCCTGCTGCGGCAGGGGGACGAGGACGAGACGACGTAGCGTCAGTCGGCGGGAGCCGGGCAGGTGTACCGGTCCCCCGGCCCCCACTTCTTGCGGATGTCCGTCGCGGTGACCGCCCCGCACAGCAGCGCGGACCGCGGGGCGCCCTCGGGCGTGCCGTGCAGGATGGCCACCAGCTTGTCGGCGGTCAGCCGCCCGCCCCCGGCCACGCCATGGGCGTCGATCCGGCCGGTCGCCCCGTTGAAACCGCTGCTGCCCAGGCCCTGGTAGAGCACCGCCTGCACCAGCGCCCGGTCCAGCCGCCCGTCCCGCTTCCCGCTGCCCACCCAGGCCTCGTCGATGGCCTGGGACAGATAGCACAGGGCGTCCCAGGCCATCGGGGAGTGCCCGTCGAGCCGCATCGCCCGGGCCAGCGCCCCGCGTTCGCGGCCGTACTGCGCGTCGTACGCCCGCAGATACGCCTGGGCGCTCTTCGCCCGGACGCGCGACGGCTCGCCGTGCGAGACGTAGTACAGGTTCAGCCCCTGGAAGATCGTCCAGGGGTTCTGGCCCAGCAGGAGCGCGTTGGTGACGTCGTCTCCGCCGAGCACGCTGACGGCCGGGCAGCCGTCGGCCATCCGGCCGTACTCGGACAGGAAGGTGACGAACTGGCTGCCGCGGGCCGTCCAGACGACGCCCGCCGGCTCATCGCCGCCCGCCACCCGGCACACCCGCTCAGCGAAGTCCTCCATCGTGTCGTACGACCGCCCGGCCGGCCCGGTGGCGCCCCCGCCCGTCCCCAGCAGCAGCGTCTCGACCGGGCCCTGCCGGTATTCGGCGCGGAACGAACGGGCCAGCCCGGCGCTGTACGGATCCTTCGGATCGGCGACCAGCATCACCCGGCGCGCCTTCACCGGGGCGCCGCCGGGCCGGGCCACCATCGCCGCCTCCCGCACGAACGCCGCCATGACCTGGGCGGCACGGGAGTCGACGGGCGCGAGCTGGTAGTAGTGCGGGCCCTGGGCGAGCAGGGAGTCGGCCGTGCCGGAGGTGCCGATCATGGGGATGCCCGCCGCGTCCAGCTTGCGGATCGCGGAGTACGTGGTGCCACGGCTCTGGCCGAGGCCGACGGCGACGACGATCGACGGATCGCGCCGGGCCAGCTGGACGATGGAGTCGGCGACGGCCGGGGCGTCCTCGAAGAGATGGCCCGCGTTGGCCACCAGCACCCGCACCGGAACCCGGTCCTCCGAGCTCAGCGCCAGGGCGTTGACATGGGCCTGGGCGAGCGCGATCCCGCGCAGCTCGGGCAGGGTGCCGCCGCGCACCGGGTCGTCCGCGCCCGCGCCGCCGCTGAACGGGCCGATGTAGACGACGGTGCGGTAGCGCGGCGATGCCGCCTCGCGGCGGCGCATCGCGGCGTCCACGTCGCCGTTCTGCCGGTCGATCTGCTCCAGCACCTCGCTGACCTGCCGCTCGTTGGTGCCCTGGGCGAAGCGCTGCTTGCCCGTCGTCACCCCGACGCACTGGCCGTCCTTGCCCAGGAAGGTCTGACCGGCGCACGAGTCGTCGCCCCCGCCCCAGTAGGGCCGGTAGACGCCGCCGGCCACCAGCCCCAGCGCGATCAGCACGATCAGCGCCACCCCGGCGATCTCGGTGCGCGGGCCCCAGCGGCGGGACGGCGCGACCAGGGTGGGCCGGCGGCCGAGCCAGTACGACGCCCGCTCGTCGTCCTCCGGGCCCTCGCTCACCGGCACCACGATCCCGGTGGGCTGGCCCGCCCGCATGCCCTGCCGCTCGACCAGCTCCAGCTCGGCGCCCGCGTGGGCCAGGTCGGCGGCCTCGATGTCCGGGATGCGGGACGCCAGCGAACGCGCCCCGGCCGCGATCGCGATCACCGACGTACAGCGCAGGTCCTCGACGGCGGAGCGCAGTTCGCGCAAGAAGCGCTGCACCCGCGAGTCCAGCGCCCCGGCCTCCTCGAAGAGCAGCACGAACCGGGTGGTGCGGCGCATCCGCCACGGGTTGAAGCGGCGGCGGCGCACCGCCCCGTCCAGGTCGGCGAGCAGCGCGTGCATCAGCACCCGGTCCAGGCGCTCGGGGTCGCTGCCCTCGCCGCCGGGGACGTGGTCGAGCGCGGAGCGGAAGAAGTCGGTGGGCGGGGTGCCGCGCTGCAGCCGCGCCCACTCCGCGTACCAGCGGCGGTGGCGGCCGCGGCCGAGCATCCGGCGGGAGGCCCGGATGCCGAACAGCCAGCGCGGCAGGGTCTGGCACAGCGGCCCGGCCACGAAGTTCCACAGCAGCTCCGCGACCGAGCCGCCGCTGGCCTGGTCCCGGCCGCCGATCCGCCACAGCGTGTTGGCCGTGCGCGACCAGCGGCGGTGTTCGTCGTAGCAGTGGTTGCGCAGATCGCGGTGGCGGTGCTCGACGGGCCCGTCGATGGCCGGGGCCGTGACCACCGAGTGCAGCAGCCGGTAGCCCGGCAGCCGCAGCTGCCCGGTGTCCACCGGCATGGACTCGGCCAGCTGCAGCGCGATCTGCTCGAACAGCTCCAGCGGTGGCGGATCGGCGCCGGGCGGGAGCGCCGGTACGTACGCGTGCGGCGCCAGCACCTCGCTGCGGCCGCGCAGCCGCGACCGCAGCCCTCCCACGATCCTCCGGCCGGCCCGCCCGGCGCCTTCTTCCGTCAACAGCACCACCGGCACCCTGCTGCGGCTGCGCCGCTGCTGGATGACCAGCTTGTCGAACGCCTCGACGAAGCGCTCGACCCCGGGATACGCCGGGATGCGGTCCTGTGGGTCCCCCGTCGTCATCGTCCCCGTTCCCCCTCTCCTGCCCGCCCGTGACAAAGGCGGTGGAAACGAGGGTTATCCCCCGTAGGGGAGGGGCTCATGCGCGAGAGCAGGGGGCGGGTCTCACATCTCGCGCGCCTCCAGCGTGATCGCGCGCTCCCCCACGGCCGCGGTGCGCGGAAGCGGAACGAGCTGCTGGTGGACCTCGAGCCGCAGCAGGCTGCTCTCCACGTACGCCGGGCCCGGCACGAACCGCCCGGCCGACGGCTCCTCCACCGACCAGCGGTGCGTCAGCCCGTCGCAGAGCGCCGAACCGCCCCCGATCCCCCGCCGCTCCTGGCCCTGGGTGAGCGTGACGAGGATGTCGGCGCGCGGGATGCTCACGCCGTCGCCCAGACAGCGGTACGACCCCGCCAGGGCGACGGTCCCGGTGCTGCCCACGTATCCGACGCGGTCCACGGTGACGTTGTCGCCCCACGGCAGCGGCAGGCTCCGCTGCGCCGTCTGCGGCATCCCGGGGAGCCCCGCGGCCCCGGCGGACGGCACGGCGGGGGACGGGGCCGCGTGGGCGGCGGGGGTGAGGGGGACGGCGATGAGCAGGCCGGTGACGGCACCGAGGAAGCGGCGACGGTTGCGCATGGGATACGTACCTCCGTGAGCGGGCGGGTTCCCGGTACAGCTACCGGGGCCGCCGTACGACCTGCGGGAACGTCACCCGCCTGCGGCGTGTCCGATACGGCTGGGCGGGTGTTCCCGCGACGGCGTGTTGACCGCCGCCCCGGGGGCGGGCAACCCACGCGCCCAGAACGACAGTTCGCAGTACTCTCTTCATCTGACCGCCGGTCCGATCGCGTCCGCCGGATGGCCCTGGGACGGGGAGGTCAGCGTTCGATAACCATTCGACGCAGGACCATTGACACCTCTTACACCCGGTGATTACCGTCACGCCAGGATTTCGAACGAGTGACGAAATATCGAACACCGCGAAGGGTCAGAGCCTTGCGCATCACCGGAATCAGCACGCACGTCGTCGGCACCCCCTGGCGCAATCTCACCTACGTGCAGGTCCACACCGATGAGGGCATCACCGGCGTCGGCGAGACCCGCATGCTCGGCCACACCGATGCGCTCCTCGGCTATCTGCACGAGGCGGAGAAGAACCACATCGCCGGGTCGGACCCCTTCGCGGTGGAGGACCTGGTGCGCCGGATGAAGTACGGCGACTACGGCCGGGCGGGCGAGATCGTGATGTCCGGGATCGCCTGTGTCGAGATGGCCTGTTGGGACATCAAGGGCAAGGCGCTCGGGGTGCCGGTCTGGCAGCTGCTCGGCGGCAAGGTGACCGACAAGGTCAAGGCGTACGCGAACGGCTGGTACACGGTCGAGCGCACCCCCGAGGCGTTCCACAAGGCGGCCACCACCGTCGTCGAGCGCGGCTACCGGGCCCTGAAGCTGGACCCGTTCGGCACCGGCCACTTCGAGCTGGACCACGCCGAGACGCTGCACTCGATCTCGCTGGTCGAAGCGGTGCGGGACGCGATCGGGCCCGACGCGGAGCTGCTGGTGGAGATGCACGGACGGTTCAGCCCGTCCACCGCCGTGCGCATCGCGGGCGAGCTGGAGCGGTTCCGGCCGTCGTGGCTGGAGGAGCCGGTGCCGCCGGAGAACCTGAAGGCGCTGGCGAAGGTCGCGGAGAAGACCAACCTGCCCATCGCGACGGGCGAGCGCATCCACGACCGGATCGAGTTCCGCGAGCTGTTCGAGTCGCAGGCCGTCGACATCATCCAGCCGGACGTCGGCCACATCGGCGGCATCCTGGAGACCCGCAAGCTGGCCGCGACCGCCGAGACGCACTACGTGCTGGTCGCGCCGCACAACGTCGGCGGCTCGGTGCTGACCGCCGCCTCCCTCCAGGTCGCGGGCTGCACCCCGAACTTCAAGATCCTGGAGCACTTCAACGACTTCGCCGACGCGGAGATCAAGAAGGTGGTCAAGGGCGCGCCGCAGGTCGTGGACGGCTACTTCGAGCTGTCGCACGAGCCGGGCCTGGGCGTCGAGCTGGACACCGAAGCGGCGGCCGAATTCCCGCAGCAGCAGGCCCGTTTCGACCTGTGGGCCGAGGGCTGGGAGAAGCGGGACCCGAAGGGCACGAAGCGGTGACCGCGCTCGTCCTCGACGCGCCCGGCGCGTTCCACCTCATCGACACCGCCCCGGCCGGGCCCGGCCCCGGGGACGCGCTGGTGCGGGTCCACGCGTCCGGGATCTGCGGCAGCGACCGGGAGGTGTACGAGGGGAACCGGCCGAAGGGGTACGTGCGGTATCCCGTCACCCCCGGCCACGAGTGGTCCGGGACGGTCGAGGCGGTCGGCGCGGGCGTGCCCGAAGCGCTCCTCGGCCGCAAGGTCGTCGGCGAGGGGTTCCGCAACTGCCAGGTGTGCGACCGCTGTCACGCCGGGGAGACCACGCTGTGCACGGCGGGGTACGAGGAGACCGGCTTCACCCAGCCGGGGGCGATGGCCACCACCCTGACCCTGCCCGCCCGGCTGCTGCACCCGCTGTCCGACGACGCCGATCTGACCGCGGCCGCCCTGCTGGAGCCCGCCGCGTGCATCGCCGCCGCCGCGCTCAAGGCCGACGCGCAGCCCGGGCAGCGGGTCGCGGTGGTGGGCACCGGGACGCTCGGCATGATCGCCGTGCAGTTCCTGGCCGCCGTCTCCCCCGCCGAACTGCTGGTGGTCGGGACCCGGCCGGACCGGGAGCAGCTGTCGCTGTCCTTCGGGGCCACGGCCTTCCTCACGAACGATCGGCTGGAGGACGTCCGGGGCGGCTTCGACATCGTCATCGAGACCGCCGGGTCCGCCCCCGCCGCCCGTACCTCCGCCGCCCTGCTGCGCCGCGGCGGGCGGCTGGTGCTCACCGGCATCCCGGCGGCGGACACGGCGGACGGGCTCGACCCGACCGACCTGGTCGTCCGGCAGATCGAGGTACAGACCGTGTTCGGGGCCGCGCCGGACGCGTGGGCGCACGCGGTGCGGGTCTTCGACGCGGGGCTGCTGACGCTGCTGCCCCTGGTGACGCACGAACTGCCGCTCACCGACTTCGCCACCGCCATCGAGCTGGTGGGGAGCGGTGATCCGAAGGTGGGCAAGGTGCTGCTGCGACCCGCATGACCCCTTTCGGTATCTCCCGGGGAGCCCCCTCGCTCCCGCAAAACCTGAACGGTCCTCAAAGACGAGGGCTTCACCTAGTCCTTACGGCGATACAAGGAGCACCGTGACGACCGCCGCCTCAGCCCTTCCCTCCGGCCCCCGCCGTCCCGCCGACGCCGCCCTCGCCCCGCTCGGCCACGCGGCCCCCGCGCCCGACCCCGCCGACGCCTCCGCACACTCCTTCCCCGACGGTGGCACCTGGCGCACCGAGATCCCGTCCGTCGAGGGCCCGGAGGCGCTGGCCACCGTGTTCAAGGAGGCCGGGCGGCTCGACGTACCGATCCACCGGATCAGCCAGGGCAGCGGCGTGTGGATGCTCACCGACGCCGAGATCACCGAGATGGTGGAGTCCTGCGCGGAGCGCAATGCCGAGCTGTGCCTGTTCACCGGGCCGCGCGGCACCTGGGACATCGGCGGCGCCACCCGCTCCGACTCCGGTGGCGGGGGCCTGCGGGCCCGCGGCCACGACGCGGTCGCCGGATGCGTGGAGGACGCCCTGCGGGCAGCCTCGCTCGGGGTGAAGTGCCTGCTGGTCGCCGACGAGGGCGTGCTGTGGCTGCTGCACCAGCTACGCGAGCGCGGTGAGTTGCCCGCGGACACCACCTTCAAGCTGTCCGCGCTGATCGGCCCGGTCAACCCGGCCTCGTTCGCGGTGTACGAGCGGCTGGGCGCCGACTCGATCAACATCCCCTCGGACCTGACGCTGGAACACCTCACCGAGATCCGCCGGGTCTCGCGTGCCCCGATGGACTTCTACATCGAGGCGCCGGACGACCTCGGAGGGTACGTACGGCTCTACGACGCGGCCGAGTTGATCCGCCGAGGCGCCCCCATCTATCTGAAATTCGGGCTCAGCAAGTCTCCGGGGATCTACCCCTACGGCGCGCAGCTGCGGGACGTGGCGCTGAACAGCGCGCGCGAGCGGGTGCGCCGCGGCCGGCTCGTGCTCGATCTGCTCGCCCGGCTGGGCGCGGACGGCGGGCTGTCGCCGCTGGGCTCCCGGTTGCCGGGGCCGCTGCGGCGCTTCCCCGTCACGGACGCGTCCGACGCCGCCACCGGCGCGGCACCCCAGAAGTCCTGAGCAATGACGCCCCAGGGAAGGACCCCATCACCATGCGTACGGTAAGAGGCGCACGAGTCGCGGCGATAGGCGCCGGCCTCCTCGCGCTCTCGCTGACCGCCACGGCCTGTGGCCAGGAGGCGGTCGGTGGCAGTCGGTACAAGAGCAAGGAAAAGGGAGGAACGATCGGCATCGCGATGCCGACCAAGTCCTCCGAGCGGTGGATCACCGACGGCCGCAACGTGGCCAAGCAGTTCCAGGCGGCGGGCTACAAGACGGACCTGCAGTTCGGGGAGGACGACGTCCGCACCCAGGTGGCCCAGCTCGAAAACATGATCACCAAGGGCCACCGGCTGCTGGTGATCGCGCCGATCAACGGCGGAGCGCTCAACGACGTCCTGAAGCAGGCCCATGACGCCAACATCCCGGTGATCTCCTACGACCGGCTGCTCCTGGGCACGAAGAACGTCGACTACTACGCGACCTTCGACAACGAGAAGGTCGGCAGGCTCCAGGGCCAGTACATCGTCGACAAGCTGGGGCTGGCCAAGGGCCGCAAGGGCCCGTTCAACATCGAGCTGTTCGCCGGCTCCTCGGACGACAACAACACCCGGTACTTCTACAACGGCGCCATGAGCGTGCTCAAGCCGTACATGGACAAGGGCGAGCTGGTCGTCCGCTCCAAGCAGACCAGCCTCAACCAGCTCTACACCGAGAAGTGGAGCGGGAGCGCCGCCCAGGACCGCATGGAGGACCTGCTCAACAAGTCGTACAGCACCGACGACGTCGACGCCGTCCTCTCGCCGTACGACGGCATGTCCATCGGCATCCTGTCGGCGCTCAAGGGCGCCGGCTACGGCACGAAGGCCAAGCCGTTCCCGGTGGTGACCGGGCAGGACGCGGAGCTGGCCTCCGTGAAGTCCATCATCCGGGGCCAGCAGACGCAGACCATCTACAAGGACCTGCGCAAGCTGGCGAAGGCGACCGTGCAAATAGCCAAGGCGGAGCTGACCGGCGGCAAGGCCCCGATCAACGACACCAAGTCGTACGACAACGGCAAGAAGGTCGTGCCGACCTATCTGCTCAACCCGGTCAGCATCGACAAGTCCAACACCCAGGTGCTGGTGGACCAGGGTTACTACACCGCGTCACAGCTCAAGTAGGGCGGGGTACGGACTATGAGCACCATTCTCGAACTGCGCTCCATCACCAAGACCTTTCCCGGTGTCAAAGCCCTCTCCGACGTCAACCTCCGGGTGCGCGAAGGTGAGATCCACGCCCTGTGCGGGGAGAACGGCGCCGGCAAGTCCACCCTGATGAAGGTGGTCAGCGGCGTCCATCCGCACGGCAGCTACGACGGCGAGATCCTCTTCGAGGGCGAGCCGTGCGCGTTCAAGGACATCCGCGCGAGCGAACAGCGCGGCATCGTCATCATCCACCAGGAACTCGCGCTGATCCCGTACCTGTCCATCGCCGAGAACATCTTCCTCGGCAATGAACACGCCACCCGCGGTCTGATCAGCTGGAACGAAACCCTCAAGCACGCCAACGCGCTGCTGAAGCGGGTGGGCCTGACGGATTCGCCGCAGACCCGGGTCACCGACATCGGCGTGGGCAAGCAGCAGCTCGTGGAGATCGCCAAGGCGCTCTCCAAGGAGGTGAAGCTGCTCATCCTGGACGAGCCGACCGCGGCGCTGAACGACGAGGACAGCGGCAAACTCCTGGATCTGCTGCTGGAGTTCAAGGCCCAGGGCATCTCCTCGATCATCATCTCCCACAAGCTGAACGAGATCCGCAGGGTCGCCGACTCCGTCACCATCCTGCGTGACGGCCAGACCATCGAGACCCTGTCGGTCCGGGAGACCCCGGAGTCCGAGCCGGAGGTCTCCGAGGACCGCATCATCCGCGGCATGGTCGGCCGCGACCTCGACCACCGCTTCCCCGAGCGCACCCCGTACGAGGGGAAGGACGCCTCCCAGGTGGCCATGGCCATCGAGGACTGGACCGTGCACCACCCCATCGACCAGCAGCGCAAGGTCGTGGACGGAGTGTCCCTGAACGTCCGGCGCGGTGAGATCGTGGGCATCGCCGGGCTGATGGGCGCGGGCCGCACCGAGCTGGCGATGAGCGTGTTCGGCCGGACGTACGGGCGCTACGCGGGCGGCCGGGTCCTCCGCGACGGCCAGGAGGTCCGCACCCGTAGCGTGCCGGAGGCGATCGACCACGGCATCGCGTACGTCACCGAGGACCGCAAGACGTTCGGCCTCAACCTCGAGGACACCATCAGCCGCAACGTCTCGCTCTCCTCGCTCGGCAAGGTGGCGCGCCGCGGTCTGGTCAACGAGCACGAGGAGTCCCGGGTCGCCGAGCGGTTCCGCAAGACGATGAACATCAAGGCACCCACGGTCTTCGAGCGGGTCGGCCGGCTCAGCGGCGGCAACCAGCAGAAGGTCGTGCTCAGTAAGTGGATCTTCGCAGGTCCCGAGGTGCTCATCCTCGACGAGCCGACCCGCGGCATCGACGTCGGGGCCAAGTACGAGATCTACACGGTCATCAACGACCTGGCGGCGCAGGGCAAGGCCGTCGTCTTCATCTCCTCCGAGCTGGGCGAGCTGCTGGGGATGTGCGACCGGATCTACACGATGGCGGCCGGACGGCTGACCGGAGAGGTGCCCCGGGCCGAGGCGACCCAGGAAGTACTGATGCGCCACATGACCAGGGACAGGGACAGAGGAGACGAAGGATGAGCACGGCCACCCAGAAGACCGAGAGCCCGGCCCCACCGCCGGCCGAGGGCTCCAAGAGCCTCGGGACGCTGCTGCTCCAGGGCATGCGGACCAACATGCGGCAGTACGGGATGCTGGTCGCACTCGCCCTGATCATCGTCATCTTCCAGATCTGGTCGGACGACATCCTGCTGCGGCCGGGCAACGTCACCAGCCTGGTGCAGCAGAACGGCTACATCCTCATCCTCGCGATCGGCATGATGATCGTGATCATCGCGGGGCACATCGACCTGTCGGTCGGATCACTCGTCGCCTTCGTCGGCGCGGCCGCCGGCGCGATGATGATCAAACACGATATGCCGTGGGGCCTCGCGGTCGTCCTCTGTCTGCTCCTCGGCGCCGCCGCCGGTGCGTGGCAGGGCTTCTGGATCGCGTACATCGGCATCCCGTCCTTCATCGTCACCCTGGCCGGAATGCTGGCCTTCCGCGGCGGCACCCAGATCCTGCTGGACGGGCAGTCCCTGTCGCCGTTCCCCGACAGCTTCGAGAAGCTGAGCACCGGGTTCATCCCGGAGATGGGCCCGTACACGCAGTACCACAACCCCACCATGGTGATCGGCCTCATCGTCTGCGCCGCCGCCGTCTGGCAGGAGTGGCGCGGCCGGCAGCAGCGGGCGGCCTATGAGCTGGACGTGGCGCCGCTCGGGCTGTTCTTCGTCAAGTGCGCCGCGATCGTGGCCGCCGTGATGGCCTTCACCATGACGCTGTCCAGCTGGCACGGGGCGCCGTACGGGCTGCTGATCCTGGCCGGCCTCTTCGTGATCTTCAGCTTCGTGATGCGCAACACCGTCATCGGGCGCCATGTGTACGCCCTCGGCGGCAACCAGCCGGCGGCCAAGCTGTCGGGTGTCCGGGACAAGCGCGTCACCTTCATGGTGTTCGTCAACATGGGCATCCTGTCCGCCCTCGCCGGTCTGGTCTTCGCCGCCCGGCTGGGCTCCGCCACCCCGAGCGCAGGCCTCAACTTCGAACTCGAGGCCATCGCCGCGGCGTTCATCGGCGGCGCCTCGGCCAGCGGCGGTGTCGGCACCGTACTCGGCGCGATCATCGGTGGTCTGGTGCTCGGCGTGCTGAACAACGGCATGTCGCTGGTGGGCATCGGCACCGACTACCAGCAGGTCATCAAGGGACTGGTGCTGCTGGCGGCGGTCGGCTTCGACGTCTGGAACAAGCGCCGCGTCGGTTCGTAAGTCGTCATCCAACTACTTCTCGTGGAGCCGCACATGACGCACCAAACGAGCACGAGCAGACGCACGGTCATCACCGCCGCCGCGGCCACCGCCGCGGTGACGGCCACCGGGACCGGCACCGCCTTCGCGAAGAACCGATCCGACGGTGAGGGACACGGGGGACACGCGGTGAAGGAACACTTCGGCACACTGGCCGACGGCACCAAGGTCGACCGCTGGACCATCGAGAACGGCCGCACCCGGCTGTCCGTCCTGAGCTACGGGGGCGTCGTCCAGACCCTGGAGATCCCCGACCGGCACGGCCGCCGCGCCAACGTCTCGCTGGGCTTCTCCGACCTCGACTCCTACGTGGCCAGCAGCCCGTACTTCGGCGCCCTCATCGGCCGCTACGGCAACCGCATCGCCCGCGGCACGTTCACCCTCGACGGCGAGAAGTACCAGCTGCCGATCAACGACGGCCCCAACAGCCTGCACGGCGGCGACAAGGGCTTCGACAAGCGGGTCTGGTCCGTCGAGCCCTTCCGCAAGGGCTCGGGCGTGGGCCTCACCCTCCGCCGGGTCAGCCCCGACGGCGAGATGGGCTACCCCGGCACGCTCACCGTGCGCGTCGACTACACCCTGACCGCGGAGGGCGACTTCCGCATCGACTACGAGGCCACCACCGACAAGGCCACCGTCGTCAACCTCACCAACCACACCTACTACAACCTGGCCGGGGAGGGCTCGGGGTCCATCTACGACCACCGCCTCCAGATCGCCGCGTCCCGCTACACCCCGGTCGACAAGACCCTCATCCCGACCGGCGAGCTGGCCAAGGTCGCCGGAACCCCGTTCGACTTCCGCCGCGCCAAGGAAATCGGCCGGGACATCCGGGAGGCCCATCAGCAGGTGCTGTACGGGCAGGGCATCGACCACAACTTCGCGCTCGACAAGGGCCTCACCCGCCACCCCGAGCACATCGTGACGGTGACCGAGCCGGAGTCGGGCCGCGTGATGAAGATCGCGACGACCGAGCCGGGCGTGCAGTTCTACACGGGTAACTTCCTGACCGGCACCTTCGCCGGTACGTCCGGCCAGGTCTACCGGCAGGGCGACGGCTTCTGCCTGGAGACCCAGCACTTCCCGGACTCCCCCAACCAGCCCGCCTTCCCCTCCACCGTGCTCCGCCCGGGCCACACCTACCGCTCCACGACGGTGCACTCCTTCTCGACCCGCTGAGCCGGGTCCGCCTCACCTCCCGCTCCGCGTAAACCGGGGCGGGAGGTTCGTCGTTTCCCCTCCCTTTCCGAGAGGCCCCGCATGCGACCGATACGCACGCTCCTCGCGCTGACCCTGGCCACCCTCCCGCTGACCCAGACCGCCCCGGCGACCGCCCGGGACCGTGCCCCCACCGTCGAAGAACAGCGCCTCGAGGCGGCCGTCCCCCAGGAGATCCTGCGCCGCAGCGGCTTCGACGACGTGGCGCCGGGCTTCGCGCGCGACCTGGCGAACACGCGGTCGTACGCGCGGGCCGAGCGGGTCGTCGCCCGTGCGGGCCGGGCGTTGTGGCGGCGTGCGGTGGACCGGGTGCAGGGTCGGGGGCCCGCCGGCGGCGATCTGAGCCGGGACGACGACCGCCCCCTGTACTGGGCACGGCTCGGGATGACCCGCGCCCTCGGCGAGTGGCGGCCCGGCTTCCCGCTGCCCGGGGCACGCCGCGCCGCGCTGCTCCAGTCCCTCGAACGCGGCTCCCGCGGGCAGGACTCCCTCGACCTCCCCGCGGGCAAGCACATCAAGCGCGTCGTCGTCACCGGCTTCGACCCGTTCCAGCTGGACGCCGACGTACGCCGCTCCAACCCCTCCGGCGCGGCGGCGCTCGCGCTGGACGGGGCGACGATCCGTACGGCCGACGGCCCCGCGCGCGTCGAGACCGCCGTCTTTCCCGTCCGCTGGGCGGACTTCGCCGACGGCACGGTCGAACACACCCTGCTGCCGGTGTTCCGCCCCGGCCCGCGCCGGGTGGACGTCTTCATGACGGTGAGCCAGGGCCGGGTGGGCCGCTTCGACGTCGAGCGCACCAACGGCGCCTGGCGCGGCGGCGTCCCGGACAACGCGGGTGTCTCCCGGACCGGGACCGTCCCCATCCCGGCGGATGTGCCGACCCCGCACCCGCAGCCCCAGTGGACGACCACGACCCTGCCCCACCAGCGGATCGTCGCGGCGGACACCGGTCCCGCGCCCGTGTACGACAACACCGGCGTCACCGAGATCCCGGCGGGCGCCACCGCCCCGGTGGTCCGCCCCGACGGCCCGACGCCCGGCTCGACGGCCCGCGCGGGCGGTGGCGGCGACTACCTCTCCAACGAGATCGCCTACCGCGCCACCCTGCTGCGCGACGCCGTCGGCCTGAAGGTCCCGGGCGGCCATCTGCACACCCCGGTCCTCCAGTTCGGCCCCGACAACACCGACCCGTCGACGGGCCGGATCACCGACCCGGACTTCGTCCGCAACCGCGAGGCCATCACCGCCCAGGTCCGCGCGGTGCTCACGGTGGCGGCCACCAGCCGGTGACGGGTCAGTGGGCGGTGAGGCCGCCGTCGACCACCAGCTCGGTGCCGGTGACGAACGACGACTCGTCGCCCGCGAGGAAGAGCATCGCCGAGGCGACCTCGTCGGCGCGGCCCGCGCGGCGCATCGGGGTGCGCACGATGTCCGGCTGCTGGTCGCCCTGCTCGTCCAGCAGGTCCTGGATCATCGGCGTGGCGATGACACCGGGATGGACGGAGTTGACCCGTACTCCCTGACGGGCGTACTCCACGGCCGCGGTCTTGCTGAGCAGGCGTACGGCGCCCTTGGACGCCTGGTAGGCCGCGGCCGCGCCGCTTCCCACGATCCCCAGCACGGACGAAATGTTGATCACCGAGGCGTTGCCGGTGGCGCGCAACAGGGGCATGGCGGCCTTCATCCCGAGCCAGGTGCCCTTCTGGTTCACGTCGATGACGCGGTTCCACGCCTCTTCCCGGGTGTCCTCGATGCCCGGCCAGTCCAGGATGCCGGCGAGGTTGGCGAGGACGTCCAGCGTGCCGAACCGCTCGCGGACGGTCGTCATCACCCGGTCCCACTGCTGGGCGGAGGAGACATCCAGGCACGCGGAGACGACCTCCGCGCCGCTCTCCTCCTCGACCTCCCTGGCGAGTGCCGTGAGGGTCCGCTCATGGACATCGGTGAGGACCAGCCGCGCGCCTTCACGGGCGAACACCCTGGCCGTCGCCGCGCCGATTCCTCCCGTCGCACCGGTGATCAGTGCGACCTTGCCGTCGAGCCGTTGGCCGTGCATGGCGGTTTCATCCTTCTTTCTGTCAGGCGATTTTCTGTCAGACGGCGGTCAGGCGGCGGTGAAGCCGCCGTCGGCGGCGACGACGGCGCCGGTCATGAAGCCGGAGCGCGGCGAGGCGAGGAAGCCGATGACCTCGGCGATCTCCTCCGGCCGGGCCACGCGGCCCAGCGGGTGCGCGTCGGCGAAGGAGCGCAGGTAAGCGCGGCTGTCGTCACGCACGTTGTCGAGCATGTCGGTCTCGATCACGCCCGGCGCCACGATGTTGGCGCGGATGTCGTGCGGGCCGCCCTCGAGTGCGATCACCTTGGTGAGCTGCGCCAGGGCCCCCTTGGACGCCGTGTAGGCCGACCCCTCGGGCAGCGCGACCGTGCAGGTGTAGGAGCCGACGTTGACGATCGCCCCGCCCCGTCCCCGCTCGCGCATGGCGCGGAACGCCTCCCGGGCGTGCAGGAACGCACCGCGGGCGTTGACCGCCATCAGGGCGTCCCAGTCCTCCGCCGTGGTGTCGGTGAAGGGTTTGTTCAGCGTCCGCCCCGCGTTGTTGACCAGGATGTCCAGGCCGCCGAAGCGCTCCCGCGCCAGCTCCACCGCGCGCACGGCCGTCTCCTCCCGGGAGACGTCGCCGACCAGGGACGCCACGCCGTCGTACTCCGCGGTCAGCCCCTCAACCTCGGGCCGGATGTCCTCGGCCACGACACGTACGCCACGGGCGTGCAGCCACGCCACGGTGGCCCTGCCCACGCCCCGTGCGGCGCCGGTCACCACCGCGACCGTGCCGCGCAGGGCATCGCTGTCGGTGTCTGTGCTCATCGTCGTTCGTCCTGTCCCCATCGGGTGTGGTCTCGGGTGTGGTTTCTTGCGCCACCGAGACTGGAGGCTCCGGAAGCCGCCGACCAGGACGTTCGCTGCCTGGGTGTGCCACACCCAGGCTATGCGCCCATCGCCTGATTAGCCTGGGGAACATGGCGGACAACCCCCTGGGAGACTTCCTGCGCGCCCGGCGCTCCGGCCTGCGGCCCGAGGACGTCGGTATGACGAGCTACGGGGTACGGCGAGTCGCCGGGCTACGCCGTGAGGAGGTCGCGGTGCTGGCCGGTGTGAACGCCGACTACTACACCCGCCTCGAACAAGGCCGCGAACGCCACCCCTCGCCGCAGGTCCTCGACGCCCTCAGCCGCGCCTTCCACCTCGACACCGACGCGCACACCCACCTCCACCGGCTGGCCGGCACCGCACCGGCCGACCACCCGGTGCCGCCGCGCAACACGGTCAGCCCGGCGCTGCGCCAGCTCATGGACGGCTACCCCCACACCCCGGCCTTCGTCCTCAACCGCACCCTGGACATCCTGGCCACCAACGCCCTGGCCGACGCCCTGTACTCGCCCTTCGACCCCGCGGACAACCTCGCCCGCATGACCTTCCTCGACCCCGCCGGCCGGGACTTCTACACCCGCTGGGACTGGACCGCACAAGCCGCCGTGGCCAACCTCCGCCAGGCGGCCGGCTACGACCCCGACGACCCCCGGCTGAACGCGCTCATCGACACCCTGACCGAGCGGAGCACCGTCTTCTCAACGCTGTGGCAGGCCCACACCGTGCGCGGCAAAACCCGTGAGGCCAAACAGCTCAACCACCCCGACGTCGGCCCGCTCACCCTCACCTACCAGGCCTTCGACGTCCGCGACGCACCCGGTCAACAGCTCGTCATCTACCACGCCGAACCCGGCAGCCCCAGCGCCGAAGCCCTGTCCCTGCTCGGCGCCGTCGACGCCACCAAGCGGCACATGCCGTCGGGACCGCGAACCGCACCGAGGGCGGAATAGCACGATCAGGCGCCGCCACCTGATGGCGATGGCCACGGCCCGGTGGCGGGAGCCCTCAGTGTTCCGCCCTGTGGGCGAGCAGCAGGGCCAGGGGCCCGACCGGAAGGAGGAAGCCGCCCCGGGAAGCAGCGTCGAGCGCGTCGTCCATCGTCCACCAGGAAAGCTTGAAGTCCTGCTCGGTGGGGGTGAGTTCCTGAGGCCCACAGGTGAGCTGCTGCGCCTCGAAGAGGTGCACGCGAGCGGTCGAGCCGAGCGTGATGGCGTACGCACCCATCGGCCGCCATGTCTCGGCGGTGATCCCTGCCTCCTCCCGCAGCTCCCGCCGCGCGCACTCCTCCGCTGTCTCCCCGTCCTCCTTCCGCCCGCCCGGCAGGAACAGGTAGTCGCCGCCGTGGCGGGGGAAGTGGGCGCTCAGCAGGGCCACCAGCCCGTCGGCGTCCCGGGCCGCCACGACGGAGGCGTCACGGACCGGTGTTCGCCCCCCCTTTTTGATCAGGCACCTTCGGCGGGCCGTCGACTTCGATATACCGAAGCAGGGCGGCAGTGCCCGCCAGGCGCATCCACTGACCAGGATGTAGATGGTCGCGGCGAACAGCGTCTCATCAGGCGTGTCCTGCGTCCCGCCGCCCTGCGGGCGGACCTTCGACGGCGGGATCAGCAGCTCCGCGATCTCCCACAGCCCGTCCGGAACAATCCAACTTCACGTACCCCGCCCATGCCGAGCCCAACGACCGGCTCGCCACCTGGGGTCTGTCCGACGGATCGTGGTCGGAGCGTGTCGAGCAGTAGAGCCAGCGGCTCGCGGCTTCCCCGGCGCACCCGTGAATCGTCTGCCTACAGGCCGCGCCGTTGCGCGAAGGGGGATCGCTGCAAGCCGGCCGCGTCGCGTCCCGAGCAGCTGTTTCAAAGGCCAGGTCGCCGCAGAGTCAGCACACGCTTCGATTGTCAGTGGGCCGTGTGAGGATGCCCGAGACCCACCGTACTCATCATCGGAGTTCTGGAATGACGACCCCTTCACCCTTGACGGTCGCGGAATGGCGCGCGTTCCTCAGCGACTACAACGCCAGGCGCATCAACTCGGACGAGGTCCGTGAGGCCATCGAGGACCAACGCCAGGTCATCAGCAGGGAGCGGCTGGAGGCCGGGTGGGCCGGCGCCGAACCGGCGGGCGAGGAAGCGATCGTGGCCGCCGAGGAGCGGCTCGGGATGAGGCTTCCTCTCTCGTACCGAAACTTCCTCCAAGTCAGTGACGGCTGGGAGGACATCGGGCCCGTCGACCTGTTCCAGGTCGGGGACATCGGCTGGTTCGCCGACATGGACGCCGACCTCATCGAAGCGTGGTCGGACAGCGACTCTTTCGTGGACCAGCTCGCCATACTCAAGCGGTGCCTTCTGATCGGCGACGACGACGGCGGCAGCGGCTGCTACTGGCTGCTGCACGCCGACAGCATCGCGGAAAACGGCGAGTGGACCGCGTATGTGTGGTGGCCCGGTGACGGTGACGACCCCGAGCCTTACCGCGACTTCGCCGCCATGGTGCGGGAAGCAATGCACGCCTAGGTTCTGTGCGGCTGATCATGGTCGGAGCCATAAGCGGATCGCCGCAGCGGTGATCGTGCCCTGGAGGGGGTAGGCCCTCTTGTCGTAGCGGGTGGCGACGGCTCTGGAATATTTCAGCCGATTGATTGTTCGCTCGACCTCGTTGCGGCGTTTGCAGACCTCGCTGTCGAAGCCAGTGGGCCGGCCGCCCTTGCTGCCACGTCGTTGGCGATCGCCCGTTGGTCCTTCGGCTCGGGGATGGTGTGCTTGATCTGTCCTCTTCGCAGGTACCGTCGGTTTCGGCGTGAACTGTATGCCTTGTCGCCGCCCACGTGGTCCGGCCGGGTGCGTGGGTGGCCGCCCTGCGGGCGGGAGACACGGATGCGTTCGAGGACCTCGGCCATCTGAGGCGCGTCGCCCCACTGGCCGGGGGTGAGCAGGAAGGCCATCGGCCGACATCCGCCTTCACTTGCGAGATGGATCTTGCAGGTCAGGCCGCCCCGGTACCGTCCAAGTCCTTCGTCCGAGCGATGGTGCCGGGGCGCTGTCCTTTTTTGGGGACCTATGGCTTCCTCTTTCGGGCACCGGCCGCGTGTTGATGGGCACGGCAGGACGTCGAGTCGACGCTGACCATGCTCCAGTCGATCCGGCCCACAAGGTCGGCACCCGCGTGGATGGCACGCAGAATCCGATCCCACGTGCCGTCCCCCGACCAGCGCCTGTGCCGTTCATAGACGGTCTTCCAACTGCCGAAACGCTCAGGAAGGTCCCGCCACGGCATGCCAGTCCGGACGCGGAACAAGATCCGGTTGATCACCATACGGTGATCCGTCCACCGCCCGCCACGCTGTCCCGGCACCGGCCACGCCAAGAATGGCCCGCAGTTCGGCGACCGTATCCTCCTCTCGCCTCGCGAGCACGGTGGTGATGCCCAGAGCTTCGGCGGGCGGGAAGGTTCACCGGGTGATCATCGACGAACACCCAGGCTGAGCCGGGCAGCCCGAGGCGCTCCAGTGCAAGCCGGTAGATGGCAGGGTTCGGCTTCGCCATGCCAACGACCTCGGAGAGTACGTGCACGTCGATGATGCCGCCGGGAGGCCATCTGCGCTCTGTCCCACGCGGCAGTTACGAAGCCGGGCCCGAGCAGCGCAGTCCTCCACGGTTGCTCATCGTTCGGCGTCCCCTTGCGGATCGCTGTCGCTCTCCTCGGTTCCGTGCTCCGCGCGGAGCTGTGCGACCCGCTTGTCCTCCGTTCCGCGCCGCGCCACCAGGCCGGAGATCAGCGCGGCGCCCCCACCGACGACGAGTGCTGTTGCCGCTACCAACACGGCGCGGAGTACGGTCGACAGCTGGTAGTGCGCGGACAGCTTCCATGCGATGTACGCGCTGGCGCTCAGTGCGCAAACGCCCCACACGATGGAGACGCAGCCATTTACCTGCCGTTCTGTGTGCTTTTCCGCAACTTTGGGCCCGAAGATGTACTTGCCGGCAGGGGCAGGGGGTTCAGTCATGCTGATTGCTCACCACTCGTACTCGTCGTTCCAGGGCGGTAGTGGCTACCGACCCCACTGCTCCTGTTGTGCTCAGGGACAGAACGATCGTCCTACCCAACTCCTCGACTCACACACCCACATAGGACAACGTCTTAAGCACCGCGAGCCTCCAGGTGAGCAGTGATCCGGTGGACGAAGTCGTCGGTCGTCGGTCGTCTTGCCGTCTGTGTCGACAGGTAGAACGTGCAGGTTGGAATCTCCAGATAGGAGTGGAATGGGTTCAGCAGGGCGATGACCGTTTCTACCTCGACGCCGTGGACTGCGGCATGGCATGCGATCACCGACGAGACGTACCGATCGGCAACCACCGGCCCGATAATCCGGCAATGGCGGATCGAGTCGGAAGCGTGAAGGACTCCGGAGAGGTAGAACGCCAACTGCGGCAGCGAGGCGCAGCAGACAGGGCTGTAGCCCGCCGCCGTGGTCAACCCGTACTGCCCAGAAGCCTTCGACGCACTTGGTACGCAGCGGGCAGCTACCGCATCGGCCGACGAAGGCTCCCGCACTTCTCGGCGCCGCCTTCGGCGACATCCGCGTTCGGGAGCTTCCTGGAACCATCGAGGTTGCGGACCCGTGTCCTCTTGTCGCCCACCTGGCCTCGTACGAAGCCTGGGCAGAACAGTGCGGGGTCCCGTTCGAGGAGACCGTGGCCCGAGCCCGCGACCTGGTTGCCGCGGTCATCGCCGCGGACGGCTCGTTTCGCATCAACTGCCTCGGCGGCATCCTGGTCTGCCGGCCGTAGATCGCTCGATGGAGCGCTATGCCCCGCCCAGGGCGTCCGCCGCGGTGTCGCCCCGGGCGGGGGCCTCGGCCTCGCCCGTGAGGTCGCGGACGAGCAGGGTCGCGCCCGCCACCGCGCCCGGCATGAGGAACACGGAGACCAGGGGGACCAGGAAGAGCAGGGCGAGGGGGAGGCCGAAGCCCACGGTGAGGAGGCGGCGGTCGCGGAGCATGCGGCGGCGCTCCGCGAGCAGCACGCCGCGCCGCAGCAGCGCGACCGAGGTCAGCTCCTCGGCGAGGAAGAAGCCGGTCACGCAGAGGGCGAGGGCGGGGATCACGGTCTGGCCGGCGACCGGGATGAAGCCGAGCGCGAAGAAGAGCACGCTCCACAGGGTGACGCGGATGAGCAGGGCGATGGCCTCGCGGAGCCCGATCCACAGCTCCTGCCAGGTCGACAGGCCGGACTCGGGGGGCTCGCCGCCCTCGGAGCGGTCGACTTCCTTGGAGAGGGATTCGTAGAAGGGCTGGCCGACCAGGAGCGTGACCGCGGTGAACGTGATCACCGCGAGGAAGAGGGAGGTGGCGGCGAAGAGGAGCGCGAGGGCGCCGCGGAAGACACCGAGCCAGGGTGAGGACCAGTCGTCGGCGAAGGGCGTGGCCCAGGCGATGACGTCGTCGGTCCAGGAGAAGAGCACGACCAGTGCCGCCGCGTAGCCGACGAGGATGATGAGGGCCGGGAGCATCCCGATCCCCCACCACCTCCCGTGCCGGGCCACCCAGCGTTGGCCCTTCACCAGATAGCCGATGCCCACTCCAAGATCGCGCATGGGCGAAAGCCTACTGGGCTACCGGGGCGCGTAGATGACACCCAGCTTGTCGATCTCCTCACCGGCGCGGCCGGTGAAGCCCACGATCTGCCAGCCGTCGGGGGCGGTGTAGGTGGCGGTGTCTGCGGTGGGGGTGCCGGCCGAGACGGTGCGGCCCGTGTCGGTGGTGAAGGCGGCGGAGAACAGGCGGGTGCGGCCGTCCTTCTGGCCCCGGGTGAGGGTGACGGAGGTGAGGTGTTCGGCGGGGCCGAGGGTGAGGGTGGCGGGGGTGCCGCCGCTGCCGCCGTGGCCGAGGGTCGTACCGCCGGACAGGGTCAGGGACACGGCGTCCAGGCGGGAGCCGCCGCGCAGGGTGAGGGTGCGGGGCGCGGGGGTGGCGGGCAGGTCGTCGGCGTCGTTGAACGCGGTGCCGTGCGGCCCGCCGAACTGGTCCCCGGCGCGCAGCGTGGCGGGCGCCTTCCAGGAGAAGTCCACGGTGTGCGGGTAGTGGTCGGACAGCGGTTTGCGGTCGGCGTCGAGGAAGGCGGTGTTCTCGTTGTTGTAGCGGGTGGCGGTGAGGGAGAGCAGCGGGCCGGAGCGGTAGAGGACCTTGTCGACGACCTCGCAGGTGTTGGTGACGTTGTCCGGGTCGCACACGAGCGCGTCGGATCCGGCGGGCGGGGCCGAGCCGCCGCGGACGAGGTTCACCCAGGCGTCGGTGAGGCCGTTGCGGGTGGCGAGGTCGCGGATGTTGTCGGCGGCGCGGGTGTAGCGGGTGTTGGTGTCACCCATGACGAGCACCGCGTTCCCGGCCGAGTTGGCGGTGATGAAGTCGGAGAGCTGGGTGATGTTGGCGCGGCGGGCGGCGAGGTCGGCGTCGGTGGTGCCCGCGTTGGTGTGCACGTTGTACAGGTCCAGGTAGGCGCCTTCGGCGAGCCGTACCCGGGCCAGGGTGAAGCCCTTGGGGGTGAGGCAGTCGGTGCCGTTGCACTTGGTCCACTTGACCCGCTCGAAGTCGTCGTACGGCAGGTCGGAGAGGGTGTTGAGGCCGTCGCCGAAGGCCGCGCCACCGCTGGTGGGGGTGCGGTACGGGTGGTCGTCACCGGCGTAGAGCGCGGCGTGGTAGTTGAAGTCCTCCTGGACGTTGACGATGTCGTACGGGCCCAGGCGGGGCGAGATCAGCGGGGTGTTCTTCTCGGGGTGGCCGGAGGACAGGCCCTCGGGGAGTCCGGCCACGTTGTACGTCAGGACGTTGAACGAGCCGGAGGGGGCGGGGGCCACGGGGGCGGGCGCGCCGGTGTCCGCCGCGGCGGGGGTGGCGGCGAGCGTGCCCGCGCAGGTGGCGAGGGCCGTCGCGGCCGCGACGGCCAGGCGTCCGATGAGTCTCACGAACGTGTCCTCTCAGGGAGTGGTGCGAGGGGTCGGGGCTTGCCGGTGCCCGGTGGTGTCGGAGCCGTGGTCGGTGGTGTGGGTGCCGATGTCCGCCTGGCCCGTGGTGGCGTCCGCGTCCTGCGCCGGGACCGCGGACAGGCCCCCGAGCGCGAGGGTCGCGGCCACGCCCGCGGCGACGGCCGTCAGGCGACGCCGACGGTGGCCGGTGGCGGCGCCGGTGGTCGTGTCCGCCGTGAAGTGGTGATCGCCTGAGGAGTTCATGAAGGAGCCCTCTCGGTCGGAGGATCCCCACCCGGAGGGGCAATCGCTTGTGGGAGCGCGCGGCAAGCAGGCAGGTCACTGGGCCGGTGGAGATCGTCAAAGGGGTGGCTCTGGCGGTGGCGTCATGCGCTGCCCGGGCACGGTGTGGTCAGGACCGCCCCAGCAGACGACAGCCATCACGGAAGAAGCTAGTAAGCGCTTGTTGAGAATGTCAACACCACTGACTCATAAGGGAGTTGGCGATAAGAAGAGTTGACGCGCGCAGACTTTGCCGAACTGACAGGCGCCCCACAGAAATCATCCCTACTTTCCATGCCCATGACAGATTCATCTCCCGCCCCCATCGGGCGACGCAGAGTACTGATCGCCGGAAGCGCCGCCGCGGCGGCCATCGGAGTCGGCGCCGGAACCGCCGCCGCACGCCCCGGAACGACCGCCGCCGGCGCCACCGCCCCGGCCCCGGCGGCCCACGCGATCTGCACGCTCACCAAGCAGCTGACCGAGGGCCCGTACTACCTCGACCACGCCCTCGTACGGGCCGATGTCAGCGAGGGCAAGCCGGGCGTGCCCCTGCAGCTCGCGCTCACCGTCGTCGACCGCGACACCTGCGCACCGCTGAACAAGGCGCTGGTGGAGATCTGGTACTGCGACGCGCTCGGCGAATACTCCGGCTTCGTCGGCAACAACGGCCACCAGGAGCCGGACAACGGGAAGTTCCTGCGCGGCGGTGTGCTCACCGGCGCCGACGGCGTGGCCAGGCTGACCGGCATCTACCCCGGCTGGTACCGCGGCCGCTGCGTCCACATCCACGTCAAGGTGCACACGGGCGTCACCCTCACCGCCGACGGCTCGTTCACCGGCGGCAACGAGATCCACACCGGTCAGCTCTTCTTCGACGAGAAGATCACCCAGGCCGTCGCCAAGGTGAGCCCGTACTCCACCAACACCGTCCCCCGCACCCCGCTGTCCTCGGACGGCATCTACGGCAACGGCGGCACCGCCGCCGGGCTGATGGCCGTGACGGCGCTCGGCAGCACACCCTCGGCCGGATACCGCGGCACCCTCACCCTGGGCATCGACCCGGACGCCTGACCGGCGCGGGGCGGCGGAGTCGTCACGCGCGTGGGTCGTGACGGCTCCGCCGGCGGGCGGGCAGGGCTCGCAGGGGGTGTCGTGTGGATCAGGCCGGATCAGCGAGCGGCGTCTGGTGCAGGGGGCACCTCCCAGCGGTAGCTGGGGGAGGCTCGCAACCCGCGTG
>NZ_JBEYAL010000071.1:0-27850 GCF_040631655.1 Streptomyces sp. NPDC019937
CCGTGGGGGGGGGGGCCCCACCGGGGGTGGAGGTCCGGGCCGGGGGGGGGGGCCCCCCGGCGGGGGCCGGCCGCCGCCGCGTTTCCGGGGAAAACTGCCGACTGTACAACTTGCCGCCACCTCCGGCGAGTCGCCGCATGATGTCCGTAATGGTGGTAAATGCACCGCAAGTTGGCGGTGTGGGGTTTCGGACCCCCCAAGGGTGTGAGCGAATGCGATCGCTTTTTTACGCTCATGGAATTCACCCCTCGTATTCGTTACCAAGAAAAAATCATCGTCATTTCGGGACGCGCCGCGACCGCTATGCTCCGGGGCCCATAGCGAGTTCTTCGCACGCATTTTCTCCCGCTGCTTTTAAGGAAGCCGATGGTTTTCGCCGGCGCGTCACCTGGAGGCCGACGGCCCGCCTCCGCGCTCGTATGGCTCATTCCTCCCGCCGCGCTCGCGGCCTGCGCGGCGCTCGCCGTGACCGTGGTGTCCGCCGGGGCGCGGGCGACGGTCGCCTGGTGCGGCGCGGCGGCGACGCTGGCGGTGGCCCTGGCGGCGGCCGAGTCGGCCCGCCGCGGACGCCTGATCGGCAGGCTGCGCGCCCGGATCGCCGAACAGGACGCCGCGTACCGGCAGCGCCTGGTCGACCAGGAGATGGAGACCCGGCGGCTGGCCGAGGACGTGCTGCCCGTGGCCGTGGAGCGGCTGCAGCGCGGGGCCGAGGTCGACGTCCTGATGAAGGACATCCCGCCCTCGCCCGGCCTCGACCCGGACTTCGAATCCGCCCGGCGCGCCGTCCTGCGGATGGTGCTGGAGACCGTGCGCGCCGAGGAGGACCTGCGGGACGCGGCCGGGCGGGCGTTCGTCAACATCGCCCGCCGGGTGCAGGCCATCGTCCACCAACAGGCCATGGACATGCGGGACATGGAGGACAAGCACGGGGCCGCCCCCGAGGTCTTCCACGATCTGCTCCACCTCGACCACGGCAACGCGCTGATCGGCCGGCTCGCCGACAGCATCTCGGTGCTGGGCGGCTCCCGCCCGGGCCGCCAGTGGCGCAACCCGGTGCCGCTGTACAACGTGCTGCGCGGCGCCATGTCGCGCATTCTCGAATACCGGCGGGTGGATCTGCACTCGGTGGCCGACGTCGGCATCGTCGGCCCGTCCGTGGAACCGCTCATCCACGCCCTGGCCGAACTGCTGGACAACGCCACCCGCTACTCCCCGCCCATGACCCGGGTGCATCTGACGGCGGTCGAGGTGCAGTCCGGGGTGGCGGTCGAGATCGAGGACGCCGGGGTGGGCCTGTCGGAGGAGAGCGGCAGGCGTGCCGAGTACGTGATGGAGCAGGCGGGCACCGGCTTCGACCTCGACGACCTCGGCGAGACGCCCCGGCTGGGCCTGGCCGTGGTGGGCCGGCTCGCCGTGAAGTACCGGTTCCAGGTCTCGCTGCGGCCCTCCGCGTACGGCGGCGTCCGCGCGGTGCTCGTCGTCCCGCAGGACGTCATCTGCCCCACCCCCGCCCCCGGCGGGGCCATCGCCCGGGCCCAGGTGCTGCCGCCGCCCAAGCCCATCAAGCGCGCCGCGCCCTATCCGCCGCTGCCGGACAACGTCACCGGCCCGGTCGCCCACGACCACAACGGGATCCGCCACAACACCGCCGGACTGCCCCAGCGCCGCCGCCGGATGCCGACCGTGACCCCGCCCATCCGCGTCAACGCCGACCCGCAGCCCGCCCCGGCGGGCCCCCCGGCACCGGCCGAACCGCCCATCCAGCCGGGGATGTGGCTGGCCGCGTTCACCAAGGCCGTGTCCGGCGAGGCGGATCCGGTGGACCTCTCCGGCCGGCCCTACGGCGACGAGCCGCCGGATACGGCGAACGCCCCGGACAACGCCTCGGACGCCCAGAACACCTCGGATAAGGGTGAGTAGCACGTGACGCAAGCGCGGTTCAACATGGACTGGATGCTCCGGGACCTCGCCAAGAGCGTTCCGCAGACCCGCCACGTGGTCCTGCTGTCCTCGGACGGACTGTGCATGGCCCAGGTCGGTACGGACGAGGACACCGCCGACCGCCTGGCCGCCGCCTGCGCGGGACTGCAGAGCCTGTCCACGGCGATCGCCGCCGAATTCCCCACCGGCGACGGGCGGATGCGGCTGGTGGTCATCGAGGTCGACGGCGGCTTCTTCTACCTGATGGCGGCCGGCACCAGTTCCTACCTCGCGGTGCTCGCCGAGGACGGCGTGGACGCCGGGCTGATGGGCCAGTGCATGAGAGACCTGGTCGCCCGGCTCGGCGAACACCTCAGCAGTCCGCCACGGGCCGGACGGGTGACATGAGCCGGACCGGAAAGGGCACCGACGAAGGCGGCCCCGAACGGCTCTACCTCGTCGACGGCGGCCCCGGCCGGTCCGCGCGGGCGGACACCATCGAACTGGTCAGCCTGATCGTGGCCCGGGCCGAACCCGAGCCGGGCATGCTGCCCGAGGCCGCCGCCGTGCTGCGGATGTGCCACTTCCCGCTCTCCGTGGCCGAGATCTCCGCGTATCTGACGCTGCCCGTCAGCACCGTGACCGTGCTCCTCGCGGACCTGCTCGCCCACCACCAGGTGGAGGCCCGGGCACCGGTCCCGGCCGCGGTGCTGCCCGACACCGAACTTCTGCAGGCGGTGATGCATGGACTACAAAACCTCTGAGCCGATCGTCGGTCCCCGCGGCGAGGACACCCTTCCGGCCTCCGCCGCCGCGGCCGTCAAGATCGTGATCGTCGGCGGATTCGGCGTCGGCAAGACCACCATGGTCGGCTCGGTGAGCGAGATCCGCCCGCTGACCACCGAGGAGACCATGACCCAGGCCGGGGTCGGCGTCGACGACATCGCCGGGGTGGAACGCAAGACCGAGACCACCGTCGCCATGGACTTCGGCCGGATCAGCCTCAACGAACAGCTGGTGCTCTACCTCTTCGGCACCCCCGGCCAGGAGCGCTTCTGGTTCCTGTGGAACGGCCTCTTCGAGGGGGCGCTCGGGGCCGTGGTCCTCATCGACACCCGCCGTCTGGAGGTCAGCTTCGACGTCCTGGGCCGGCTGGAGGAGCGGGGCGTCCCCTTCGTCGTCGCCATCAACGCCTTCCCCGGGGCGCCCGTCCACCCCGTCGGCCGGCTGCGCGCGGCCCTGGACCTGCCCGACTCCGTCCCCCTCGTCGACTGCGACGCCCGCGACCGCGCCTCCAGCCGCGACACCCTCCTCAGCCTCGTGCGCTATCTGCAACACCTCACCACCGCCACCCCGGAGACACCGTGACCCCTCCTCCCGACCAGTGCCCCGCCCACGCCCGGAGCCCCCTCGCCGGTGTGGTGGACCTCTTCGGATCCGAGAACGAGAAGGACCCGATGGGCCTGTACGAGCGGCTGCGCGCCGAGCACGGACCGGTGGCCCCGGTGCGGCTCGGCCACGACGTACCGGCCTGGCTGCTGCTGGGCTACCGCGAGAACCTGGAGGTCGCCCGCACCCCCTCCCGGTTCTCCCGCGACTCCCGCTACTGGAGCGCCTGGGCGGAGGGCCGGATCCCGGACGACTCGCCGCTGCTCCCGGTGGTCGGCTGGCAGCCCATGTGCACCTTCGCCGACGGCGACGAGCACGAGCGGCTGCGCGCCGCGCTCACCGACAGCATGAACCGCGTCGACCGCCGCGGCATCCGCCGCCACATCACCCGCTTCACCCACCAACTGGTCAACGACTTCTGCGCCGAGGGACAGGCCGAACTCGTCACGGGTTTCGCCCAGCAGCTGCCCATGCTCGTCCTCACCCAGGTGCTCGGCATGCCCGACGAGTACGGCCCACGACTGGTCGAGGCCACCCGCGACCTGATGAAGGGCTCCGAGACGGCCCTGCGCAGCGACCGTTACGTCACCGACACCCTGCGCCACCTCGTCGAGCGCAAGCGCGCCGAGCCCGGCGAAGACCTCGCCTCCTGGCTGCTGAGCCACCCCTCCGAGCTGACCGAGGAGGAGGTCGTCCAGCATCTGCGGCTCGTACTGCTCACCGGCAACGAGACCACCACCAACCTCATGGCCAACACGCTGCGCATGGTCCTCACCGACCCGCGCTTCCGCGCCTCCCTGGCCGGCGGCCACATGACCCTGCCGGACGCCATCGAGCATGTGCTGTGGAACGAACCGCCGCTCACCGTGATCCCCGGCCGCTGGGCCACCGGCGACACCGAACTGGGCGGGCGCCGGATCAAGGCCGGGGACATGCTGCTGCTCGGCCTCGCCGCCGGGAACGTCGACCCCGCCATCCGCCCCGACCTCGGCGCGCCCATGTACGGCAACCGCTCGCATCTGTCGTTCAGCGGCGGCCCGCACGAATGCCCCGGCCAGGACATCGGCCGCGCCATCGCGGACACCGCCATCGACACCCTGCTGCTGCGCCTGCCCGATCTGCGGCTGGACGTGCCGGAGACCGAGCTGAACTGGGTCGCGTCGTGGATCTCCCGCCATCTGGTCGCGCTGCCGGTCGCGTTCATGCCGCGCCGGCCCGACACCGATCCGGTGGACACCTCCGGCCTGTTGCCCGCGCCCAGGATGCGCCCCGCGCGCGCGGTGCCCGCGGACGACGAGGAGGCCTTACCCGCGGACGAGGCAGCCACCGCCGCCGCGCCGCCGCCCGCCCGGGTGCCGTGGTGGACGGCCCTGTGGCGGTGGCTGCGCGGATGACGTCAGGTCCCGCTCAGCGGGCCAGCAGCGTCCCCACCGCCAGCAGCGCGAGCACCACCCAGGCGAACCACAGCCAGCCATTGCTCCCCAGCGCCACGGTGTAGGCGGTCACCGCCACCAGGCCCCCCACCGCGCACACCGTCATTCCCTTGGCGGATCCGGTCATCCCCGACCTCCTCACGGCGGTCCCGGCATCCCGGCGCCGGAACACCGGCCCCACGGCCGAGACTCCATGGTCTCTCGACCGTGGGGTCTTCGGCTAGGACGAGGTGTGCCTCCCCGCCGCCGTCCTTCGGTCACGACTCCACGAGGACCGTACCGATGTGGTGGCCGTCCAGCAGTTCGCCCAGGGCACGCGGCGCCCGTTCGATCCCCCGCAGCCGGGTGTGCGGAAAGGTGAGGACACCGGCGCGCAGGCCCCGGCTGAACTGCTCCTCCCAGCGCGGCACCGCGTCGCGGTGGTCGGCGGTGGTGAGCCCGCGGAGGGTGATGCCCCGGGAGAACAGCGCCAGGGTGTCGACCGGCACCTCGGCCGTCGTGCCGCCGCGGGCCTGGGCGGACAGCGCGCCGATGACGACGCATCGCGCGCCTCGGCGGGCCAGTGCCAGGGCGGCCCGGAGCTGCTCGCCGCCGACCGTGTCGACGAGCACGTCGATACCCTCGGGGGCCGCCGCGCGCAGCTGCTCCTCGATCGGCGCCCCGCCCCTGACGACGGTCGCGTCGAAACCCAGGGTCCCCACGAGGTAGTCGGCCTTGCGCCGCGACCCCGTCGACCCGATGACCCGTCCCGCTCCCCGCAGGCGGGCGAACTGTCCGGCGATGGAGCCCGCCCCTCCCGCCGCGCCGGTGACGAACACCGTGTCGCCCGGTCGTACCGCGGCGGCGCGTACCACCGCCAGCCAGCCCGCGAATCCCTGCGAGAGACAGGCGGCCGGGTCGGGCCACAGGGCCGGGTCGACGCGCCGTGCGTCGTCCGCCTCGATCACCGCGTATTCCCGCCAGCCGAGCTGGTGCCTGACGAGATCGCCGGGGCCCAGGCGGGTGCCCGGGGCCGTGACCACCTCGCCGAGCGCCGGGGCCCACAGCGCCCGGCCCGGTTCGTACGGGGCCATGGGGAGGACGGCGGTGGAGTCCTCCATGAGCGTGCGGGTCACCGCGCCGACCCGCGTCAGCCGATTGCGTACGAGGACCTGGCCGTGGCGGGGCACCGGGACCGGGACCTCGGCGACCTCGAACCGATCGGGGCGCGGTCCGCCCCCGGGACGCGCGGTCAGGCGCACCTCGCGGTGGGTGGACGGGACGGGTGGTTCGGCCATGGGGTGGTCCTCATCCTCGAAACGGTGGCGGTGTGACGCGGTCGGGGCGCGGGGTGTTACACGGTCAGGCCCGGGTCCGCCACGCTCAGCGCGGCCACGAACAGGCCGATGTAGAACCAGGCGAGGAAGCCCATCGCCGGTCCCCGCGGCCACGTCGCGCCCCGCGTGTCGGCCAGCGCGAACCGCTCGCCGCCCGCCCAGACGCAGCCGAGCGCCGACAGCGGCAGCCACGCGGCGGCCGCCGCCGGACCGTGCACCTGCCACGGACGTACGACGAGAAGCGCCAGCACCGCCGCCGCCAGGGCGCAGCCCACGGTCAGCCCGACGGAGCCCCGGGTGCCGATGGCGTTGGAGTAGAGAGTTGCGCCGGGCCTGACCTGGTGGCTGGTCTTGCGGGCGAACTCGAAGTGCAGGAAGACACAGGCGCACAGCAGAACCGGCACGGCCGCGCTCCCGTGCGGGCCGGCGCCCGTCGCGTCCCGGTACGACAGCCACACGTGTACGCTGAGCAGCGCCTGCACGGGATAGCTCACCGCCAGATTGCGGAAGATGCCGTCCCGGACCGACCTCGACCAGCGTTCGAGGCCGACCAGGAAACAGATGTAAGCGAGATCCAGCAGCAGCCAGCCGGTGAGCAGGGGCGACCGCCACACGGTGAGTGCGGTGCCGGCGGCCGCGATGACCGCCATGGCCAGTCGCAGTTCGCGTACCGTGATCGAACCGCGCGGCAGTGGCCTGCCCGGATTGTGCTCCCGGTCGTAATCCAGGTCCTTCTGCTCGTCCACGACCCGGATGAAGAGCAGGGCCAGCCACACCGTGCCGATCTCGGCGAGCGTGGGCACCCCCAGCCGCCAGCGGGCGTCGCCCGGTTCCACCAGGGCCAGCGCACCCTCCAGGGCGAGCACCCACAGCACCGCGTACGTCACATAGACGCGGGCGGGGGCGCGCTCGGCGAAGAACGCGTACAGCCGCCGCACCGTGCCGCTCATTCCGCCACCTCGTCCAGGATCGTCACGGTACCGGTCGCGCCGTCCATCTCCACGCGTGCCCCGTCCGGAATCCTTCTCGTCGCGCCGGGCAGCGCGACGACCGTGGGGATGCCGAACTTCCGGCCGCTGATGGCGGTGTGCGACAGCAGGGTGCCGCGCTCGACGACGATGCCGCGCGCGGAGAGCATGAGGAACAGCCACCCGGGGTCGGTCTCCCGGGCCACCAGGATCAGGTCGTCGGTGGGATCGACATGCTGGTGCGGGTCGATGACCACACGGGCGGTGCCCCGCACGACACCGCCGCTGGAGCCCAGCCCGCGCAGCCGCGAGCCCGGCCGCGCCTCCCGCTCCGGAGTGGGCAGTCCGTCGCGTACCGGGCCCATCGTGGCGAAGTCCGGGGGGAGTTCGGCATCGAGGGTGGCACGGCTCAGGTACTCGGCTCGGCGCAGCCGCGCCAGCCCCCGCAGATCGTCGGTGACCGCGCCCCCGTCGAAGTGGCCGAGGATCTCCTCCTCGGTGAGGTGGACCACGTCCTCCGCCGCGTCCAGGGCACCGCGCGCAGCGAGTTCCGTACCCAGCCGGCGGTAGATCTGGCGGCCGAATCCGAACAGCTCGCTGCGGCTGTAGCGGGTGTCCTCCCGGATGTTGATGTACCGGCGCTGCTGGGCGAGCAGGGCGCGCAGCACCCCGCGCCGCACGGGGTGGCCCGCCAGCAGCGTCCGCAGCCGCTCCTCGGCGGCCCGCCGGGTCGCGGTCTCCCGGCCGCGCAGGCGCTCGCGGGTCAGGCCGCCGCGCGCGTACTCGCCTGCCAGCCGCAGCAGCTGGGAAGGCTGTTCGCGCGGCACCGGGACCTCCAGCTTGAGCTCCTGCAGGCCCCGGTCGCCGTGGGCCGCCGAGTGGGCCCGCATCCGGTCCGCGATGTCCGTGCCGAACGCGCCGTCCTCGATCCGCCGCAGCAGCTCCTCGGGGGGCTTGCCGGGGTCCTCGTCGGTGAGGGCGTCCAGCAGCCCGGGGGCGGCCCTGATCCGTTCGGCGAGATCCACGAGGGACATCAGGATGGTGACGCTGCGGTTCTCCTCGCCACCGCACAGCAGGTCGCTGTGCAGACCGGCGTCGGCGCCGGGCAGCCAGCGGGAGAAGAGCCGCATGACGGCGGTCTCGGTGGTCTGCAACAGCACGTCGTTGACGAGGGTGAGGCCCCAGCGTTCCCCGGCCTCCTGCCACAGTGACCGCATCAGCCGCGCCAGTTGCAGCGGGTCGGCGGTCCTGGCCGCCTCGCGGTGGCGCTCGATGGTCTGCTGCCACCAGCGGTCGAAGCTCCGGGCGGCGGGGACGTGCACGGCCCGCAGCCAGGCCAGGCGCAGCAGGGCCGCGGCGGTTTCCGGCAGCCGGCCTGGAGAGGTGGCGAGGCGGTCGGGGCGGACATCCGTCACGGAGGGGGACATGCCCATCATCCGCTCGAAACTGGCGCGCCACAGCGGGAACGTGGGGGACAGCCGGTGCAGCGTGTACCAGGCGCTGAGGGAGTAGTAGACCCGGCCGTTCAGCAGGCCGAGCATGGACCTTAGGTCGTTCTCGTGGCGTGCCAGCACGGCGGGGGAGACCCCGAGCCGCCGGTAGAAGTCGCGGAAGTCCTCACGGTAGAAGCGCTGGGCGAAGGAGTAGGTGAGGGCGGTGGTCACGCCGGGATAGCTCTCGGTGATGTTGGCGTTGCTCCACAGCCGCTGCCCGCCCAGGTCGAGGACGACCGGCCGGGTCTGGAGGATGTGCAGGGCGCCGTCCTCGGTGAGGGTGCCCTCGATGTCCTGCGGGCAGCCGAACAGCCGCTCGAGGCGGTCGCCGACGCCCTCGATGTGCCGGATCTGGCTGTCGGTGAGCGCCGGTTCGTCCCGCTCGCGGCCGTGCACCGGGAGCAGCCGGGGGCCGCTGCCCGGCCGCGCGGGATCCTCCTCCATGCGCTCGGACTTGTGCGCGACGACGGAGCGGATCGCGCCCGTGCGCCGGTCGATGAAGTGATGGTCCACCGGCACCTTCTCCTGGACGACCCCCTCCCCGATGCCGAGCCCGGCCGCCAGCACCCGGTCCCGGGACCCGGTCAGCGGGTCGCAGGTGAACAGGACGAAGGAGCGGCGGCCGAACACCATGCGCTGGACGCCCACGCTGACGGCGAAGTCCTCCGTGGCGGCGGTGGAGCGCGCCGCCCGGTACAACAGGGCCCGGGTGCCGAACCCGGAGGCCCAGCACGCGCGCACCCGCTCCAGCACAGAATCGCGGGTGACGTACAGAAAGCTCTCGCCGATGCCCGCGAAGGCGTCCTCGGCCGAGTCCTCGGCGGGCCGCCCGCGCGGCCCCACCATCGAGGACCGCACCGACACCACGGCGTGCGGGCCGAACACCTCGTCGTACGCCCGGTGGACGGCGCGCGCCACCGACGGCGGGACCGGCACGTCGAGGACCAGGCGGCGCAGGGCGTCGGATTGCTCGGCCAGCCGGTCGGGGTCGGTGTGGTCCAGCCGCCGCAGGATCGCCAGGAGCCGTGGGCGTACGGGCGCCAGGGTGCGGGTGAACAGACTCGCGGGCAGGCAGAAGAAGTGGGGCACGGGCAGTCCGGCCGAGGCCATCCGGGCCTGGCGGGCGAACTTCGGGCCCACCTCCGCCTCGTCCAGCAGCGCTCTCCCGCGCAGTACCGGGCCCCGGCGCCCGGCGGGGCGGACGGCCCGCAGTGCGTTCTCGATGGTCATGTCGATGTCACCACACCCAGGGGATGAGGCGGCGCCGGGACGCCGCGAAGTCGGAGTAGCCGGGCAGGGCGAACAGCATCCGTTCCTCGACCAGGACGCGCACCACGATGGCCGGCAGCAGCAGGACCACCAGCGCGGCGGCGCTCGCGGGGTTGAGGAAGTAGCCGACGAAGGCGAGGTGCGCGGCCGCCATGCCGACGTACGCGGGATGCCGCACCAGGCGGTACGGGCCGGTGTCCACGATCCGGTGGTCGCCCAGAGCCCGCACCCGGTGCGAGTAGAACCGCCCGAGGGCGCGGACCGCCGCCAGGCGCAGGGCGACGGCGCAGACGAAGACCACCGGCAGGACGGGCATCCACGGCCGGTACCCGGACCAGTCCATCGGCACCAGGCACGCGGTCGCCACGGTGGCGGCCCGCGCCGCGCCGTACGCGTAGACGGTGCCGCGGTCGGTCGTCGCCTCGGTCGCTCGCGAACTGCGCACTGTCGTCCAGCTCTCCAGCAGCAGCCACAGCAGGTACGACGCCGCGAGGGCGCATCCGACCCGGTGCGCCGGGTCGGACCAGCCGGCCGCCTCACGGACGGTGGCCACCGCCGTGGCCATGACGGACACGGTGAGCACGAACAGCGGAAATCTCCGCAGAAGCCATGTCATGGTCGACCTCCTGGCCGGGTCACGGGACGTGGTGCTCGGACGATTCCGGCGACCGGCCGGCCTGATGGCGATCGGCCAGCCGCTGGACGGCGGCGTCGCTCTGGGTCTCCTCGATCCGCTCGGCCGCGCCCTCCTCGTAGACCGACAGGTCCATGGAACCGGACGCGGTCGTGACGCCCGCCTGCAGGACGTCGCACTGTCCGCGGTAGCGCAGCACGTCCGGCCGCTTCCATACGGCCTCGTCGAGGTGATAGTCGATCTCGGCGTCCAGCGGGAGCAGGAAGCGGGAGAACGACACCTGGAGGGAGTTGATGAGGAACCGCTGAGCGGGCTGACGCGGCTTCAGCAGGTACCGTTCGGCGACGGCCAGCGACATCTGCCGGACGGCCTCCGTCACCACCATTCCCGTGACATGGGTGCCGGTGGTGTGGTCGAGCACCATCTCGTGCGTGTTCGACAGGCGCAGCGCGGCCTGGTAATGGGTCTCGCCGACCCGCCGCAGACCGGCGATCAGGACGTTCTCCTGACGGTGCTTGTGGACCTCGCCGCGGCCGGCGAGTTCCGGCGGGACCGCGTCCCACAGCGCGGTCCCGGGCAGCCGGCAACGCTTCAGCTCCGCCCGTATGAGGTCCATCTCGTGCCGTTCGATGCCCTGTCCCGGGACGAGCACCGGCAGCGGATTCCTCAGCCGCCCCGCTCTCAAGTCCGCTACGAGTCTGGACAACGACATGATGCCCGCCCGTGGCGGGCCCCCGGCCAAGCGGTCTCCGACGATGAACACGATCTCGTCGTGCATCCTGGTTCCCTTCCGTGGTGTGCCGGTTCGGCCAAGTTCAGCGGGCGGCCCGCGCCGGGTCGGCCGGCCGCTCGGCGTCGACGATCCGCAACCGTCCTTCCTCACCCCGTGCGAGCGCCGCCAGAAGTTCCGCCGCCCCCTTCCCGCGGGGACACGCGGTGGAGTCGTCGTCCAGCTCGCGCAGCGCCGCGACGACCGTGCCGAGCTCCTCGGCCAGTTCGGCCAGTACGCGCGCGACGGGGCCCGCGTTCGAGCCGATGATGTCGGCCCACAGCCCGGCGTCTCCCGCCGCGATGCGGGTCGCGTCCCGCAGCCCCTTGCCCACCAGCCGCAGCTGTGCCGTCTCGGCACCGAGCAGCCGGCCGGCCAGCAGGCTCGCCACCATGTGGGGGGCGTGCGAGGTCAGGGCGACCGCCCGGTCGTGCTCGGCGTGCCCCATGATCACCGGCCGGCCGCCGCACAGCTCGATCAGCTCGGTGGCGTGGTGCAGGGCCTCGGCGCGGGAGAACGCGGAGGGGGTGAGCACCCACGTACGGCCTTGGAAGAGGTCCGCGCGGGCGGCCAGCGGGCCCGACAACTCCCGCCCCGCCATGGGGTGTCCACCGACGTAGGCCGTCAGGTCGCAGCCGGCCGACGCGGCGTCCATCAGGGGGCGCATCTTGACGCTGGCCACGTCGGTGAAGAAGCGTGCCAGCGTGCGATCCTGATACTCCTTGAGCACCGACGCCGTATGCGCGGGCGGCACCGCGACGACCGCCAGGTCGACCGGGGCGCGCGGGGTGGCGGCGAGGCCGGCGCCCAGGGCCGCGGCGGTCCTGGCCGCCTCCGGATCCCGGTCCTGGAGGTAGGTGGTGACCCCTTGGCCGGTGAGGGCGAGGGCCACCGAGGTGCCGATGAGGCCGGTTCCGATCACTGCCGCGCTACGCATGTCCGCCGCCCTTCCCGTCCCGCATGGTCCACGCCGCCGCGTCCGGAGAGAGCGCGGCGCCGTCCGGCGGTCCCGGCTCGCTGGTCAGCAGGACGGTGTGGCCCTCGGGCAGCGGGACGGCGCGTTCCGAGAGGTTCACCACGCACACCACGTCACCGCGCCGGAAGGCGAGCACGCCGGGGCCGCCGGGCAGCCACTCCAGCGGCGCGCCGTGCAGCGCGGGCAGCGCCCTGCGCAGGCGCAGCGCCTCCCGGTACAGCTCCAGCATCGATCCGGCCCGGCCCTCCTGCGCCTCGACGGTGAGCTCCGCCCACCCCTTCGGCTGCGGCAGCCACGGCTCGGCGTCCTCACCGGTGAAGCCGTACGGCGGGGCGGCACCGCTCCACGGCAGCGGCACCCGGCACCCGTCGCGCCCCGGATCCGCGCCGCCCGAGCGGAAGTGCATCGGATCGCGCAGCCGGTCCGCCGGAATGTCCTCGACCTCCGGCAGGCCCAGCTCCTCACCCTGGTAGAGGTAGACGGATCCCGGCAGGGCAAGGGTGAGCAGCGCTGCGGCCCTGGCCCGACGGGTCCCCAGGGCGAGATCCGTCGGCGTGCCGTGGGCCTTGGCCGCGAAGTCGAAGCCGGTGCCGGCCCGGCCGTAGCGGGTGACGGTGCGCGTCACGTCGTGATTGCACAGCACCCAGCAGGCGGGGGCGCCGCCGTGCGCGGCGAGCGTGGCGTCGACGCACCGGCGCAGCTGATCGGCGTCCCAGGGAGTGCGCAGAAAGTCGAGGTTGAAGGCGGTGTGCAGCTCGTCGGGGCGCAGATAGCGGGCGAAGCGCCCAGGCTCGTGCAGCCACATCTCGCCGACGAGCGCGCGGTCGCCGGGATAGGAGTCGGTGATCCGCCGCCAGGAGCGGTAGAGGCCGTGGAGTTCCTCGCGGTCGGCGTACGGGTGCGAGGGATCCTCCGGGGCGAGGCCGGGGTCGGCGAGGTCGGGCAGGGCCGGGTCCTTGGCGAGCAGGGTCGCGGAGTCCACGCGCAGCCCCGCGACCCCGCGGTCCAGCCAGAACCGCAGTACCTCCTCGTGGGCGTCGCGCACCCGGGGGTGGCCCCAGTTGAGGTCGGGCTGGTCGGGGGAGAAAAGGTGCAGGAACCACTCGCCGGGGCTTCCGTCCGGCCCGGCGGTCCGCGTCCAGGCCGGGCCGCCGAACTCCGAACGCCAGTTGTTGGGCGGCTCCTGACCCGAGGGGCCGCGCCCGGGACGGAAGTGGAACAGCGCGCGCTCCGGGGAGCCGGGAGGCGCGGCGAGCGCCGCGCGGAACCACGGATGGGCGCTGGAGACGTGGTTCGGCACGATATCCACGACCGTACGGATGCCCAGCTCAAGGGCTTCGGCGATGAGCCGCTCGGCCTCGTCGAGGGTGCCGAACAGCGGGTCGACACCGTGGTAGTCCACGACGTCGTAGCCGCCGTCGGCCATGGGCGAGGGGTACCACGGCGTGAACCACAGGGCGTCCACGCCGAGCCGCGCCAGATACGGCAGCCGGGCCCGGACCCCGGCGAGGTCGCCCGTGCCGTCCCCATTGCCATCGGCGAAGCTGCGCAGGTAGATCTCGTAGATCACCGCGCTCCGCCACCAGGCCCGGACCTGGGGCACCGACCGTACGGAGCGCGCGGGTCGCGCCGTATCCGCCGTCACGGCTGCCCGGCCCGGGCCGGATCCGCGAGGAACAGCTCCGCCACGTCGACCGCCGTCAGATCGGGCAGTACGCGGTGGGCGAGCGCGTAGTCGCACGCACTCGTCAGCGGGGTGGGAACGGCCAGCACCGTCATGCCCGCCGCCCGGGCCGCCGCGACCCCGCTCACCGAGTCCTCGAAGACGACGCAGCGCCGCGGCGCCACCGAAAGCCGCGCGGCCGTCTCCAGGTATACGGCGGGGTCGGGCTTCCGTCGCGGTACCTGGTCACCGGTGACGACCGCCGCGAAGCCGGCGTCGAGTCCGTAGTGGCGCAGCCAGCGCCGCACCCAGCCCTCGTCCGCCGACGAGGCGACCGCGAGCGGCAGACCCACGGCCCGCAGGGCGGCGAGCAGTTCGCGGACTCCCGGCATCAACCGCACGTTCTCGGGGGTGAAGTGCTCGGCCCACAGCACCTCCAGCCGGTCCTGGAGCTGGGCGTCGGTACCGGTGGCGGCCCCGGCGGAGTTCCGCAGCATGCCGAACAGCAGGGGGTGCGCGTCGGGGCTGCCGCAGACCTCCCGCGCCCACCAATCCTGGGGGAGTTCCGCGCCGTGCTCCCGGAACAAGGCGGAGCAGGCGAGGAAATGGGGGCGGATCGAGTCGACCAGCACTCCGTCGTGGTCGAAGACGATGGCCTGGATCGCTGGGTCCATCAGGAACCTTTCGTGGGTACGTCAGGGGGGAGTGGGTTCACGGCTGTGGCCGTGGCACCTCGCGGATCACGCGGGCGGGGTTGCCCGCCGCGATCACGTCGGCCGGCAGGTCCTTCGTGACCACGCTTCCGGCGCCCACGACGGTCCGTTCGCCGATGGTCACCCCCGGCAGCACGATCACCCCGCCGCCGAGCCACACGTCGTCCCCGATGGTGATCGGCCGGGCCCGCTCCCACATGGCGCTCCGCCGCCCGGGGTCGAGGTCGTGGTCGGCGGTGTAGAGCTGGCACCTCGGCGCCAGCCAGACGCGCGAACCCAGCACGATCGGCGCGCAGTCCAGAAGCACGGCGTCGAAGTTGATCCTGGTCTCGGCGCCGAGCTCGATGAAGAAGCCGAATTCGCACAGGAACCGGGGCATCACCCAGCCGCCGGGCCCGACCCGGCCGAGCAGCTCGTGGAGAATCGGCTGCCGGGCCTCCTCGTCGGTGAGCGCGGTCGCGTTGAACGCGTCCAGGAGCCGGGCACAGCGCTCCCGGTAGGGCATCAGGGCCGGCTCGGTGGACACGTACGGCAGTCCACCGGCCATCCGGGCCTTGAGCGCGGCCAGGTGTCCCCGCTCGTCGGCCGCTTCCCTGTCATCGTCCATGGAGAGACCTTTCCGAGAGGGCCGGTCACCGGCGGCGGAGCCGGAGGGCGATCGGCCGGTGGTCGGAGGCGCCCGGCCGTCCGTCGTGCGGGAGCAGCCGGGGATCGTCCACCGCCTGGTACGAGGCCAGCGCCCCGGTCAGGGCCGGCGAGAGCAGGAACACGTCGATGCGGCGCGGCGCCTGGCCCGGCGGGTGGTGCCCGAAGGTCGGCGAGCGGTCCCCCGTATGGGCTCCCGCGTCGACGAACAGCGGATCCTCGGCCTCGCCCAGCAGCCGCCGCAGCGGAGCGCGGTCGGCGTGCTTCTCGCCGGGCCACCGGTGGTCGTCGCGGCGGTGGCGGGGCACGGTCGTCCAGTCCGGCTCCGGATCGTCCGGCGGGAGGGAGTTCGCGTCCATGGCCATGACCGTGGGGGCCGGCGCGCCGGGGTTCGCGTACCGGCGCAGCCGGTCGGACTCGATCCGCCGGTTCGTGGGGCTGAACGGGTCCAGATGAGCCACGACGAACCGCAGCTCGTGCGACCATCCGGGCAGCCGCAGCGTGACGCTGCCGTGGCCGTGCCAGGCGGCGAGGTCGGGCGGTATCCGCTCGGTCTCCACCGGTTCGATGTCCCGCTGCCAGAAGATCGCCAGATGGCAGCCGGTCTTCGCGGTGAACAGCGCGCCGTCCATGCCGAACCCGGCCTTGGCGTCCTCGAAGAACCGCCCTGCGTCCCGGTCCCAGCCCCACCCCTCGGTGGTCATCAGCACCCGGGGCCGGTGTTCCGCGACGATGTCCCGCTGCAGCAGCCAGCGTTCGTCCCGGCCTTCCAGCCGGTCGATGCCCGCCTCGTACAGGTTCCAGAACATGACGAGGTCGCTCGCGGCGGCCGTCGCCGGCTGTGTGCCCGCCCCGCTCACTTGAATCCGATGATCATGGATTCCGGACCGTCCAGGTGTTCCACGCGGGTCTCCCGGAAGCCCGCCTCACGCAGCCATTCCTGGCACTCGGGACCGGTGTAGTCGAAGCCGCCGGGGACCTCCAGGTGCATCATGAGGCTGAGGATCAGCCCGACCGCGTTGCTCCGCCGGTCGCCGTCGATCAGCGTCTCGTAGATCAGCACGGCCCCGCCCTCCGGCAGCGCCCGGTACGCCTTGTCCAGCAGCAGCCGCTTCTCCTCCAGCCCCCAGTTGTGCAGGATGTGCCCGAACACCAGCACGTCGGCCGAGGGCAGTTCGTCGCGGAAGAAGTCCCCGGGCCTGAAGCTCATCCGTTCGGCGAGGCCGAGCGCGCCGGTGTACTCCTCGAACCCCTCGCGGGCCTGTGGCAGGTCGAAGCCGACCGCGGTCAGGTGCGGGTGGCGCAGCAGGATCCGGCCGGGCAGCGCGCCCTCGGACGTGCCGATGTCGGCGAGCGAGCGGTAGCCGTCCCAGGGGAAGCTCTCCGCGATCACCCGCGCCGAGCCGATGCTCAGCGCCGTCATGTCCCGCTGGAAGGCGCGGACCGAGTTCGCCGTCGCGTACGTGTCGGCGTAGAAGTCCCGGCCGGTACGGGCCCCGCGCAGCGCCTCGCCGGTCCGCAGCACCCCCGTCAGGTCGTCGGCCAGGCCCGCGCACTGGGTCAGGTAGCTGTCGCCGAGATAGGTGGCGGGCTTGCCCGCGTCCAGGTATTCGCCGGCCGCGGGGGTGTTGGCGTAGACGTCGCCGGTACGGTCCAGCAGGTCGAGCGCCACCAGGGCGTCCAGGAAGTCGCCGACGGCGCCGGGGCCGAGACCGAGCCGGCCGGCCAGCTCGTCCCCGTGCAGCGGCTCCTTGGCCAGCTCGGTGAAGACGCCCAGCTCGATGGCGCTGAGCATCGTCTTGGTCTTCCAGTACGCCCAGAACAACTCGGTGACGGGCTGCGGTGAGGTCATGTTTTTACCTTCTGGTCGGGTCGGTCGGCGGGGTGCCGGCGGGCGGCGGTCGGATCCGCCCGCGGGGCCAGGGCGACGGCGGCCGTGACGGCCAGGCCGCACAGCAGGGTGAGAGTGGCGATCGACAGCGGAATCGACACGGCTGCCCGGGCCGGGGCGGCGAACAGGCCCAGCAGGGGCGGCAGGGCCGCGCTGCCGATCAGGTTGGTCAGCAGCAGAACGGCGCTGACGCGCTCCGGGGGGAGCGGCAGGACGGCGGTGGCCCAGACGAGCACGGTCGGGAAGACCGTGCCCAGCGCGAACCCGGCCAGCCCGTAACCCGCCGGTGCCCAGCGGCCGTCGAGCGTGGTGAGGAGCAGGCCGGTGGCGGCGAGCAGGCAGAGCAGGACCAGCCGCGGTGGGCGCAGCCGGTGCGTCACGGGCGGCAGCACCACCCGGCCGGCGGTGAGGCCCGCCCAGAACAGCGCGGTGAGCCCGGCGGCCCCCTCGGCGGAACGGCCCGCGGCCTCCAGGTGGGTGGACTCCAGCGCGCCGGTACCGGCCTCCACGCCCGCGTACAGGAAGGCCACGGCCGCGAACACGATCAGCAGGGGCAGGCTCCGGCGCCCGGCCGGGGCGCCGGTGGCGGTATCGGTGCCGGGCGTGGGCGGGGCGCCGGGGCCCGCCGTGCCGAGGTGCCGGGCCGGCCGGAGGAGCGGCGCCGTCAGCCCCGCCGTCACCAGCAGCAGCCACGACACCTCACCGAACCGGCCCACCAGCAGCGGTCCCACGGTGGCGCCCGCGCCGAAGCACGCGTGCAGCAGATTCATCAGCAGCAGCCCGCGCCGCCCCGGGAAGCGGCCGAAGAAGGCGTTCAGATACAGCAGCAGCCCGCCGAAACCGAAGCCCGTCGCCGTGGCGAACGCGTTCAGCAGCCACCAGGTGGGCGCGAGCGCCATCCCCGCGCAGCCGCCCGCGAACGCGGCCAGCAGGGCGAGGACCGGGCGCCCGGTGGAGGACCTCCCGGCGCCGGTACGGCCGCCGAGGCCGCACGCGGCGACCCCGGCGAGCGCACCCAGGTTGTACAGCCCGACCAGCTCGGCCCCGCCCCCCTCGGGCAGTCCGTACGCGGACCTGAGCAGCGGCAACGCCGCTCCCAGCGCCGCGGTGACCACACCCAGCAGCAAGGACAGCGCCAAAGGGGCCACGACGCGTACCCGGGCGGGTGCGGCGGGCGGCACCGGCATGGTCACCTCCGGTCGGGCAGGGCCGTGGCGCGGAACCCGACCGGGGCGAAGACGGCCGAGGCGGACGGGGTGAACGGAGCCTGGACGAAGAGCCCCAGCCGCAGCTCCGGCTCCGAGAAGCCGAAGAACGTTCGCACGAACCGCCAGTCGTCCTCCGGCGCCTCACGGAAGAACACCGCCTGCCGGGGCCCCTCGCGGGTCACCAGCAGCTCCGCCTGGGGACCGGCCAGCGCCGGCCCCAGCGCCTCGTCGGACACCGGCCGGGACAGCACGGTGACCACCGCCCAGCCACCCGCCTTGACCCGCTCCACGCAGACCTTGAGCCAGCCCTCGGGGCCGTGCAGGGCGATCCCGCCCGCGTCGCCGAACGCGGCGCCGTCGACCGAGATCCGGGTCCAGGCGGTGAAGTCGCCCCGGATGGTGCGCTGGAGCAGCGGCAGTCCGCTCGCCTCGTGGGCGCCGGGCATGGCGAACAGATCGGCACCTCCCGGCGCGGAAATCCGCAGCGCCCCGCCGGTACGCGAGCAGGAGAGCGGCTCGGCCGACCAGCTCCAGCCCTCGTCGAAGCCGAACACGGCCTCCGGCTGTGCGGCGTCCGTGGGCCGCGTCGCCGTCATGCCGTCATCCCGCCGTCGACGCTGATCGCCTGGCCGGTGACCTTCTTCGCCGTGGCCAGGAAGACCACCAGCTCCGCGATGTCCTCGGGGGTCTGGAACTCCCGCTGGGGGATCATGGTGCGCATCCGCTCCCAGCACTCGTCCTCGGTCTCGCCGGGCCGGACGAACGCCGACAGCAGATAGCTCCACATGTTGGTCCGGATCATCCCGGGGCAGATCGCGTTGACCCGGATGCCGTCGCGGGCCACCTCCAGGGCGAGCGAGGAGGAGAAGCCGATCACCCCGAACTTCGCGGCGCAGTAGTGCGCCACCTTGGCGAAGCCGCTGCGCCCCGACACCGAGGAGAAGTTGATGATCGCCCCGCCGCCGGAGTCGCGCAGCAGCGGCACGGCGTGCTTGGAGGACAGGAAGACGCCGTCCAGATTCCCGGACACCACCTGCTGGAACTCCGTGAGCTCCATCTGCTCCACCGGGCTGACATGGGTCACCCCGAAGGCGTTGACGACCACGTCGAGCCGTCCGGGGCCGGCTGCCAGCGACCCGTACAGCTCGCGCACCGCGGCCTCGTCGGTGGCATCGACCTCCGCCGCGGTCACCCGCAGCCCCGCCTCGCTCAGCCGGGCCGCCAGCTTCTGGGCGTCGGCGAAGCCGCTCACCCGGGTGGACCGGTAGTGGTTGAACGCCGAGGGCAGCCGGTCGGTGTCGGCCACCACCACGGTCGCGCCCCTCCGGGCCAGCGCTTCCACCGCGGCCGCGCCGATGCCCCGGCCACCGCCGATGACCAGCGCCACCTTGTCGGCGAGCCCCGTCCCCGTCCCCGTATCGGTCCCGGATTCCGTCGTCGTCATGCCGTCATGTCCTTCCCATGCGTTGCGCTTACGGGCTCCGGCGTCAGGCCGTAGCCGAGCGGGGGCAGCACCAGGGCGTCCAGGAGCCGGGGGAAAGCCCGGTAGTCCGCCAGATTGCGGCTTCCTTCGGTGATCAGGCGCCGCAGCTGCCGCCGGTCCTGGGCCGGCTCCTCCGGCAGGGCGTCCACCGCGGACAGCAGGGCGTCGTCCCGGCGCCGGAAGAAATCGGTGAAGATCTGCTCGGACCGTGCCAGCGCCCGGTCCAGGTCGACGCCCTTCCGCCGCTCCACCGTCAGCCGACCGGTCAGCCGGGCGTCGTGGGCGATCTCTTGTCGCACCGCCTCGCCGGACAGCGCCCGCAGGAATGTCCGGTCCTGGTACGGCGACTCGGCGGTCATGTCCGCGGGTTCGAAGTCGCGGCCGCACAGCTTCTCCACGAGCGCGTCCTCGTCGACCCGGCCGAGCGCCTCGACCCTGCCCATGGAGAACGCGGTCCCGGTGTCGAGCACCGTCGGCACCAGATTGCGCGCGGGCAGCAGTTCGACGGCCGGGCCGATATCGGCGCCCAGGACCGGAATCCCGTGGGCGAGCGCCTCCAGCACCACCCGGCCGAGCGTCTCGCGCGACGCCGTGCTCGGGAACAGCAGCACATCTATCTCCGAGAAGAACCCGGCGAGTTCGTGCTGCCCCAGGACGCCGAGCACCCGGACGGCATCCGGCTCGACCCCCTGGCGGCCCAGCTCCGCCAGCACCGCATCGGTCTCCCAGCGGGGATGGTTCGGCTTGCCCGCGCACAGCAGACTCACCCGCCCCGGGCTCGCCCGGTGGCAGCGGGCGAAGACCGACAGCACCTGGTCGAAGTTCTTCGCCAGGGACAGAGCACCGAGATAGCCGATGCGCAGCGGCTCGTCGGGCGCCGGAATCCGGGCCGGGGGAAGCCGGGGCAGCCGGTCGAGCATGGGGTAGGCGACCGCCGAGTTGTCCTCGGTGACCGACGCCAGGTGCCGGATGAACAGCCGGCGCGTGTACTCGGTCGGGAACAGCACCAGGTCACCGGGGCGCAGCAGCGGCGCGCACAGCTCCTCCTGCGCCCAGTAGCCGGACCACAGCGCCGTGTGCACCTCGCGGACGATCCGGAAGCGGCCCTTCGTACGCTCCCGCCACAGGTGGTACAGGAAGGCGTACGGTCCTGCCCCGGCGTACACCACCTCGCCCGGCGAGGCCGATGCGACACTGCCGGCGCCGCGGGTCAGATCGTGCCAGGCCACGCGCCGGTGGCCGTCCAGCAGTTCGGCCACCTCACGATGCATGAGGATGGCGCCGTCGACGATGCCCGAGGTGTCCGGCGCCCGGTAGTCATGCGCGTGCAGCCGCACGGCGGGCCTCCTCCCGGGGGCGGTCCTCGCCGTCCGCGTCCGACGGCCTTCCGTCGAGCAGTTCGCGCAGCTGCGCCGGGCTCATCCGGTGCAGCCGGAGCTGCTTGCCGTGCACGCGGTTGGCGATGTCCCGCCGTACGCCGTGCACCTCGGCCGGGAGCAGATACTTCGTGCGCAGCCGCTCGCCGAAGCCGCCGTGCGCCCCGTTGTACTCGATGGCCAGCAGCCGTTCGCTGCCGCGCAAGCGCGCGAGGGTCTGCGCGTCGAGCTCGGGGTCGAGCGCCGCGCAGTGCAGATGCGGCAGGCCGAGGTCCCGGTTGGCCTCCGCGACGAGTACGGTCGCGTAGCCGAAGGTGATCAGGGCGGTCCCCAGGTCACCGGCGGCGGGCGGAGTGATCCACACTCCGCCGTCCACGTCGGCGGAGCAGTCCGCCCGGGGCGGGTCGAACTTCGCGTCGATCGTGCTGAGAACGTGCGTGACGTCCGGGTCACGGTCCAGCCGGTCCAGGCAGGCGTCGAACTCCGCCTCGGTCACCGGCTCGTAGACGCGGGTGTTCATCACCAGGCCGAGCAGGTTCGCGGCGTTGTGCGCGCCGCCCCAGGCCCCCCAGCTGCGCCCGGCCAGCACCAGCAGATTGCGCACGCTGGTGGTCGCCTCGGTGAGCATGCTGAGCGAGTCCATGTAGTACATCGCGTCGGTGGCGACCACCTTCAGCGTCCGCTCGGGCAGCGCGAGGGTCAGGCCGAGGCTGAGCGTCTCCGCGAGCCCGGTGTTGGTGTACGGCACCTTGCCGCGCAGCCCGAAGCGGTTCGCCATGTCGGCGGTGAACACCGCGAGTTCCTGCCCGGTGCGCTCCTGGCGGTCGGCCAGCATCCGTCCGGTGGTCGCGGCGAAGGACACCTTGGCGGGCTTCGCCGGCGCGGCCGAGCCCTCGGCGGGCTTCGGCTTGAAACTGTGGTCGCCCTTGCGGGTCCGGCACACCAGCGCCGCTGATCCCGGCGCGGCCAGCAGTTCGCCGAGCGAGTCCGCGACGGCCTTCTCGTCCAGGCCGTCGGCCTCCTCGACGCGGTGCAGATAGGCGGCCAGGTAGTCGCGGCTGAGCGGCCTCGGGAGCGGCTCGATGCCCTTGTCGTTGGCGTCCACGACCAGGACCAGATTGGTCAGACCCGCGTCGTGGGCGAAGCGCAGGCACTCGAAGACCACGCCCTCCTGCAACTCGCCGTCGCCGGCCAGGCAGACCACCTTGCGGTTGTCGCCCCGCTCGGCCATCGCGGTGGCGAGGCTCACCGCCTGCGCGACGCCCACACCGAGGCTGTACCGCATGGTGTTGCGGAAGCCCAGGTCCCGGTGGATCACCCCGGTCAGTCCGCCCTGGTGCAGGGTGGCCAGCGGCGTGAACGGGAAGGTGCCACGGACGTAGTGCTCGGCGTAGAAGCTCGGCGCGATGTGTCCCCGGCCGACGATCAGCTCGGCCGGGCCCTGGCCTTCCTCGGTGTCCGCGGAGACGAGTCCGAGCGCGAAGCAGGCGCGTACGAGCGGCAGGGACGACAGGCAGCTCTGGTAGTTCCCCGAGCCCGCGATCTCGTGCATCCGCAGCAGTACCCGGGCGCTGTCGTCATGGACCCGCTCGGGAACGGCGGCCGCGAGCTTGCGCAGCGAGTCGAGCAGCGGACCGCTGTAATCGCCCGCTTCCAGCTCGGCCAGTTCGCGCCGCACCACCGTGTTCTCCTCGGGCGTCAGCCGGGGCAGCGCGGCCCGGCCCGGCTCGGCGAAGAGACTGCTCAGCCCGGTCATCGACCGCCCCCGCACACCTCGTCGAGGGCGGCGGCGAGGACGTGCAGCATCTCGTCGGCCTCGGTTTCGGTCGTCACGAAGGCGGGAGCCATGACGAACCAGTCGTCCTGGCCCCGGATGATCAGGCCGCGCCGCAGGCACGCCCGGGCGAACCGTTCGCCGATCGGCCGTTCGCCGCCGTCCTCCCGCAGTTTGACCCCGTACAGCAGTCCGATCGACCGCACGGTGCCGCGCCCGCCGATCAGCTCCCGCAGCCGCGGCTCGATGTACTCCGACAGCTTGCCGATCCGCGCCGGGAAGTCGCCGTCCCGGAACAGGTTCACCGCGGCCAGGCCCGCGGCCGAGGCCATGGGGTTGGCCGCGTACGTGTGCGAGGGGGCGAAGGCCAGCGGACCGCCGGAGTCACCGAGGATCGCGGCGACCCGCTCGGCCATCAGCACCGCGGCCAGCGGGGCGTAACCGCCGGAAATGCCCTTGCCGACGCACATGATGTCCGGGGTGACGCCGAAGGTCTGGGCGGCGAACGGACTGCCGGTGCGGCCGAATCCGGTGACGATCTCGTCGAAGACGAGCAGCACGTTGTGCCGGTCACAGATCTCCCGGAGCCGCGTGAGGTAGTCGGCCGACGGGATCGCCATGCCCCGCAGATGGATGACCGGCTCGATGACCAGGGCGGCCACCGAATCCGGGCCTTCGGCCTCGATCGTCCGCTCGATGATCGACGCGGCCAGCGCTCCCGACTCCTCGGGCGGCACGCCCCAGAAGGACTCCAGGCAGTCCGGCGGCCAGACGTGGAGGAAGCCGCCCAGGCCCGGGCCGAAGCGCCCGACATCGGGACGCCCGGTCAGCGACAGCGAGCCGAAGGTGGCGCCGTGGTACCCGTGGTAGTGACTGAGCACCTTGATCTTGTCGGGATTGCCGTGCGTACGGTGGTAGAGCCGGGCCAGCCGGACCGCCGCCTCGACGCTCTCCGAACCGCCGTTGACCAGCTTGGCCGCCGTGATGCCGTCCGGAGCCAGGTCGACCAGGCCCCGGGCCAGCTCCAGCGCGGCGTGATTGGTGCCGTGCAGGGGCGGGTTGAAGGGCAGCGTCCGCAGCTGGTCCTCCACCGCCCGCTTGATGGGCTCGCAGTCGTAGCCGAAGCAGGTGACGAACACGCCCGACAGGCCGTCCAGATAGCTGCGGCCGCCGGCGTCCTGCAGCCGGATTCCCTTGCCGGAGGTGAAGAGCACCGCGTCCTCGGAGTGCGGGACCTCGAAGCAGTAGGCGGACAGGTCGGTCGGCCACGACGACAGCGTGGACTCTTGGACAGACATGAGGAACCTCTCTCGGTGAGGGAGTGCCCCGGCGCGCTCAGCGCGGGAGCGGAGAGACGAGGGACTGGTGGATCCGAAGCCTGCGCGGGGATGCGAGGAGGTCGAAGTACTCGGTCCACGCAGGGCTGAGGATGTCCCTGAGCAGGATGTCCTTGGCGATGTCGACGATCACCGGCAGCGAGTGGGCCATCAGGAGCGGCATCAACAGCCGCTCCTCGCCCGGCGCGAGCAGGCCGGCGGCCGTCGCCGCCTGCCGGAACGCGGCGAGGGAGCGGCGGCGGCCGGTCTCACCGGCCACCCGCCCCGCCATCTCGGCCAGCCAGGCGAGGTCCAGCAACCGGTCGCCGACGTGCAGATTGTCGAAGTCCAGCACGGCCACGACGTCAGGGCCACCGGCTTCGCCCGCACCGTCGCCCGTGGGGGAGAACAGAAAGTGGTGGTAGTGCAGATCGCCGTGCACCACCGCGGGCCTGGCGGGCCGTTCGCCCGCCGCGGCCGGTCCGGCCTCTCGCAGCAGCCGACCCGACGCGACGACACCGCGCAGCGCCGAGGCGGCCGCCCGGCCCCAGCTGTCGCCGCGCCGCTCCGCGAGGGGCAGCAGCCGCTCCTCGGCATCCCGCAGGGCGGACGGCCAGTGTTCCTCGTCGACCAGCCGGGGCAGCCGGATCGGGGCGAGCCTGTCCGCCACCCCGCCCGGCGGCCGGTCCAGGGCGCGGCGCAGCCCGAGCCCGGTGCGTACGACGGCGGCGGCCTGGGCGGGCGTGAGCTCGCCGGACGCGGCGCCCGGCGCGAGCGGAGCGAGTTCGCACACCAGCCCGTCGTGCCAGACGCTGGTGGCGCCGTCCGAGGCCGCCACGGCCGCCGGGGCGGGCACCCCGTGGCCGCGGCAATGCGCGAGAACCTCTTCCTTGAGCGGATAGAACCGCGGCTCCCGTGCGGCGTCGGGATTCAGCTGGACCTTCAGTACGTAGCCCGCCTCGGGGCGCTCCACGTACCACAGGCCCGCGGTGTGACTGAGCGGCGCGGTGTCACCGGCCGAGAGCGGCCGCACGGGGACGCCGGACCACCGCGGTCCCCAGCGGGCGGCGAGCACTTGGCGTACCCATCCCGCGCTCCCGGCCGCCTCCACGCGGGGCGGCACCGCAGCGGTCATCGGCGATCCTGCGGGCGCGGTGGCCGACCGGAGCTCCACGACGTGTGCATGGGACCCTCCCCTGCCTGAATGGTGGGTGGCGCTGGACTGTGAAGTGATTCCAGCAAACGGTTCTGTCGTGGCCCTGTGGTGCACCTGTCCCGCCGCCGCCGCGGTCTGTGCTCGATCTGTCGTCCTAAAAAGATGACTAGTATTTTGGGGACGTTAGGACGCAACTACGGCATCGCTGGCGAGAGCTGGTCGCTCTGGACAGTAACGCTCTGGATACTGTTCGTATGTTCTTCCAGGTCCTGGGACCGGTACAGATGCTGATGCAGCACGGTGCCTCCCTCCCCATTCGGGGCGCCCGGTTGTCGACTCTGCTGACCCTGCTGCTCGTCCAAGCACCCGCGGTGGTGAAACGGGATTTTCTGATCGAGGAATTATGGGCCGGCCGACCCGTCAAGGACCCGGTCAACGCTTTGCACCTGCACATAGCCAAGCTGCGCGCCCTGCTGGGCAAGAACAGCGGCCTGCTGCAGACCCGGAAGGGCCTCGGATACCGGATGGGGCTCTCGGCGGACATGCTCGACGCGACCCGCTTCGCACGGCTCGCCGTCGAGGGCAACGACCACCTCGACCAAGGGCGCCCGGCCGACGCGGCGGCGGTGCTGCAGGAGGCACTGCGGCTGTGGCGGGGCCCGGCGCTGGCGGGCGCGGGCGACTCCGTGGCCATCGCCGGTGAGCGGGCGCGATTGCACGAACTGCGCCTCGTGGCATCCGAGCACCTCGCGGAGGCGCGGCTTGCCCAGGGGCAGTACGTCGCCCTGGTGCCGGAGCTGAAGGCGCTGGTCGCCGAGCACCCGCTGCGCGAGAGTCTGCGCGGGCTGCTGATGCGGGCGCTCTACGGAGCGGGCCACCAGGCCGAGGCGCTCGAGGTCTTCGACGCCACGCGCGGAGTGCTCCGCGACGCGCTGGGGGTGAGTCCTTCCCCTCCCTTGCGCGCACTGCACGCCGCTTTACTGGCCCACGACACCCACGCACTGAACGCCCCGCGAAGGGGGCTCACCGCCGCGACGCCGCCGCCCGGGCCGCAGAACGCCCTGAGCCGAGTGGGTCCCGGGCCAGGGCCCCGGACCACCGGTGAGACGGGCCGGACGGGCGGACTCGTCCCGCCGCTCGACGCGTTCGTCGGACGGCGCGCGGACCTCGGGACCATCACGGCAGCGGTGCGGCGGAACCGCCTGGTGACCGTGGTCGGTCCGGGCGGCGTGGGCAAGACCCGGATCGCCCTCCAGGCGGCGGACGGTCTGAGCGAGGAATTCCCCGACGGTGTCTGTCTGGTGGAACTCGCCTCACTTCCCGCGGGTGCCGGCCCCGACCGGCTGATCGCCGCGTTCGCCGAGGCGCTCGCCATCCCCGATTCGCCCGACTGGATCCCTCAACTCGCCCGTCTGAAGGCCGCGCTGGCCGGAAAGCGGATGCTCCTCGTGGTCGACACGTGCGAACACGTACGCCAGGGGGCGGCCCACACCGTCGACACCCTGATGCGCGGCTGCTCCGCCCTGACCGTGCTGGCCACGAGCAGGGAGGCGCTGGCCGTGCCCGGTGAAACGGCCTTCCCGCTGCGTCCGTTGCCGCTCGGCGAGGCGGTCGAGCTGTTCCGGGCCCGGATGACCGCGGCCACGCCGGACCTGGGGTGGGACGACGCCACGCGGGCGAGCGCGGCAGCGGTGTGCCGCCGGCTGGACTGCCTGCCGCTGGCCATCGAACTGGCTGTCGGCCGCACCCGCATGCTCACCGTCCCGGACATCGAGGCGCGGCTCGCCGACGGCCTCCATATCCTCTCTCAGGCCCCGGTCCCCGCTCCCGAGCGGCATCGCAGCCTGTACGCGACGCTGGACTGGAGCCATGAACTCCTCGGCGCCGAGGAGAAGCGGGTCTTCCGCGACTTGTCCGTGCTCGCGGGTACCTGGGACCTCGACGCCGCGGAACACTTCTGCGCGGACGCGACCCTGTCCGGCACGGAGGTGGTCGACACCATCGGCCGGCTGGTCGGCAAGTCGCTCCTGGCCCCCCTGCGGGGAGCGGGCAGCTCACGCTTCCGGATGCTGGAGACGGTGCGCGTCTACGCGCAGCAGAAGCTCGCGGCCTCCGGCCGCGAGGAGGAGGTCCGCGACCGCCTCGCGGCCTGGACCTCGACGCAACCCGCGTCGGCCGCCCGGAACGGTCCGAAGCTCCACAGCGGCCGGCCCCCGGCCCTGCCGATCGCGCCGGCCTGGCGCGATGCCATGTGGACCGCGACAGGCCAGGGCACGTGCCGGAGCTGCTCCCTCACGAGCTGAGCACGCACAGCGGCTCTGCGCGGCGGCGCGTCAACCCGCCGGACGCCGCCGAGACCCCCTGGGGGTGTCGTGTGGATCATGCCGGGCTCCCGACGCCGCTGTGACATCAGCCGCTGCCGCGGCGGGCGGCACCTCGCGGCCCCGCGCTCGTCGCA
>NZ_JBEYAL010000072.1:0-27550 GCF_040631655.1 Streptomyces sp. NPDC019937
GCGACGAGCGCGGGGCCGCGAGGTGCCGCCCGCCGCGGCAGCGGCTGATGTCACAGCGGCGTCGGGAGCCCGGCATGATCCACACGACACCCCCTGGTGCCGCGTCAGCCAAGGTTCACCCCGCTCGCCGCCCTGGCACGGCCATCTGCGGCGTTGCCGAATCGACCGAGTAGGCCCGCCCCCAGACTCCGTCCGGGAGGTGCCCCCGCGAGGCCGATCCGGCGCCTTGCAGCTGACCGCACCAGGACACCTCGCTACCGGGCACACCTTGACTGACGCGGCACCAGGGAGCCTGGCTACCGCGTCTCGCACACCGACGGCAGCGCGCGGGTCAGCGCCACCGCGTGCAGCCCGTCCAGCCGCTTCTGATGGCCCGTGGCCAGGGCCCCGGCCAGCAGCCGGGCCGGGCACGAGGGGGCGGTGCGGGCGTCGGTGGCGGCCGCGATCGCCCGGACCAGTTCGCCGTTGATCCGGTTGATCTCCAGCCGGACCTTTCCGAGGTCGGGGCGTTCGGTGGGGGCCGAGGACGGGTCGGCCTGCCACCGCCGGTACAGGCCGCGCTGGACGACCTTGCTGGCCTCGATCTGGTCACGGAAGATCCTCGACGTCGCCGCCGGGTCGCCGCCCATCTCCCGGGCCTGCTCCGCCACCGTGTCCAGCACCTGCTTCTCCCGGGCCGGGTCGTCGATCGGGCTGTCGGTGCCCCACTTGGCGGCGGCGACCTGGTCCGCGACCAGCACCCGGTCGGCGGACAGCCCGGCCAGCGGCCGCAGTTGACCGTGGGACGGCCGCACACCAGGCTCAGCGGCGGCTCCTCCGGCTCCCGCGGCCAGCAGGGCGGCGGCCGTGGCGGCGATGAGGACAGGGCGCGGGACATCGGTCGGTCGCACGGCGGGACCCCTCTCTCGGCGGCGCGGGCGGCACGAGCGGTGCTCGCCCACCGGGAGCGTACGCGGTGCTCCAAACGGGCCCCAGGGGGTGTCTTGTCGATCGGGCCGGACGCCGGGAGCCCGGCATGATCGGCGAGACACCCCCTAGGCGTCCAGGAACTCCCCTATGGCGGCGAGGAACTCCTCGGGCCGGTTCTGGTGGACGCAGTGGCCGGCGTCGATGGTGACCAGGCGGCAGTCGGGTATGCGCTCCGCCATGTCGGCCAGCAGCTCCTGCGGGATATGGCTGGCCGGGCCGCCGCCTATCACCAGCGTGGGCGCGGTGATGTCCGAAAGCCCCTCGGTCCAGCGCGGGTCCGGGGCGTTGCGCTGCTCGGTGAACTGCGTCCTGACCGCCCAGTCGAAGGCCATCCGCCCGGTCGGGCGCGGCGGCACCTCCAGCGGCGGGTCCTGGGGCAGCAGCGGCGGGGCGTCCTCGATCACCAGGCGTTCCGTCAGATGCGGGAAGCGCTGGGCGACGAGGTAGGCGACCACGCCGCCGTAGGAGTGTCCGATGAGGGTGACGCGCTCCAGGCCGACCGCCGCGAGGAACCCGGCGACCTCGTCCCGCAGTTGCTCCAGGGCGTACTCGCCCGGCCAGTCGCTGGCTCCGTGGCCGCGCAGGTCCAGCGCGTACACCCGGCGGCCCGGGGCGAGGCGCGGCGCTATGGCGAGCCAGTCGACGCCGTCCTCGCCGAGGCCGTGCAGCAGCAGGACGGGCGGGTCGCCCGCCGCGCCCCACACCCGGTACGTCAGCTCGACCCCGTCCACCTCGACACTGTCAAGTGTGTGCATAGGGCCGAGGATACGGCCGAAACCGCTGACGTCACCCCCGTCACACGGGTCGCTCATGCCCGTCCCAGTAGGGCTCGCGCAGCCGCCGCTTGTAGAGCTTGCCGTTGGGGTCGCGGGGCATCTCGGCGATGAAGTCGACGGACTTGGGGCGCTTGTAGCCCGCGAGCCGCTGCTCGCAGTGGTCGAGGATGGCGGCCGCCAGCTCCGGGCCGGGGGTGTGCCCCGGGGCGGCTTCCACGACCGCCTTGACCTGCTCGCCCCAGTCGTCGTGCGGGATGCCGAAGGCGGCGGCGTCGGCGACGGCGGGGTGGGTGAGCAGCGCGGATTCGATCTCGGCCGGGTAGATGTTGACCCCGCCCGAGATGATCATGTCGATCTTGCGGTCGCGGAGGTAGAGATAGCCGTCGTCGTCGAGGAGGCCGAGGTCGCCGACGGTGAAGTAGTCGCCGATGCGGTTCTTGCGGGTCTTGCCCTCGTCCTTGTGGTAGCTGAAGCCGCCGGTGCTCATCTTCATGTAGACGGTGCCGAGTTCGCCGGGCGGCAGCTTCTTCCCGTCGTCGTCGAAGATGGCGATCTCACTGATGGGCCAGGGCTTGCCGACCGTTCCCGGCTTCTTCAGCCAGTCCTCGGCGGTGGCGAAGGCGCCGCCGCCCTCGCTGGCCGCGTAGTACTCCTCGACGCAGCCGCCCCACCAGTCGATCATGGCGCGTTTCACGTGGTCGGGGCAGGGCGCGGCGCCGTGGATGGCGTGGCGCATCGAGGAGACGTCGTAGGACGCCCGTAACTCCTCGGGGAGGGCGAGCAGCCGGTGGAACTGCGTGGGCACCATATGGGTGTGGGTGCAGCGGTAGGCGTCGATGAGCCGCAGCATCTCCTGGGGCGTCCACTTGTCCATGAGCACCAGGGGGTGGCCGATGTGCAGGGACGAGGACGCGAACTGCAGGACGGCCGTGTGGTAGAGCGGTGAGCACACCAGGTGGACGTGGTCGGGTTCCTCGGCGCGGGGCCGGATGCCGAAGAAGCGCAGGAAGCCGCCGAGGTGGCTTTCCTCGGGGAGCTTTCCGGTCAGCGGGCGCCGGATGCCGCGCGGGCGTCCCGTCGTACCGGAGGTGTAGTTCATGACCCAGCCCAGTTCGCGGTCGGCGGGCGGCTGCGGTGACTGTCCCCGGAGGAGTTCGGCGTACGGGCGAAAGGCCTCGACGGCGCCGACCGCGTAGCGGTGTGTGGCGGGCAGCCCGGCCTCGTCGGCGGCCAGGGTGGCCTGGGTGCCGAAGCGTTCGTGGGCGACCAGCACCTTGGCGCCCGAGTCGGAGACGATCCAGGCGATCTCGGGGCCGACCAGGTGGTGGTTGACGGGCACGAGGTAGAACCCGGCCTGGGTGGCGGCGAGCGCGGCGGTGAAGAACTCGACCCCGTTGGGCAGGACGACCGCGAAGGCGTCGCCGCGCCGGAGCCCGGCGGCGCGCAGTCCGCCGACGAGCTGGTTGCACGCGGCGTGCAGCCGGGCCGCGGTCCACTCCTCGCCGTCGGGGGCGACGAGGACGACGCGGTCGGGTTCGTGTCCGGCCTGCGCCCAGAAACCGACGGGGATCGTGGGGGTGGGGTCGGTGGTGGCGGTCATCGGTCGTCGTCCTCCTCAGTCCCGTCCGGCGATGCGGTTGACGCGGTCGATGGCACGTTCGAAGCCCCTGGTCAGGTCGTCGAAGACGGCCCGCACGCTGCGGGTGGAGGTCATCCGGCCGACGATCTGCCCGACCGGCGTGCCGAGCAGCGGTTCCACCTCGTACTTCTGGATGCGCGAGACGGCCTCGGCGACCAGCAGCCCCTGGAGCGGCATCGGCAGCGGCCCCGGGCCCTGCGGATCGTCCCAGGCGTCCGTCCAGGCGGTGCGCAGCTGGCGGGCGGGCTTGCCGGTGAGGGCGCGGGAGCGCACGGTGTCGCCGGATCCGGCGGCGAGGAGCTTGGCGGTGAGCGCGGCCGAATGCAGTTCGGCCTCCTCGGTGGTGAGCCAGATCGAGCCGAGCCACACCCCCTGGGCGCCGAGCGCGAGTCCGGCGGCGATCTGTTCGCCGCTGCCGATGCCGCCCGCGGCGAGCACGGGCAGCGGGTCGACGGCCTCGACGACCTCGGGGGTGAGCACCATGGAGGCGATCTCGCCGGTGTGGCCGCCGGCCTCGTAGCCCTGCGCGACGACGATGTCCAGGCCGGCGTCCTTGTGGTGCAGGGCGTGGCGCGCGCTCCCGGCCAGCGCGGCGACCAGGATGCCGCGGTCATGGGCGCGGGCGACGACATCGGCGGGCGGCGAGCCGAGCGCGTTGGCCAGCAGCTTGACGGGGTAGTCGAAGGCGACGTCGAGCTGGCTGCGGGCGACCTGCTCCAGCCAGCCGGTGATGCGCCAGCCGGACGCCTCGCCCTCGGCCAGTTCGGGCACCCCGTGCTTGGCCAGGGTCTCCGCCACGAACGCGCGGTGCTCCTGCGGGATCATCGCCTCGATGTCGGCCTCGCTCACCCCCTCGACCTTCTTCGCGGGCATCACGACGTCGAGGCCGTACGGTTTGCCGTCGGTGTGCTCCTGCATCCAGTCCAGGTCGCGGGCCAGATCCTCGCCCGCGGCGTAGCGGACCGCGCCGAGCACGCCGAACCCCCCGGCCCGGGTGATCGCCGCGGCCACGGCGGGGAACGGCGTGAAGCCGAAGATGGCGTGCTCGACACCCAGCCTTGTGCTCAGCTCCGTCTTCATGCGGGGCAGGATGCCGCAGGGGGGCGGGGAGCGGAAGAGTTTTTCTGACGTCCCGTCAGATTCTTACGTTCCGTCAGGTTCTTTCGGCCATCGGCCCGGCTACTTCCCCAGCACCGCCATCGCCGCGTTGTGGCCGGGGATTCCGCTGACCCCGCCGCCGCGCACCGCGCCCGCGCCGCACAGCAGCACATTGGCGTGGCGCGTCTCCACGCCCCAGCGGCCGGTGCCCTCCTGGGCGTACGGGAAGGCCAGCTCGCGGTGGAAGATGTTCCCGCCCGGCAGCCGCAGTTCGCGGTCCAGGTCCAGCGGGCTCTTGGCCTCGACGCACGGCCTGCCGTCGGCGTCGTACGCGAGGCAGTCGGCGATCGGTTCGGCGAGGTGGGCGTCGAGCTGGGCGAGGGTGTTCCCCAGCAGGGTCTCTCGGGTCCCCTCGGGGTCGTCGGCGAACAGCCGGGCGGGGGTGTGCAGCCCGAACAGGGTCAGGGTCTGGTAGCCGCGCGCGGCCAGGTCCGGGCCGAGGATCGACGGGTCGGTCAGCGAGTGGCAGTAGATCTCCGACGGCGGCCGCCGCGGCAGCTCCCCCGCGGCGGCCTGCCGGTACGCCGCCTCCAACTCGCCGTAGCCCTCGGCGATGTGGAACGTCCCGGCGAACGCCTCGCGCGGGTCCGCCCCGGGGTCCCGGAGCGCGGGCAGCCGCCGCAGCAGCATGTTCACCTTCAGCTGCGCGCCCTCGGCGGGCGGGGCGGGCGGCTCCTCGCCGAGCAGCCGCGCCAGCTCGCGCGGGGCGGCCCCGACCAGCACATGGCGGGCGCCCACGAGATGCTCGCCGTCCCGGTCCCGGTACGTCACCTCGGCCGCCGTCCCGTCGGTGGCGATCCCCGTGACCTCGCAGCCGGTCGCGATCCGCGCGCCCGCCAGGCCCGCCGCGTGCGCGAGGGCGTCGGTGAACGCGCCCATGCCGCCCACGGGCACGTCCCAGTCGCCGGTGCCGCCGCCGATCACGTGGTAGAGGAAGCAGCGGTTCTGCCGCAGCGAGGGGTCATGGGCGGAGGCGAAGGTGCCGATCAGCGCGTCGGTGAGCACCACCCCCCGCACCAGGTCGTCCTCGAACGCCGCCTCGACCGCCTCCCCCAGCGGCCGCTCGAACAGCGCCTCCCACGCCGCGTCGTCCCCGATCCGGGCCCGCAGCGCCTCCCGGTCCGGAAGCGGCTCGGTCAGCGTCGGGAACACCCGCTCGGCGACCCGCCCGGTCATCCCGTAGAACCGCTCCCAGGCCGCGTACTCCCGCTCGCCGCCGGTCAGCCGCGCGAACGCCTCCCGGGTCCGGGCCCCACCGCCGGTCTCCACCAGCAGCCCGGCCGGCCGCCCGCCCCGGACGGTGGGGGTGTAGGAGGATACGGACCGCTTGCGGACCGCGAAGCCCAGCCCCAGGTCGTCGACGATGCGCCGGGGCAACAGGCTGACCAGGTACGAATAGCGCGAGAGCCGGGCGTCCACCCCGGCGAACGTGCGCTCGGACACGGCCGCGCCGCCGATGTGGTCCAGCCGCTCCAGCACCCGCACGCTACGGCCCGCCCGGCCCAGATAGGCGGCGGCGACCAGGGCGTTGTGGCCGCCGCCGACGATGACGACGTCGCAGGCATCACTGTCAGACATGCCCCCTGCGTAGCACGGGGTGATCGCCGCGGCTACCCGGCCCGGAGCCGGACCGTCACTTTTTGCACCAACATCGAATCCGGCACCATCACTTGGCTGTCCCGTCTGCCGCCCAGCACCGGCCCCACGTTCCTCCGTTCCAACGGTTGTATCAATACGCGCCTTGAGACAATATGGCGCGCCCGACGCTCACCGCTACACCAGCGCCGTCGCCGACGGCTGGGACACCTTCCGGCGGCTGCTGCCCTTCACCCGCGCCGACCACTCCACGGGGGCGCTCGTGGAGAAGGTCGTGTCCGGCGAGTACGACTTCGGGCGACGATCAGGCAGTGCTCGTACACCGGCGCCCGTTTCGAGTACGAGCTGGCCGTCGGCGACCTGCGCGTGCACGCCGAGAGCGCCGTACGGCGCACGGGCCCCGAGATCGTCCTGGTGATCCGGCCCGAGGACTGCCTGCTGTATCCGGAGGCGACGTAACACCCCGGGCCGCCGCTTTGTGATGTACCGCGGGGGGCCGCGGCGGGACTGCGGGCGGGCGTCACCCCGCCGGTCAGCGGCGTACCCGTGGCATGCCCAGGCCGATCCAGGAGATGATCTCCCGCTGGATCTCGTTGTTGCCGCCGCCGAAGGTGAAGACGACCGCGCTGCGGTAGCCGCGTTCCAGCTCGCCGTGGAGGACCGCGCCCGCCGAGCCCTCCTTGAGCGGGCCCGCGGCACCGACGACCTCCATGAGCCAGGCGTAGGCGTCGCGGCGCGCCTCGGAGCCGTAGACCTTGACGGCGGAGGCGTCCTGCGGGGTCAGGGTGTCGCGCTGGAGGGCGTCCACCATTCTCCAGTTGAGGACCTTCATGGCGTCCAGCCGGGCGTGGGTACGGGCCAGCCGGGCGCGTACCCAGGCCAGGTCGATGACCCGGCGGCCGTCCGGGAGCTTGGTGTCGGCGGCCCACTGCCGGACGCCGCGCAGGGCGCGGATGGCCATGGTGCCGTGGGCGGCGAGGGTGACGCGTTCGTAGTTGAGCTGAGTGGTGATCATGCGCCAGCCCTCGTTCTCGGCGCCGACGCGGCGGGTGGCCGGGACCCGGACGTTCTCGTAGCAGCTGGCGGTGGTGTCGTGGGAGGCGAGGGTGGTGATGACGGTGCGGGAGTAGCCGGGGTCGGTGGTCGGGACGAGCAGGATGCTGATGCCGTGGTGGGGCTTCGCGTCGGGGTCGGTGCGGACGGCGAGCCAGACCCAGTCGGCGGTGTCCCCGTTGGTGGTCCAGGTCTTCTGGCCGTTCACCACGTAGTCGTCGCCGTCCCGTACGGCGCGGGTCTTGAGGGCGGCGAGGTCGGTTCCGGCGTCGGGCTCGCTGTAGCCGATCGCGAAGTCGATCTCGCCGGAGAGGACGCGCGGCAGGAAGTACCGCTTCTGCTCGTCGGTGCCGTAGCGCATGAGCGTGGGGCCGACCGTGTTGAGGGCCATCAGCGGCAGCGGTACGCCCGCCTGGGCGGCCTCGTCGAAGAAGATGAACTGTTCGACCGGGCCCAGTCCCCGCCCGCCGTACTCCCGGGGCCAGCCCACGCCCAGCCAGCCGTCGGTGCCGAGGCGGCGGATGGTCTCGCGGTAGAACCGCTTCTGCCCGGCGGGGTCGGCGTAGCGGGCGTAGGCGTCGTCGGGGACCAGCTCGGCGAAGTAGGTGCGCAGCTCGGTTCGTAACTGCCGCTGCTCAGGGGTGTATTCGAGGTCCACGGCCCCTCCTGGAGTCTCGCGTGCGCCACGACGGCGGTCTGGGAGCGTCCTGGGATCGAGGGGCACGGTAGAACGCGTTCCAGAAATACGGAAGGGCCGCGGAGCACCCGGCGGCTCAGCCCGCCTCGTCCGCCCGGGGCGGGCTGTCGTCCGTCCCGCGCCGTACGACCCGGACCGGCCGGCCGGGGTGCCAGGTCCGCAGCACCAGGCCGGATTCCCCGGCCTCGGTGTGCACGACCTCGGTCACCTCGGCGCGGAAGAGGTGGAAGGGCTCGGGCGGGTGGACCTCGGCGGCGAAGCGGGCGAGCGAGTCCGGCTCGGTCACCTCGACGGCCCGGCCGCTGATCCGCACGTCGCCGCCGGGCGTGCCGTCGCCCGGACCCGGGTTGGCCTGGATCGAGAAGCGCTGGTCGCGGCGCAGATCGACGGCCTTGCGCGAGTCGGGCATCATGCCGAGCCACAGTTCCCCGAAGCGGAAGGTGACCTCCAGGGGGGTCAGCCGGGGGGAGCCGTCCTGCCGCACGGTGGCCAGGACATGGGTGCGGTAGCGCTCGAAGCGCTCCCGCGCGGCCGTGGCGAAGCCGGGCTCCGCCGCCTGGAATCCGGCCCAACTGGTGATAGGTCGCGTCGTCATGGCGCCCATGCTCGCGGGATTACCCGACGTCTCCTGTCCGGATTCCCGGGACTGAAGGGACTCCTCCGCGCCCCGCGAGGCCACTTGGCGCGCCTGGTCCGGCGGCAGATAGGCGCTCCACTCCGTCCCCGCCAGCGGAAACCCGATCCAGGTGCGGGCGTAGGACGGCGGCCGGGCGCCGTGGTCGCGCCGGACGAGCAGCGCGGTGGGTTCGTGCGCGGCCCGCCGCAGCAGCCCGGACACGGTGGTGGAGCGGTTGTTGCCGCTGGTCTGGGCGGAGCCGCAGCCCGCGTGGTACGCGACGGGCAGGGCCCGGTCGCCGGCCACCAGGCACGGCGGCCGCAGCCCCAGCCGCTTCAGCCCGTCGGCGGCGGTGCGGTAGCGCCCGGTGGTCTTCTCGGACACCGCCGAGGTGTGGGCGAGGACGGCGAACTGGCTGCCCAGATGGAGCAGGACGACGATCCCGAGCGCGGTGGCCATGTGGCGCGGCGAGCGTGCGGCGCGTACGGCGCGGAAGCCCAGCGCGGCGATGGGCAGGGCGAGCAGCGCGTAGGACGGCATCAGGAAGCGCGGCGCGGAGTAGTCGATGAGCAGCAGGTAGGGGACGGCGAGGGAGGCCGCGCAGACGACGGGCAGCACGGTGACCGGCACACCGGGCTCCCGGTCGGCGTGCGGCCGCCCGAGCCCGACGCGCACCCGGTTCCGCCGTGTCCGACGGTCCCGCAGGACGAGGGCGACGGCGGCGAGGGTCAGCAGCGGCAGCGACAGCCACCACAGGGTCAGCTCCGGATGGCGCAGCGGCACCTCGCACGGGCGGCACAGCTGGGGCCCGTTGAGGCTGCGCAGCGCGGCGCCCACGGCGAAGTGGAGGCCCATGCCGCCCTCGACGTCGCTGGAGACGTCCAGCCGCCCGCCGATGCCGCCGAAGCGGTCGTAGGCCTCGCCGATCCACTGCGCGGCGCCCAGCAGGAACCCGCCCGCCAGCGGGAGCAGGGCGGGCCGCCAGGTCCGCAGCCGGAGGGCGACGGCCAGCAGCGGGAGGGCCAGCCAGCCGCCGTCGGGGGTGCGGACGAGGGTGACACCGGCGACGAGGGCGGCGAGCCACCAGCGGGCGCCCGGTTCGGCGGGCAGGCGCAGGAACCAGCCGACCGCGGCCACCGCGCCGAGCGCGACCCAGAGGTTGGGCATCACGGCGGGGCCGCTGATCGTGGTGATCCACAGCCCGGCGAAGAGCAGCGCGGCGAGCGCCACGGGACCGCGGGGCAGCAACCTGTTCCAGACGCGGAAGGCGGTGTAGAGGGCGCCCGCGGAGAGCACCGTGAGGAGGACCCGGAGCGCCGTGATGGAGGACGTGGCGGCCACCACCGGGGAGACCAGCATGCTGATGCCGCGTGAGCGCGGCGCGCTGAAGTACGCGGCCGGGGTGCGCGGGTCCACCTGGGAGACGTACACGGACTCGTCCCAGCCCAGCGCGTGTCCGACGTGCGGGACGACCACGGCGAGCTGGACCACCGCGTAGCCGACGGCGACCACCGCGAGCCACGGCGCGCGGCGCCGGTGGAGCGGCGGCCGGGGTGGATTCGGGCGCGGGCGCGCGGCGGCGGCCGCCGGTGCGGCAGTATTCTCCATGCGCGCACCATATGATGCCTATGTACCTTTTTCTGCTTATTAGGCTGTTCGGCTCAGCGCCCCAGGGGTGCCATGACCGCGCCGGATCCGTACGCTGTTGCAGCGGTGCACAGCTCCCACCCGGTGGAGGACGAACACTCCCATGAAGATGCTCATCAACGTGGCCGAAACCGTGGTCGCCGACGCACTGCGCGGACTGGCCGCCTCCCATCCCGAACTGACGGTGGATGTCGAGAACCGGGTGATCGTCCGGCGGGACGCGCCGGTGCCCGACAAGGTGGCCCTGCTCTCCGGCGGCGGCTCCGGCCACGAGCCGCTGCACGGCGGGTTCGTCGGTGTCGGCATGCTCGACGCGGCCTGCCCCGGCGAGGTCTTCACCTCCCCCGTGCCCGACCAGATGGTGCGCGCGGCGGCCGCCGTGGACAGCGGCAAGGGGGTGCTGTTCGTCGTCAAGAACTACACCGGCGACGTGCTCAACTTCGAGATGGCCGCCGAACTGGCCGAGGACGAGGGCATCCAGGTCGCCAAGGTGCTCGTCGACGACGATGTGGCGGTGACCGACAGCACCCACACGGCGGGCCGGCGCGGCACCGGCGCGACGCTGTTCGTGGAGAAGATCGCGGGCGCGGCGGCCGAGGAGGGGGCGCCACTGGAGCGGGTGGAGGCGATCGCCCGCCGGGTCAACGCGTCCTCGCGCAGCTTCGGCGTGGCGCTGTCCCCCTGCACGACGCCCGCCAAGGGCGGCCCCACCTTCGATCTGCCCGCCGGGGAGCTGGAGTTGGGCGTGGGCATCCACGGCGAGCCGGGGCGGGAGCGGCGCGCGATGATGACCTCGCGCGAGATCGCCGACTACGCGGTGGACGCGGTACTGGACGACCTGCGGCCGGACGATCCGGTGCTCGTCCTGGTCAACGGAATGGGCGCGACCCCCCAGCTGGAGCTGTACGGCTTCGCGGCCGAGGTGCACCGGGTGCTCGGCGAGCGCCGCGTGGCGGTGGCACGTACGCTCGTCGGCAACTACGTCACATCACTCGACATGGCGGGCGCCTCGGTCACGCTGTGCCAGGTCGACGAGGACCTGCTGCGGCTGTGGGACGCGCCCGTACGGACCGCCGGGCTGCGCTGGGGCTGCTGACCCGGACCACCCCGCCACCTGGCTCGATACGTACGCTGTCGCCGTCGGTTACCGTCACGAGGAGGCGTCTGTGTCCAGCAGTGAATCCGCAGTCGAACACGCGCTCGACACCTCTTTCTTCCAACGCTGGCTCACCGCCGCGGCCGAGTCCGTGCACCGTGAGGCGGCCCGGCTCACCGAGCTGGACTCCGCGATCGGCGACGCCGACCACGGCACCAATATGCAGCGCGGTTTCGCGGCCGTCACCGAAGCGCTGGAGAAGGAGCCGCCGGGGTCGCCCGGCGCCGCGCTCATCCTGGCCGGGCGCCAGCTGATCTCGAAGGTGGGCGGCGCCTCCGGGCCGCTGTACGGGACGCTGCTGCGGCGCGCGGGCAAGGCGCTGGGGGACGCGGCGGAGGTCACGCCCCGGCAGCTGGCGGACGCGCTGCGGGCCGGGGTGGACGCGGTGGCCCAGCTCGGCGGGGCCGCGCCGGGCGACAAGACCATGCTGGACGCGCTGCTCCCCGCGGTGGAGGCGCTGGGCGGCGACACCGCCTCGTTCACCGCGGCGGGCGAGGCCGCGGACAAGGGCGCGCTGGCGACCGTACCGATGCTCGCGCGCAAGGGCAGGGCCAGCTATCTGGGCGAGCGCAGCGTCGGCCATCAGGACCCCGGCGCCACCTCGTCCGCGCTGATCGTCGCGGCGCTGGCGGAGGCCCTCCGATGACCGGGAACGGCGGCGAGAAGCTGGTCGGGGTGGTCGTCGTGTCGCACAGCGGGGAGGTCGCCGAGTCGGTCGCCCGGCTGGCCACCGCGCTGGCCGGGGGCGGCACCGCGCCCGTGCGCGCCGCGGGCGGCACTCCGGACGGCGGATTCGGCACCAGCGAGGAGCTGATACGCGACGCGGCGTACGCGGTCGACCAGGGCGCCGGGGTGGCCATACTGGTCGACCTCGGCAGCGCCGTACTGACCGTCAAGGCGCTGCTGGCCGAGGAGGACGAGCTGCCGGAGGGCTCCCGGCTGGTGGACGCGCCGCTCGTGGAGGGCGCGGTGGCGGCCGTGGTCACCGCGTCCACCGGAGCGGACGTGGACACGGTCGCCGGGGCCGCGGCGGAGGCGTACGACTACCGCAAGGTGTGAAGCGGTCCGCACGGGCCCGGGGACGCCGGAACCCCCGGGCCCGTGCGCATGGGTGCGGCGCCCGCAGCGGGCGGCGGAAGTGTGTAGCCCGCGTACATATCCGAGCTGACATGCGCATTTCTACGGTGTGGCACACGAATCCGTCCCCGCACCCGCTCGGAAGTGGTAACCATGGCTCCTCCGACCAGTCCCGGATCGCTGCGCCGCATCGTCGCGGCGAGCCTCATCGGCACCACCATCGAGTGGTACGACTTCTTCCTCTACGGGTCGGCCGCCGCGCTCGTCTTCAACAAGCTCTTCTTCCCCGACTCCGATCCGCTCGTGGGCACCCTGCTGTCGTTCCTGACGTACGCGGTCGGCTTCGCCGCCCGGCCGCTCGGGGCCCTGGTGTTCGGGCACTACGGCGACCGGCTCGGCCGCAAGAAGCTGCTGATCCTGAGCCTGCTGCTGATGGGCGGGGCGACCTGTGCGATCGGTCTGCTGCCGACGCACGCCACCGTCGGCTCGGCAGCGCCCGTTCTGCTCACCACACTGCGGCTGGTGCAGGGCTTCGCGCTCGGCGGCGAATGGGGCGGGGCGGTGCTGCTGGTGTCCGAGCACGGGGACGCCCGGCGGCGCGGATACTGGGCGTCCTGGCCACAGACCGGCGCCCCCGCCGGGCAGTTGCTGGCCACCGGGGTGCTGTCCGCGCTGACCGGACTGCTGTCGGAGAGCGCGTTCGAGTCCTGGGGGTGGCGGGTGCCGTTCCTGCTCTCGGGCGTGCTGGTGCTGGTCGGCTTGTGGATTCGTCTCTCTGTCGATGAATCACCCGTCTTCAAGGCCGCGCTAGCCCAGGCCGAGGCGCGGAAGACCGCCGATGTGGCGGAGCGGATGCCGCTGGTGGCGGTCCTGCGCCACCACTGGCGGGACGTCCTGGTCGCGATGGGCGCGCGGATGGCCGAGAACATCAGCTACTACGTGATCACGGCCTTCGTGCTCGTCTACGCCACCTCCGACCATGTGGGCCTCGGCAAGCAGACCGCGCTGAACGCCGTACTCATCGCCTCCGCCGTGCACTTCGCCACGATCCCGGCCTGGGGCGCGCTGTCGGACCGCGTCGGCCGCCGCCCGGTCTATCTGCTGGGCGCCGTGGGCGTCGGCGCGTGGGCGTTCCCCTTCTTCGCCCTCATCGACACCGAGGACTTCGGGGCGCTGCTCCTCGCGGTCACGGTCGGGCTGGTCTTCCACGGCGCGATGTACGCGCCCCAGGCGGCGTTCTTCTCGGAGATGTTCGCGACGCGGATGCGGTACTCGGGCGCCTCGATCGGCGCCCAGTTCTCCTCGGTCGCGGCCGGGGCGCCCGCCCCGCTGATCGCCACCGCGCTGCTCGCCGACTACGACAGCGCCACCCCGATCGCCCTGTACGTCATCGCGGCGGCGCTGCTCACGGTGGTGGCGGTCGGCGCGGCGAAGGAGACCCGCGAACGCGACCTGGCCGCCATCGAGCCGGGCGAAGCCGATGAGGCCCGGGAGCCCTCCCGTTCCGCGTCGGCCTGATCGTGTCGATGAGGCCGGGTCAGCGCTCCACCGCCCCCGTCAGCCGGTGCAGCCGCAGCGCCAGCTGTATCTCCAGCGACCGCGCGGGCGACTGCCAGTCGGCGCCGAGCAGCCGCCCCACCCGCTCCAGCCGCTGCGCCACCGTGTTCACATGCACATGCAGCGCGTCCTTGGTGCGCGCCGGGCTCATCCCGCCGGCGAAGTACGCGTCCAGCGTGCGGACCAGCCCGGTGCCGCGCCGGGCGTCGTACTCCACGACCGCCCCGATGGTGCGCGTGACGAAGTCCCGCACCCGGGTGCCGTCCGGGGCGCCGTCCCGCGTACCGGCCAGGAGCAGGCCGAGGAAGCCGAAGTCCTCGGCCGCGGCCCCCTCACCGGCCCGGCCCAGCACCCGCAGGGCGGCCAGGCAACGCCGGGCCTCGGCGTACGAGGCGGCGACCTCGGCGGGGCGGGCGGCGGGCGCCGCGACGGGCGCGGAGGCGCCGACGGTGACGGGCGCGTGCACGGCGGTGCCCAGCTGCCGGGCGGCGCGGCGGGCCAGGGCGTCGGCGGTGTCGCCCTCGGCGAGCGGCAGCAGCAGCACCGTGCCGCCGTCGCGCGCGGCGGCCAGGCCCTGCCGGGTGGCGGCCAGATGGGACGCGGCGGACCACAGGCGCATCCGGTCGGCGGCGTCCTCGGCGGCGCCCGGGCCCGGCGCGACGGCGGGTTCGGCCGCGGGCTCGCCGCCCGGCGCGGCGCGGGGCGCGTCGATGCCCGCGGCGAGGACCACATGGGGCGCGTCCAGGTCCGCGCGCAGCCGTGCGGCACGCTCCCGCAGCAGCCGCGGCTCCCGGTCGGGCGCGTCGAGCAGATCGTCCAGCAGCTCGCCGCGCACCCGCTGTTCGGCCTCGCCCGCCGAGCGGCGGGCGAGCTGCAGCAGCGAGGTGACCATGGCGGCGCGCTCCAGGGTGCGCTGGTCCACGGGGTCGAGCCGGGGGTGGCCGTGCAGGACGAGCGCGCCGAGGAGTTCGCCGCCCGCGGAGACGGCCGCGATCCAGTCCTCGCCGTGGCGTACGGCATGGCCGTCGGCCCGCGACCGGTCGAGGGCGTCCGCGGACGCCTCGTGCGCCTCCAGGAACTCCACCGAACCGCTCAGCACCTCGGCCACGGCGGCGGCCACGTCCCGCACCCCGCCACCGCGCAGCACCAGTTCGGTGAGCCGGTCGTGGACCTCGGAGGCGCGCTCGATGACACCGCTGCGGTCGCGGATGATCTCGTTGGCGGCCTCCAGTTCGGCCAGTGCCGTCCTCGTCTCGGCGAGCAGATTGGCCGTGTCGATGGCGACGGCCGCGTGCGCGGCGAAGGAGGCGAGCAGGGCGATCTGCTCGCGCTCGAAGACGCGGACCCGCCGGTCTGCCGCGAACAGCACCCCGATGACGCCGCTGCCCAGCAGCAGCGGCACACCGAGGATCGCGACCAGGCCCTCGTCGCTGACGCCCGCGTCGATGGTGCGGGTGTGCTGGAAGCGGGGGTCGTCGAAGTAGCTGTCGGTCACATAGGGGCGCGCGGTCTGGGCGACGAGCCCGCCCAGACCCTCCCCCATGCCGAGCCGCAGTTGCTGGAAGCGCGCCGAGACCGAACCGTCGGTGACCCGCATATAGGTGTCCCCGGCGGTCGGGTCGTTGAGGGTCAGATACGCGACCTCGGTCCCCAGGAGCGAACGGGCGCGCTGCACGATGGCCTGGAGCACCGCGTCCAGATCGCGCAGCCCGGCGAGGTCGTGGGCGGTCTCGAAGAGCGCGGACAGCTCGGCCTCGCGTCGCCTGCGCCCCTCCAGTTCGCCGCGCACCCGCAGGGCGAGCAGCTTGGCCCGCTCCAGGGCGGCCAGCCGCTCGGCCGGGGCCTTCTCCGCGCGTGCCAGCAGCCCGGGGCGCTCGTACGCCTCGGGCGGCGCGCCGCGCGCGAGCAGTTCCAGGTACGGGGTCTCCGGCTGGTCTCCGGGAGCGGCCGCAGCCCCGCCGGCCGCGGCGGCGCCGGGCGTCGTACGGCCCGGTGGGCGGTCCGCGGGCCGGCCGGGCAGCGGGCCGTCCGGCCGGTCGTTCGGCGGGCCGTCCGGCCGGTCCTTCAGTGGGCCGTTCAGTGGGCCGTCCATCCGCCGTCCATGGTGAGCGAGGCACCGGTGATGAACGAGGAGTGCGGACCGCACAGATACGCCACGGCCTCCGCCACCTCCTCCGGTTCGACGAGCCGCTTGACCGCCGAATCGGCCAGCAGCACCTCGGAGACGACGCGCTCCGGGGAGATGCCGTGCGCGACGGCCTGGTCGGCGATCTGACGCTCGACCAGAGGGGTGCGCACATAGCCGGGGTTGACGCAGTTGGACGTGACCCCGTGAGGCGCGCCCTCCAGGGCGGCGACCTTGGAAAGCCCCTCAAGACCGTGTTTGGCGGCCACATACGCGGACTTGTACGCGGAGGCGCGCAGCCCGTGCACGGAGGAGATGTTCACGATCCGCCCCCAGCCCCGCTCGTACATCCCCGGCAACGCGCCGCGCACCAGCCGGAACGGGGCCTCCAGCATCACCGTCAGCACCCGGGAGAACACCTCCGGCGGGAAGTCCTCGATCGGGCGGACGAGCTGGATCCCCGCGTTGTTGACCAGGATGTCGGCGCCCTCGGCGGCCCGTTCCGCCGCGTCCAGGTCGGTCAGGTCCAGGGCGTACGCCTCGACGGTGCCCGGCGGGCGGGCCGTCCGCTCGGCGAAGGCGACCAGCTCGGCCAGCCCTTCGGCGTCCAGGTCGACCGCCCGGACCCGTGCCCCGGCGGCTGCCAGCCGCAGGGTGCACGCCCGCCCGATGCCCCCGGCGGCGCCGGTGACGACTGCGGTACGGCCGGAGAGACCGGCGTCGGCGGGCCGGGGGGCGGAGCCCGGAGTGTGACCGGGCACAGGGGACGCGCTCATGAGGGGGACCTTAGGCGGCGCCCGCACCCGGCCCCATGGGGGCCCGGCACACTCTTCACTCCGCGGGGGTGGGTTCGAACCACGTCGGCCCCTCGCCGAGCGCCTGCTTGATCCGGGTGAGCGAGAAGTCCGCCAGCTCCGGCAGCCCGTCGAGCGGGAACCAGCCCACGTCCAGCGACTCGTCGTCGTTCACCCGCGCCTCGCCGCCCACCGCGCGGCAGCGGAAGCAGACGTCCATGAACTGGCACCGGTCGTCGTTGGGGTACGTCACCGGCGCCAACGTCCGCACGAGCACGATGCGCTCCGGAACGCACCGCACCGCCGTCTCCTCCAGCACCTCGCGCACGACCGCCGTGGCGGGCTGCTCGCCCGGTTCGGGGATGCCGCAGATGATCGCCCAGCGGCCGTTGTCGGCACGACGGCCCAGCAGCACTCTGCCCTCGTCGTCGAAGACGACGGCGCTCACGCCCGGCAGGTAGAGAAGTTCATGGCCGATGGAGGCCCGCAGGCCGCGGATGAAGTCGGGGGTCGCCATGCGGTGAGGGTACCGGCCGGGCCGCGGGCGCGCCGGTGGCCCGCGCCGGGCGCCCGTTCTGCGCGCTCGGGGTGCGTTTCACCACTGACACATCGTTTCTGCGCAACATATACACATACCTCATGCCAAGCGCTACCGTTCCCGGTGCATGGCTCGCGACGCGGCTTACCGTCGCTGCGCGATGCCCGTCACGACGGGGGGTCGACGGGATGACGTCATCAGCGCTGGGGCCGGTCGTACAGGAACACGACCGGGACCACGACAGCGAACACCGAAGCCGGGCCCTGGGCAGTGCGCCCGATATCGCGGGCGTGGCGATCCTCGCCTTCTGCGCCCTCTGGGCGCTCATCTCCGCCATGGGGCGCACCGCGCGCCCCGAGGGGGTGCTGCTCGCCGTATTGGCCGTGGCCGCCGGGTACGCCTGCGGCCGCATCGCCGGGTCGCTCCTGCCGGTCGCCTGCGCGGCCGCCGCCGGGCTCGCGGGGCTCGGCCTGGCCCTGGCCACCCGCACCGGCCCGAGCGGCCACCAGGGGCTCGACGCGGCCCAGCTCACCCTGGCCACCGGCGCGGCCTGCTGCGCCGCGTGGGCCGCCCGTGGGGCCGCGCTCCGGTCGGCCCTGTGGCTGCTGGCCCTGACGATCACGCTCACCGCCGTGGTGAGCGGCCCACCGGCGGGCGGCGCCGCGAGCGGCGCGGTCCTGCTGTGCTCCCTGGCCGCCGCCCGGCTGCGGCGGCGGCTCGCGGCACTGGCCGCGCTCGGCCTGATCGCCGCGATCGCCGTCGGCGGATGCTGGGCGGTCGCGGCGGGCGCGGTGCCCGGCGCTCTGCCGTCGTCGCTGCGGTCCCACCTCACCGAGCACCGGATCCGCCTGTGGCAGGACGCGGCCCACCTCACCGCCGCGGACCCGCTGCGCGGCGCGGGGCCCGACCTCTTCGCGGAGCTGAGCCCGGCGGCCGCCGCGTCACCCGAAGCGGAGATCACGCCGCACTCGGCCCCGCTCCAGCAGGCCGCCGGCCAGGGCCTGCCGGGCGTGGCCCTCCTGGGCGCGGCCTTCGCGTGGATGCTGTACGCGCTGTGGCGCTCACCCCGCTCCACACCGGTCGCCCTGACGGCGGCGGCCGCGCTGACGGCCCTGGCCGTCGAGGCGACCCTGGGCAACGCGCTCAGCTTTCCGCAGGTGACGGCCGGAGCGGGCCTCCTGGCGGGCCTGGCGACGGCCCGCCACTTGCAAGCCGCCCCTTGACGCCACGCGGCGGCGTCAGGGGCAGTGACCACCGCACCGGCCGCCGCCGAGGGGCCCGTACGCACATCCCGTTGCGCCCGGCTGACGCCCCGGCGCCCCGGCCCCCGCGCGCGGCCCCGATACGGCCCGCTGCCCGGGCCGCACCGCCAGTACCGCCGGGCCAGACCTCGGCTCGCCCCGCCGTTCGCCCGGCCCGCCCCAGCTCACCGATCCGGTGCGCGGCCGCACCACACAGCCGACCCACCAGCCCCGCCGGGGCGGAGCAACCGGCGCGCCCAAGCCCCGGCTCACCGTGCCGCGCCGAACTGCGCGGCCCCGTAAAGGCTCCACCACGCTCGGCTCGGAGGACGCGTCCGCCTGGCCCCGCACCGCCGGGCGGAGCCGCCGCCGGGGCCCGGGGTGTCCCCGGATTCGGGAAGGGGCGGGGTGGGGGAGAGGGGCCCGCCAGGGGTGTCGTGTGGATCAGGCCGGATCAGCGAGCGGCGTCTGGTGCAGGGGGCACCTCCCAGCGGTAGCTGGGGGAGCCTCGCAACCCGCGCGAGGAGAGCGCAGCGGCGCTGCGTGCGACGAGCGCGGGGCCGCGAGATGCCGCCCGCCGCGGCAGCGGCTGATGTCACAGCGGCGTCGGGAGCCCGGCATGATCCACACGACACCCCTAGACCTGGGACGTGCGGGTCGCGATCATCCGCAACCGGTCGCGGATGACCCGGACCGCCGCCTCCGCGTCGTCCACCGTCACCGTGAAGACCCGCCCGTCCCCCAGCCGCAGCACCAGCCCCTCACCGCGCCGCACCACCACCGCGGTGCCCTTCTCGGGGCGCCACCGGTAGCCCCAGCCGCCCCACTGGCAGGGGGTGACGCGGGGGGCGACATCGGCGTGGACCACGTCGCTGAGGGGGATGCGGCGGCGGGGCAGCCCCATGTGGCCGCAGCGGACCTCCAGGCACTCCTCGTCGACCCGCACCGCGACGTGGACGAAGGCGAGGGTGCCGAAGATCATCAGCAGTCCGGCGGCGAGGCAGCCGATGACCGACATCAGGAGCGGGGCGAGCCCGGTGGTCCAGGGGGAGGCGACGGCGAGGTCGATGCCGAGCGCCACGCACGCGGCGCCCGCGGTCGCCAGCACCCACTGCACCCGGTTGTGGGCATGACCGGTCCAGACCGCGGGCGTGCCCTGGCCCGGGGTCTGCTTGCCGTGGTGTTCGGGGTCCTCGGCGTGGGGCCTCATGACTGGCAGGGTACTCACGTTCCGCTACCACGGCAGCCGACGACCGCGTTTTGGCAGGTGAGCCGGTGAGCCGGTGACCCGGTGGAAGAGGGCCCGGTCAGCCCCGCACGGGGGCGACGGGGGCCAGCAGATGGCCCTCGGCGTAGCGGAGCGCGGCTTGCGGGAGCGTGGCCTCGCGGCCGCTGAGGATGACCGTGAGCGTGCCGCGGGCGGACGCGGCCGCGCCGGGCGGCAGGGAGGGCTCGGCGCCGATCCGGCGCAAGGCCTGCGCGGCGACGGCCCCGGCCGACCCGTGGAGGGCGATGGGCGGGGCACCGGCGGGCTGGACGGCGGCCCGGATGCGTTCGGCGACCAGCTCGTAGTGGGTGCAGCCGAGGACGACGGCCCGGACGTCGTCCGGGGTACGGGCCGCCGCGGCGGCCACCGCGGCGTCGATCGCCGCGTCGTCGACGTGCTGGACGGCGTCGGCGAGACCGGGGCAGGCCACGGCCGTCACCTCGACGCCGTCCGCGAAGTCCCGGATCAGCTCGCGCTGGTACGGACTGCCGGTGGTGGCGGGCGTCGCCCAGATCGCGATGGGCCCGCCGCCGGCCGCCGCGGGCTTGATCGCGGGTACGGTCCCGATGACCGGCAGACCGGGCTCCAGCTCGGCCCGCAGCGCGGGCAGGGCGTGCACGGAGGCGGTGTTGCAGGCGACGATCAGCGCGTCGGGCCGGTGCGCGGCGGCGGCGCGGGCGCAGGCCAGGGCATGTTCGATGACGTCCTCGGACGTACGCGGACCCCACGGCATGCCGTCGGGGTCGGAGGAGAGGACGAGATCGGCGTCGGGTCGAAGGCGGTGCATCGCGGCCGCGGTGGGCAGCAGGCCGAATCCGGAGTCCATTAGCGCGATCTTCACCCCGTCACTTTAAAGGATCGGCCCCGAGTCCCCACCGCCCGGGCACGGCTTGGGGCAGACTGCGGCGGGTGAGCGCGCTGACGTGGATCGCCGTCGGGGCCCTGGTGGCATGGGTGTGGCTGCTGCTGGGCCAGGGGTTCTTCTGGCGTACGGACATCCGGCTGCCCCGGACGCCGCCCGGCGCCCCCGGGACTCCGGCCGGTGAGGAGCCCGGCGACTGGCCCTCGGTGGCCGTCGTGGTGCCCGCCCGGGACGAGGCCGCCGTCCTGCCGGCGAGCCTGCCGTCGCTGCTCGCCCAGGACTATCCGGGATCGGCCGAGGTCTTCCTCGTCGACGACGGCAGCCGCGACGGCACCGGAAAGCTGGCCCGTGAACTCGCCGACACCTGCGGCGGGCTGCCGCTGACCGTCGGCTCGCCGGGCGAGCCGGAGCCCGGCTGGACCGGGAAGCTGTGGGCGGTGCGGCACGGCATCGCGCTCGCCACGGCCGGCGACAAGGCCGAGTTCCTGCTGCTGACGGACGCCGACATCGCCCATGAACCGGATTCGCTGCGGGAGTTGGTGCGGGCCGCCCGGGCGCACGGCCTGGACCTGGTGTCGCAGATGGCGCGGCTGCGGGTAGCCACCGGCTGGGAGCGGCTGGTCGTCCCGGCGTTCGTGTACTTCTTCGCCCAGCTGTATCCGTTCCGGTGGGTCAACCGGCGCCGGGGGCGCTGGGCGGCCGCCGCGGGCGGCTGCGTGCTGCTGCGCCGGGAGGCGGCCGAGCGGGCCGGGGTCCCGGAGGCCATCCGGCAGGCGGTCATCGACGACGTGGCGCTCGCCCGGGCGGTCAAGCGTTCCGGCGGGGCGATCTGGCTGGGGCTGGCCGACCGGGTCGACAGTGTGCGGCCGTATCCGGGGCTCGGCGAGCTGTGGCGGATGGTGTCGCGCAGCGCGTACGCCCAGCTGCGGCACAATCCGCTGCTGCTGATGGCGACGGTCGCGGGGCTCGCGGTGGTGTATCTCACGCCGCCCGTCGCGCTGTGCGCGGGCGTGGTCACCGGGCGCCCGGCGCTTCTCGCGGCGGGCGCCGCCGCGTGGGCGCTGATGGCCGCCACGTACGTCCCGATGCTGCGCTACTACCGGCAGACCCTCTGGCTGGCGCCGCTGCTGCCGCTGACGGCGTTTCTGTATCTGCTGATGACCGTCGACTCGGCGGCGCGGCACTGGCTGGGGCGGGGCGCGGCCTGGAAGGGGCGCACCTACGCCCGCCCCAGCGCCGCGCCCTGACAGGGGTGTGGCCGCCAAGAAGTGGCCGGATTCTCACTTGCGGCCGGGGGTCCAGTTCATGCCCCAGCCGTAGGCGTGGTCGAGGGTGCGCTGCGGGCTGACGCCACGGTCCGGCACCAGATAGCGGGCCTCGCGCTGGACGACGAGGTCGCCGCCGTTGTTGGTGATGAGCGCGAGCGCGCAGACCGTGGACGGGACGGTGCACTCGTCGAGGGAGAAGTCGACCGGCGCGCCGAATTGTGGCTGAAGAGTGACGGTGGCGTGCAGGTTCGCGAAGCTGCGCGCACCTTCGTAAATGGTGACGAAGACGAGGATGCGGCGGAACGCGTCCTTGTGGTCGAGGCTGACGGTGAGGTTTTCGCCGGTCGCCCGGGAACCGGTCCGGTCGTCGGCGTCGAGCTGGATGAACGGCGGCTGGTGCAGCGACCCGAACGAGTTGCCGAGCGCCTGCACCACGCCCTTGCTGCCGTCGGCGAGTTCGAACAGCGCGCCCAGGTCGAGGTCGAGGTCGCCGTGCAGGGCCAGGGCCCGGCCGAGCTTCTGGCCCCACCCCTGGAACTGCTTGTGCACCTGCCAGTTGAGGTTGACCCGCAGGGCGCCGGAGGTGCCGCCCTGCTTGGTGAGCGAGACGGCGGGCGCCTCCTTGGTCAGCGTGACCTTGCTGAGGCTCACCGGCGCGCCCGGAGAGCCAGGACCCGGACCCGGTGCGGGCGCGGGCGGCGGGAAGGGCGCGGGGGCGGCCGCGGACGGCGGCGGGAAGCCGGCGACCGGGGGCCCCGACGGCGGAGCCGGGGGCACGGCGGGCGGGGCGGGCGGCGCGGCCGGGGGCGCGGGGACGGAGGCGGGAGCGGGCGCGTGCTGCGGTTCGTCGACGCTGATGCCGAAGTCGGTGGCGAGGCCCGCGAGCCCGCTGTCGTATCCCTGGCCGACCGCGCGGAACTTCCAGCCGCCCTGCCTGCGGTACAGCTCGCCGAGGACGAACGCGGTCTCCACGGAGGCGTCCTCGCTGTCGAAGCGGGCGATCTCCGCGCCGCCGGACGCGTCGAGGACCCGGATGTGCAGGCCGGGCACCCGGCCAAACGTTCCGCCATCCGCGGAGGCGGCGAGCACCACGGTCTCGATCGCGGGCTCCACGCGGCCCAGATCGACCGCGAGGGTGTCGGTCACGGTGTCACCGGCCGTCCGCTTGCCCTCGTGCCGTACGGCACCCGAGGCGTGCACCGCCTGGTTGTAGAACACGAAGTCCGCGTCGGAGCGAACCTTTCCGGCCACCAGCAGCAGCGCGGAGGCGTCCACGTCCGGCACTCCGGGGCCGGAGCGCCAGCCGAGTTCGACGCGCACCGCCCCTGCCGTGACCTGGATGTTGCTGCCTTTGCGCATCGCCATGCGGTCCCCCTGTCTTTCTGTTCGCTTCATCTTCTGGACGGGCATGTGACCCTCTGAAAACGCGCTCTTTACAGGATCTCAACGTACCCTGACGACCGTTTTTCCCGAGTTCCAGCCGATTGGGGGTCCACGACCGTTCCGAACACTGAAAACAACCCACCTACCGGGCTCCCCAATCAGCACATGGTGGGCTTAACTTATGGTCTATGACCTCCCCCCGCAGCACCTACGGCGGCGGCTACTACTCCTCGCCGTCCTTCCCGGACACCCCCATCTACGACAGCCTTGTCGCCGAGCGGGGAACGCCTCAGATCGCACCCATCCGGGTGCCTTCCGCGTATGACAGCGGAAGCCACCTTCCGGCACTGCCCTCGGCGCTTCCCGCGCTCCCGGCCGCCCCCTCGCAGCAGAGCCCGCAGCAGGGCTACCAGCAGCAGGCGCCCCAGCAGGGCGGAATGCAGCCCGGTGGCATGCAGCCGGGCGGGCTCCAGCAGGCGCCCTCCCCGTACATCCCGCCGCAGGCGGGCCCGCGCGGCTACCCGGGGGCGCAGCAGCCGCGCCCGGCGGCGCCGAACGGGTACGAGGCGATGCGCCCGGCGATGCCGCGTCCCGCGGCGCCCCGCCCGGCGGTTCCCGCGCCGTCCCCGTACGACGACCCGTACGGCCGTCAGCAGCAGTACCCGGGGCGTCCCCAGCAGCCGGGGGGCGGCTACTGACCCCAGCGCTCTCCTCGCGCACCCTTCGCAACCCGGCCGGGGCCCGGCGTTCCTTCCTCGGAACGCCGGGCCCCGGCTGGTGTTCACCCCGCGGCCATCCCGGTCTGTCGGACCCTGCTGGCAGGATGTTCGGCATGGTCAACCCAGAGCTGAGCGCCCTCCACGTCTACCCCGTCAAGTCCCTCGCGGGTCTGGCGCCCGGTGCCGCGGTCGTGGAGCCGTGGGGGCTGGCCGGTGACCGCAGATGGATGGTCGTCGAGCCCAATGGGCGTTATGTGACCCAGCGCCAGCAGCCGAGGCTGGCGCTCGCCTCGGCCGAGTTGCTGCCGGGCGGCGGTGTCCGGCTCAGCGCCGAGGGCCGGAAGCCGCTGCGGGTGACCGCGCCCGGGCCGGGGGACCCGTCGGCGCCGTCGCGGGCCGCCTTCCCCGTGATGCTGGCGCGGACGGAGGTCGAGGTGGTGCCGGCGGGAGCCGAGGCCGACGCCTGGTTCAGCGACTTCCTGGGCACCGGGGCGCGGCTGGTCCACCTCGACGATCCCACGCGGCGGCGGCCCCTGACCCCGGAGTACGCCCGCGGCGGGGAGACCGTGAGCCTCGCCGACGAGTTTCCGCTGCTGCTCACCACCACCGCGTCGCTGCACGCGCTCAACTCGCTCATCGCCCAGGGGGATCACCCCGATGAGGGTCCCTTGCCGATGAACCGTTTCCGGCCGAATATCGTGATCGACGGCACCGCGCCGTGGGCCGAGGACGACTGGCGGCGGATAAGGGTCGGCGAGGTCGTCTTCCGGGTGTGCAAGCCGTGCTCCCGCTGTGTCATCACCACGACCGACCAGAGCACCGGTGAGCGCGGCAAGGAGCCGCTGCGGACCCTGGCGCGGCACCGGCGGGTGGGGGACGCCCTGCTCTTCGGGCAGAACCTGGTGCCGGAGGGCACGGGCACGCTGCGGCTGGGCGACCCGGTCGAGATCCTGGAGTAGTCCCCCGGGCGCCACGGCGGCGGGCGGCAGGGCGGCGGGCGGCGCGGCGGCCCATCCGGCCCCGGGCCCGGGGCCGTTCGGCCCTCGCCCGCCGGAGCGGGACGCGGGACGCTGGCGCGAGGCGGTGTGAGCCGGTGGACCACGGGGCGGCCGGGCTCTCACTCCACCGCGGTGATGAGCGACCACGACCGGCCGGTCCCGCCCGGCGTGGGGTGCGGGGCCGGATGGGGAGCCGGCCTCGTGCCCCTCGCGACTCCGGCACCGGCGCCCGCCTCACTCAGCCCGGCGCCCACCGGTCCGGGGCTCACCGGCCCGGGGCTCACCGGCCCGTCTCGCGCTCCCTGATCCGCTCGGCGATCACCGCCGCCTGGATGCGCCGGCTCACTCCCAGCTTGGACAGGATCGAGGAGATCCGGTTCTTGACGGTCTTCTCGGCGAGGAACAGCCGCTCGGCGATCTGCCGGTTGGTCAGCCCGTCACCGATCAGCTCCAGGATCTCCCGTTCGCGCGGGGACAGCCGCTCCAGCTCGTCGGGCGTGCTGGGCTGGGGCCCGCGGAGCCGCGCCATGACGCGGGCGGTCGCCCCCGGGTCGAGCATGGACCGGCCGCCCGCCACGGTGCGTACGGCGGACACCAGGTCGGATCCGTTGATCTGCTTGAGCACATAGCCCGCGGCCCCCGCCATGATGGCGTCGAAGAGCGCTTCGTCGTCGTCGAAGGACGTGAGCATCAGGCAGGCGAGATCCGGCATCCGGGCCCGCAACTCCCGGCAGACCGCGATCCCTTCGTGGTCGGCGCTCTCCCCCGACCCGCCGAGCCGTACGTCGAGCACCGCCACGTGGGGCCGTACGGCGGGGGCGCGGGCGATGGCCTCGCGGGCGCTCGCCGCCTCGCCGACGACCGCGAGATCGGGCTCCGCGTCGAGCAGATCGCGCAAGCCCCGTCGCACCACCTCGTGGTCGTCGAGCAGGAAGACCCCGATGGGCTCGGCGGCCGGGTCGACTCCCCCGGCGTCGGCGGTGTCGGCTGTCTCGGGCACTGCCCTCTCCTCCGTAGCGCACGGGGCGCCGGTCGTGATCCGGCTGCCCACTCTTACGTCCTGCCGCGGGAAGGGGGAAGGGGCCATTCGGCCCTCAGGCGCGCCTCTCCGCGATCAGCGGTGCGGACGACGACCCTACGCAGTCCGGGCCCGCCCGGCGGCGTCAGCGGGCGGCCCAGGCCCCGTCAGGGGGACATGCCGCCCGCGTACGGCCCGTACAGGTCCAGCAGCCGGCCGCGGGCGGCCTGGAGGCGCCGTCCGATCACCTGTGCGCAGGCCAGCGCGAGGGCGTAGCCCAGCTCCGGGTCGTCGTCGCACAGCCGGCGCACCGCCTCCGCGTCGAACTCGTACGCGCGCACCGGGCTGAGCGCCTCCGCGCCCAGGTGCCAGGTCTCCGGCGGGAACAGCCACGACCAGCCGATCAGCTCGCCCGGGCCCAGGGTCTCGATCACCGCGGCCCGGCGGCCCGGGACCCGCAGGTCGAGGGTGATCGCGCCGGTGCGGATGACCCAGAAGTGGTCCGCCTTCCGGCCCTCCTCGAAGATGCGGCCGCCCGAGGGGAAGGACACATCGTGGGCGAGCGCCATCAGCCGCTCGCGGTGCTCGGTCTTCAGTGCGCCCAGAAGTCCCTTCATGGCCTCACTCTGCCGTCTCCTCCCCCGCCTCGCCCCTCGGCGGTGACCGTGCGTGCGAGGGGCCACCGCCCTGCCGGTCGATCCGAAGCGATACGCGGATGAGCACGTACCGACTCTCTCTTAGTCATTTCCAGTCGCACTGCCGATATGACATGCCTTTTGTGGTCACACCCCCCAATGGCGCCCCACACCCCATACCCTCGGCTGCTTCACCGACCCTGATGTCGCTCACCCTCGTCACACGGGAGGCCCTGGTGCCAGCCGACTGTCGTCGTCGGTCCGCCAACCGAGCCGGAGCACACCTGGAACAGCTCCTGCACCGCCGCTTCACCGCCGGGGAGCTGCCCCGGCTGCGCGTCCTCGTCGAGGAGTGTGCCGCCTGGGCCGGGCTCAGCGAGACCCGCCGCGGTGACTTCGTCCTCGCCGTCGACGAGATCGCCAGCAACGCGATCGAACACGCGGGCGGAAAGGGCTCCCTGCTGCTGCGGCGGGTGGGCGACGAGCTGGAGTGCCGGATCAGCGATTCCGGCCCCGGCTTCTCCGAGGACGTCATCCCGCAGATCCTGCCGGGGCTGGACGGCGCGACCAGCGGCCGCGGACTGTGGCTGACCCGCCTGGTCACCGACCGGCTGGCGATCAGCGCCGGGGCCATGGGCGCCGTCGTGACGCTGGCCATGCGGCTGCGCTAGGGGGTGTCGTGTGGATCAGGCCGGATCAGCGAGCGGCGTCTGGTGCGGTGCCTCGCAACCCGCGTGAGGAGAGCGCAGCGGCGCTGCGTG
>NZ_JBEYAL010000073.1:0-27297 GCF_040631655.1 Streptomyces sp. NPDC019937
CGCTGCCGCGGCGGCGGCCGCCGCGGCGGTCTCCGGCAGCGGGGCGGCGAGGATGGCGGCGATCTCGGGACGCGGCTCGGTGGTGGGGGCGCAGGGCCCGGGAAGCTCCTTGGCGCGCACCGCCCGGGTGATCCACGCCCGGTCCAGGACGCGCCGCTCGTCGGCCTCGGCGACCAGGTCCTCGGACTGGTTGTAGTCGCCGTCGGCGGCCTGGACCGCCCACAGATGGACGGCGACCCCGTGCTCCTTGGCCGACATCAGCCCGGGCAGCAGATCGCCGTCGCCGGTGACCAGCACGATGTCGGAGCAGGCGCGGTTGCGGGCCAGCTCGGTCAGCTCGGCGTGCATGGCGGCGTCCACGCCCTTCTGCGCCCAGCGGCCGTCGCTGCGGGTCAGCGCGCCGAGCCGGACGGTGACCCGGGGCATCACCCGCAGCCGCCGGTGCTCGGGCTGGGGTACGCGGTCGGGGGCGCCGTCGAACCAGTAGATGCGCAGCAGCGGGCGCTCGGTGTCGGCCTCGGCGCGCTCCCGCAGGCCCTGGATCAAGGTCGCGTGGTCGACGGAGATGCGGGAGCGGGCGGGCTCCCCGGCCAGCAGGCTCGCGGCGGCGCCCAGCAGATAACCGGCGTCCACCAGGACGACGCAGCGGTCCACGTTCCACCCTCTTTCCTGAAGTCCAGTCGTCGGTCGCCCCCCGACACAGCCGTGCCCCGATTCTTTTCTTCGTCCTCCCTTCGAGTCTGCCCGACCGTACGGGGGTTATCAGTCCGAACTGGATCACCGGCGTGGCGGATACGGCCTCCTCGGCAAGACCGCCCTTCTCACTCACGGTAATTGCCCGAAATGCACGGGTCACCGGGGCGTGTCACTGTTCTTCCCGGGGGCTGATCCCAACTGGAGGCACACCACCATGGGTAAGAACAAGAACCGCGATCGCAAGCAGCAGAGCCGGCAGAACCGCGGTCAGGCCGACCAGGCGCAGCAGTCCTCGATGGAAGCGCAGCCGCAGCAGATGGGGCCGGAGGGTGCCCCTTCGACGGCGCGGAAGAGCCGCCAGAAGAGTTTCGGCCACAACTGACCGCCGCCCATGAGCGGTTGAGGGGCGCGCCCGGCAGTCCGGGCGCGCCCCTCACCTTTTGTCCGTCTGTCCGTCCTCAGCCCGCCAGGCAGGAGGCTCCGAGCAGCACCTTGAGGTCGCCGAAGAGCGCCGGGTCGGGGGTGACCCGGTGCCGGTCGAGCCGCAGCACGGTGGTCTTGCGGGCCCCTTGCAGCTTGATCCGCACTTCGGTCGAACCGCGGTGGTGGGTCAGCACCTCGCCCAGCTTCTCGACCAGCGGCGGGGTGACCTTGACGGTCGGAATGGTGATCGTCACGGGGGCGTTGGCGCCCGCCTCGGACAGGTCGGGGACCATCAGCTCCATGGCGACCAGCCGGGGCACGTCCTCGCGCTTGTCGAGCCGTCCCTTGACGAAGACGACGGCGTCCTCGACGAGCTGGGTGGAGACCAACTGATAGGTGGCCGGGAAGAACATGCACTCGATCGACCCGGCCAGGTCCTCGACGGTCGCGATGGCCCAGGCGTTGCCCTGCTTGGTCATCTTGCGCTGGAGGCCGGAGATGATGCCGCCGATGGTGACGATCGCCCCGTCGGCGTGCTCGCCGCCGGTGAGCTGGGAGATCGCGGCGTCCGCCTTGTCATTCAGGATGTGCTCGATGCCGAAGAGCGGGTGGTCGGAGACGTAGAGGCCCAGCATCTCGCGCTCCTGGGCGAGCAGATAGGTCTTGTCCCACTCGATGTCGGAGAACTCGATGTCGAGACCGAAGCCCGGCGCGTCCCCGCCGCCGCTCTCGCCGCCCATGCCGCCGAAGAGGTCGAACTGCCCCTCGGCCTCCTTGCGCTTCACCGCCACCACGTTGTCGATCATCGTTTCGTAGTGCGCCGTGAGGCCCTTGCGGGTGTGGCCCATCTCGTCGAAGGCGCCCGCCTTGATGAGCGATTCGGTGGTGCGCTTGTTACAGACGACCGCCTCGACCTTGTCGAGGTAGTCGGGGAACGAGGTGTACTTCCCCTTGGACTTGCGGCCGCGGATGATCGCGTCCACCACGTTCTGCCCGACGTTGCGGACGGCCGTGAGGCCGAAGAGGATCACATCGTCACCCTGGGCGGTGAAGTTGGCCTCCGACTCGTTGACGTTCGGCGTGAGCACCTTGATGCCCATGCGGCGGCACTCGTTGAGGTAGATCGCCGACTTGTCCTTGTCGTCACGGACCGAGGTGAGCAGCGCCGCCATGTACTCGGCGGGGTAGTTGGCCTTGAGGTACGCGGTCCAGTAGGTGACCAGGCCGTACGCGGAGGAGTGCGCCTTGTTGAACGCGTATCCGGCGAACGGGACCAGCACGTCCCACACCGCCTGGATGGCCTCGTCGGAGTAGCCGCGCTCGCGGCAGCCCTTCTGGAAGGGCACGAACTCCTTGTCCAGGACCTCCTGCTTCTTCTTGCCCATCGCCCGGCGCAGCAGGTCGGCCTGGCCCAGCGAGTACCCCGCGAGCACCTGGGCGGCCTTCTGCACCTGCTCCTGGTACACGATGAGGCCGTAGGTGATGCCCAGGACCTCCTTGAGCGGCTCCTCCAGCTCGGGGTGGATCGGGGTGATCTCCTGCTGGCCGTTCTTCCGCAGGGCGTAGTTGATGTGCGAGTTCATGCCCATCGGGCCCGGCCGGTAGAGGGCCGAGACGGCGGAAATGTCCTCGAAGTGGTCGGGCTTCATCATGCGCAGCAGGGAGCGCATGGGGCCGCCGTCGAACTGGAAGACGCCGAGGGTGTCGCCGCGGCAGAGCAGTTCGAAGGTCTTGGGGTCGTCCAGCGACAGGTCGAGCAGCTTGAGGTCGACGCCCTTGTTGGCGCGGACCATCTTCACCGCGTCGTCCATGATGGTGAGGTTGCGCAGGCCGAGGAAGTCCATCTTCAGCAGGCCCAGCGACTCACAGGTGGGGTAGTCCCACTGGGTCACGACCTGGCCGTCGTTCTTCGGCGAGAAGACCGGGACGTGGTCGGTCACCGTCTCGCTGGACATGATCACGCCCGCGGCGTGCACGCCCATCTGACGGACCAGGCCCTCGATACCGCGCGCGGTGTCGATGACCTTCTTCACATCCGGCTCGTTCTCGTACATCCCGCGCACCTCGCCCGCCTCGCTGTAGCGGGGGTGCTTCTCGTCGGTGATGCCGGACAGCGGGATGCCCTTGCCGAGGACGTCGGCGGGCATGGCCTTGGTGATGCGGTCACCCATCGCGTACGGGTAGCCGAGCACCCGGGCGGAGTCCTTGATCGCGTTCTTGGCCTTGATGGTGCCGTACGTACCGATCTGGGCGACCTTGTCGGCGCCGTACTTCTCGGTGACGTACCGGATGACCTCACCGCGCCTGCGCTCGTCGAAGTCGATGTCGACATCGGGCATGGAGACGCGCTCGGGGTTGAGGAACCGCTCGAAGATCAGCCCGTGCTCGACCGGGTCGAGGTCGGTGATGCCCAGCGCGTACGACACGATCGAACCGGCCGCGGAGCCTCGGCCGGGGCCCACCGCGATGCCGTTGTTCTTCGCCCACATGATGAAGTCGGCGACCACGAGGAAGTAGCCGGGGAACCCCATCTGGATGATGACGTCCATCTCGTACTCGGCGAGCTTCTGCCGGTCCTCGGGGACGCCGCCGGGGAAGCGCTGGGCCATCCCCTTGCGGACCTCCTCCTGGAACCAGGTGACCTCGGTGTATCCCTCGGGCACGTCGAAGCGCGGCATCAGGTCGCGCTTCTCGAACCAGCCGGTGTTGTCGATCTGCTCGGCGACCAGGAGGGTGTTGCGGCAGCCCTCCTGCCAGGCGTCCGAGGAGTCGATGGCGTACATCTCCTCCGTGGACTTCAGGTAGTAGCCGGTGCCGTCGAAGCGGAAGCGGTCCGGGTCGGAGAGGTTCTTGCCGGTCTGGACGCACAGCAGCGCGTCGTGCGCCACGGACTCGCGGGAGTAGGTGTAGTGCGAGTCATTGGTGACCAGCGGCGGGATGCCCAGCTTCTTGCCGATCTCCAGCAGCCCGTCCCGGACCCGGCGCTCGATCTCGATGCCGTGGTCCATCAGCTCCAGGAAATAGCGGTCCTTGCCGAAGATGTCCTGGTACTCCGAGGCGGCCTTCAGGGCCTCGTCGAACTGGCCGAGGCGCAGCCGGGTCTGCAGCTCGCCGGACGGGCAGCCGGTGGAGGCGATCAGCCCTTCGGACCACTGGGCGATGGTCTCCTTGTCCATCCGGGGCCACTTGACGAAGTAGCCCTCCATGTAGGCGTCGGAGGAGAGCCGGAAGAGGTTGTGCAGACCGGTCTTGTTCGTCGCCCAGATGGTCTTGTGGGTGTAACCACCGGAACCGGAGACGTCATCGCGCTTCTGGTGCGGCTGGCCCCACTGGACCCGTCGCTTGTAGCGCCGCGACTCCGGGGCGACATACGCCTCGATGCCGATGATCGGGGTGATCCCGGCGCCGGTCGCCTGCTGGTAGAAGTCGTACGCACCGTGGAGGTTGCCATGGTCGGTCATGGCGATGTGCGTCATGCCCATCTCGTTGCAGGCGTTGAACATGTCCTTGAGCCGCGCCGCACCGTCCAGCAGCGAGTACTGGGTGTGGACATGCAGGTGCGTGAAGGGCGGCTTGGTCACGGTGGCAGACCTCCGGCGAACGGTCGATGACGGGTGGGTGGGACAGGACCGAAGGTTACCCTTCCGGACTGACAGCGGACGGGCGCGGGCGAGTAGCCTCGGACGCTGATCCTCTCGGGATCCTCCGTCCCGTCCTGTACGTCGGAACGTATGTCGCACGGGATGAAGAACACCCAGTCGTACAAGCCATCACCACGTCACCACGCCGTGATCCCCATGCCCCAGGAGGCGCTCCGCGATGTCGACCCAGCAGACCCAGGCGGAACAGCGCGGCGAACACATCCTCGCCGTCTTCGACACCGCCTTCGGCGAGCTGCTCGCCGCCGACCCGGCCGCCTTCCGGGTGAAATTCCGGAAAATGGCCGCCTCGGCGTTCGCGTTCTACCGCGGCACCGCCTGCCTGTTCTACTCCGACGTGGAGCGCGAGCGCGCCGGCGGCCCGTACCTGGACGACCGCACCAGCCGGGTGTGGATCCACGGTGACCTCCACGCCGAGAACTTCGGCAGCTACATGGACGCCAACGGGCGTCTGGTCTTCAACGTGAACGACTTCGACGAGGCCTACGTCGGCCCCTTCACCTGGGACCTCAAGCGCTTCGCCGCCTCCGTCGCGCTCATCGGCTACACCAAGGCGCTCAGCGACGAGAAGATCACCGAGCTGGTGCGCGTCTACGCCGCCGCCTACCGCGAGCGGATCCACGCGCTGGCCACCGGTGCCAAGAACGACGAGGTGCCGCCCTTCACCCTGGAGACCGCCGACGGTCCGCTGCTGGACGCGCTGCGCGTCGCCCGCTCCCTGACCCGCTTCGGGCTGCTCGACTCGATGACCGAGATCCGCGACTTCGAGCGCCGCTTCGCGCCGGGCGGCGGCTCCATCGAGCTGGACGCCGCGACCCGCTACAAGGTGCTGGCCGCCTTCGACGGCTATCTGGAAACGCTTCCCGAGTCCAGTCTCGCGCGTCCGGACTCCTACCGCGTCAAGGACGTCGTGGGCCGCCGGGGCATCGGCATCGGCAGCGCCGGGCTGCCCTCGTACAACATCCTCCTGGAGGGCAACAGCGACGCCCTGGAGAACGATGTGGTGATCTACATGAAGCAGGCGCAGACCCCGGCGGTCTCCCGGCACATCACCGACGAGCAGGTCCGCGCGTACTTCCACCACGAGGGCCACCGCACGGTCATCTCGCAGCGCGCGCTCCAGGCGCACGCCGACCCGTGGCTGGGCTGGACCGAGCTGGACGGGGCCGGGCAGCTGGTCGCCGAGATCTCGCCGTACGCGGTGGACCTGGACTGGGGCGACATCGACGACCCGGCCGAGATCGCCGCGGTCGTCGCCGACCTCGGGCGGGCCACGGCCACCATGCACGCCGCCGCCGACGACCAGAGCGGTCACTCCCTGGTGCCGTTCTCCACCGAGCGCGCCATCGACGCGGTGATCGCCGCGGACGAGGACGGCTTCGGTGACCTGCTGGTGGACTTCGCCCACACCTACGGCGCCCGGGCCCGCGCCGACCACCAGATCTTCGTGGACCTCTTCCGCAACGGCCGCATCCCGGGCCTCTGAGCGGCACCGTGCCGGGGACGTGGGGTGGCCGCCGGGCGGGCACCCCACGGGCTCTCTTGATGTCACTCCTACAGCCGAACGTGGCACAATCCGACCTTATGGACGGCATGGGCGGCACCGTCGGCACAGGCGGCACCGGGCCCCGGCTGAGGGCCCTGCGCGCGGCGCTCTTCACAGCGCTGTGCGTCACCCTGTCCTCGACGTCCCATGTGCTGCTCTCCCGCGTCCCGCTGCCGCTCCCCACGGTCGCGGCGCTCTCGGCGGCCGTCTTCACCCTCGCCTACGCGCTCGCGGGCCGGGAGCGGGGCTTCTGGGGCATCGCCGCCCTGCTGGTCCCGCTGGAACTGGCCGCCGACACGATCTTCACCACGGGCCAGGACGCCTGTTACGGCCAGTCCGGCGGCCCGGTGGCCGGGCCCCTGCGCTCGATGGGCGTCGACCTGCTCTGCGGCAGCGGTGACGTGGGCACCCCGCTGGCCGGGGTCACCCATTCGGGGGGTGGCACGCCCCTGGCCGCCGCCGTCGGCTCCGCCACCCCGTGGCTGCTGCTCGCCGCCCACGTGGCCGTCGGGCTGATCGCCTCGGCCTGGCTGCGGCGCGGTGAGGCCGCCCTCGGGCGGCTGCTGGGGGCCCTCGCCGGTTTCGCCTTCCGGCCGCTGCTGCTGGCCGTCGCGGTCGTCACCGCGGCCCTGCGGCCGCGCACCCCGGCCGCGCTGCCGGTACGCCCGGTGCGTCCGGCCCCCGCGCTCCCCCTTCTGGTGCACTCCGTCGTGCGTCGTGGACCGCCCTGCTCAGTCGCCGCCTGAGCACAGCGTTTCCCTTCCACGTACGCACTACCGACCGACGTAGAACGACGGAGATCGATCACTTATGAGCAACCGCAACAGCCACCAGAACAAGCAGGCCGCGCGCGAGCGGCTGCGCGCCGAGCGTGAGCGTCAGGCCAAGAAGGAGCGGATGCGCCGCCAGCTGTTCGTCGGCGGCGCGGTCGTCGCGGTCCTCGCGATAGCGGGCGGCATAGGCTACGCCGTCACCAACATGAACACCGACGACGTCAACCAGAAGTGGCAGGCGGCGGCCAAGAAGCAGTCCCTGGTGAAGCCCGCCCACACCAGCGGCCCCCAGGGCACCACGGTGATCATCGGCGACAAGAAGGCCAAGAACACCCTGCACGTCTACGAGGACATGCGCTGCCCGGTCTGCGCCACGTTCGAGAAGTACACCGGCCCGACCGTGCTCAAGGACATCAAGGACGGCACCTACAAGGCGCAGTTCACGATGGGCACCTTCCTCGACGACAACAAGCAGATGCCCGGCGCCGGCTCGAAGAACGCCCTGAGCGCGCTCGGCGCGGCGCTCAACGTCAGCCCGCAGGCCTTCCTGGACTACAAGACGGCGCTGTACTCCCCGAAAAACCACCCCGAGGAGACCGACGACGCCTTCGCCAGCGACCAGAAGCTGATCGACGTCGCCCAGCAGGTCAAGGAGCTGAAGGGCAACGCGGCCTTCGAGAAGGCCGTGAAGAAGGGCACATACGACCGGTGGGCCCTGGCCATGTCCAAGACGTTCAACGACACCAAGGACATCACCGGCACCCCGTCCTTCAAGCTCAACGGCAAGAAGCTGGAGGTCGGGCAGGGCAAGCCGCCGATGACGCCGGACCAGTTCACCCCGCTCGTCAAGCAGGGCCTCAAGAAGTAGCCGCCCCGCACCGCCGGGCCCGCGCGGGCGCGCCTTCGGGGGAACACCCCGGGGCGCGCCCGCCGGCCCGGCGGTGACGTGACCCGGCGGCGACGCGCGGGCGAACTTCCCCCCGAAGACCTGCCGTTCGGGCCTACTTGCCAGTAGGGTCGTCGGCCGTGACCGACGCCGAAAACCACATATCCCGCCGCAGCGCCGTCACGGCCGTAGCGGCCACCGCCGCCCTGCTGCCGCTCGCCGCCCAGACGGCCGCCCACGCCGACACCGGCCCCGCCTTCCTGCACGGCGTCGCCTCCGGCGATCCGTTGCCCGACGGCGTCCTGCTGTGGACGCGCGTCACCCCCACCCCGGACGCCGTGCCCGGTTCGGGACTCGGCCCGGCCGTCGAGACCGGCTGGGAGGTCGCCACGGACCGGGAGTTCCGTACGGTCGTCGCGCACGGCACCGCCAAGACCACCGCCTCGGCCGACCACACCGTCAAGGCCGATGTGCGCGGACTGCGGCCGGCCACCGACTACTTCTACCGCTTCCGGGCCGACGGCGGCGCCTACTCCCCCGTGGGGCGCACCCGGACCGCCCCGGCGGCCGACGCCGCCGCCCCCGGGATCCGCTTCGGCGTGGTCTCCTGCGCCAACTGGGAAGCGGGCTGGTTCTCCCCGTACCGCCATCTCGCGGCCCGCACCGATGTGGACGCGGTCCTGCATCTGGGCGACTACATCTACGAGTACCAGAGCGGCGAATACCCCGACCGGACGTACACGGTCCGGCAGCACGCCCCCACCCACGAGATCACCACCCTCGCCGACTACCGCACCCGGCACGGCAGGTACAAGACGGACGCCGATCTGCAGGCGCTGCACGCCGCGATGCCGATGATCGCCATCTGGGACGACCACGAGTTCGCCAACGACGCCTGGTCGGGCGGGGCCGAGAACCACACCCCCGGCACCGAGGGCGCCTGGGCGTCACGGATGGCCGCCGCCAAGCAGGCGTACTTCGAGTGGATGCCGGTGCGCCCCTCCACCGAGGGCACCACCTACCGGCGGCTGCGCTACGGCACGCTCGCCGACCTCCACCTGCTCGACCTGCGCTCGTTCCGCTCCCAGCAGGTGTCCGTGGGCAGCGGCGCGGTGGACGACCCGGAGCGCACGGTCACCGGGCGCGCCCAGCTCGACTGGCTCAAGTCCGGGCTCAGCGGCTCGGACACCACCTGGCGACTGGTGGGCAACTCGGTGATGATCTCGCCGGTCGCCTTCGGCGCGCTCCCCGCCGAGGTGCTCGCCCCGCTGGCCGAACTCCTCGGGCTGCCCAAGGAAGGCCTGGCGATCAACACCGACCAGTGGGACGGCTACACCGACGACCGGCGCGAACTGCTCGCCCATCTCACCGGGAACGCCATCGGCAACACCGTCTTCCTCACCGGTGACATCCACATGGCGTGGGCCAACGACGTGCCGGTGAAGGCCGCGACCTATCCGCTGTCCGACTCGGCCGCGACCGAGTTCGTGGTCACCTCGGTGACCTCCGACAACCTCGACGATCTGCTCCACGTACCGGCGCACACCGTCTCCCTGGCCGCTGCCGCCGCCCTCCGCGCCGCCAACCGGCATGTGAAGTGGCTGGACATGGACGCCCACGGCTACGGCGTGCTCGACGTCACCGCCGAACGGGCCCAGATGGACTACTACACCGTCTCCGACAAGGCCGACCCGCGCGCCACGGCGTCCTGGAGCCGGTCCTATCTGACCCGCTCCGGCACCCAGCGGGTCGAGCGCGCCGACAAGCCGGTGGTCTGAGCCCTACCGCAGCTCCTCGAGGAAGCCGAGGGCCACCCGCCAGGTGGCCTCGGCGGCCTGCTCGTCGTAGTCCGGCAGCTCCGGGTCGGTGTACAGGTGCCCGGCTCCCGGATAGCGGAAGACCTCCACATCGGCCCCGGTCCGCCCCATCCGCAGATACCAGGCGTTCAGCCAGTCGTGCGGCTCGAACGGATCGGGGTCGGCGACGTGCAGCTGCACCGGCAGCTCATCGGTCGTGGTGTCGTCGGCGATGTCCGACGTCCCGTGCAGCAGGAGCAGCCCGCGCGCCTTGTCGTCGGCCAGCGCCAGGTTCTGCGCGAGCGAGCCGCCGAGCGAGAAGCCCGCGTAGACCAGGCCCCGGTCCGAGACCGGCGCCGCGGCCCGCACCGCCCGCTTCAGCAACTCGTCCCCGCCGATCTCCTCCTTGAGGGCCATGCCCTCCTCCGCGGTGGCCGCCGTCCGCCCCTCGTACAGATCGGGTACGTACACCTCGTGCCCCGCGGCGCGCAGCCGGTCCGCGGCCGCGTGCACCGCGGGCCGCAGGCCGTACATGGAATGGAGGAGCAGGATCGGGGAACCGGTCACAGTGGTCACTTCCTTGTGGGTGGAACGCGCTTCGCCCATCGTGCCAGGTACGGCCCGGGAAGGCGGAAATCGAGAACCTCCGACGGAAGGACGAGGAAGATCTTCATGGAGGACGTGCTGCGTCCCGTCATCGTCATCGGCGGCTCCCTCGCCATCACCGTGCTCATCGGCTGGGGAGCCGATTGGCTGCTGCGGCGGATCGACGCCCGGCACCCGGAGACCCCGCTGTGGGACCTGCTGCGCGGCTGCCGGCTGCCCCTGCAGGTGACGGTGTGCACGGCGCTGCTGCGCGGCTCGTACGACACGATCAAGGCGCAGGCCATCACCACACACCAGACGGCGATCAGCCGGCTGCTCACCCTGGTGCTGATCGCGGCGACGGCCTGGCTGGCGATCCGGGTCTCCGGCGCCATAGTGGAGTCCTCGTACTCCCGCTACGCCGCCAGCGCGCACGACCCGGCGCGGGTGCGGCGGGTGCGCACCCAGGTCACGCTGATCCAGCGGGTGGTGGCCGCGGTGGTCGGGGTGGTGGCGGCGTCGGCGATGCTGCTGACGTTCCCCGCGATGCGCACCGTCGGCACGTCCATGCTGGCGTCCGCCGGAATCTTGGGCATCGTCGCCGGTGTCGCCGCCCAGTCGACGCTGGGCAACCTCTTCGCCGGACTGCAGATCGCCTTCGGCGACATGGTGCGGATCGGCGACACGGTGGTGGTCAACGGCGAGTGGGGCACGGTCGAGGAGATCACCCTCACCTTCCTGTCGGTGCGGACGTGGGACGAGCGCCGGATCACCATGCCGGTGTCGTACTTCACCGGCCAGCCCTTCGAGAACTGGTCGCGCGGCGGCACCCAGAAGACCGGCACGGTCTTCTTCCACCTCGACCACCACGCCCCGATCGAGGAGATGCGGGCGAAGCTGCGCGAGATCGTGCAGAAGTCCCCGGCCTGGGACGGGCGGGACTGGAGCCTGGTCGTCACCGACACCAGCCCGAGCACCATCGTGGTGCGGGCGCTGGTGACCGCGCGGGACTCCGACGACGCGTGGACGGTGCGGTGCGACATCCGGGAACAGATGATCACCTGGCTGCGCACGGAGCATCCGTACGCGCTGCCGAGGATCACGACCGCGCCCGCGGTGCAGGCCCAGCTGCCCGCGACGGCGTCCGCGTCCCGGTCCGGCTCCCGGCGCGAGGACCACTTCGCCCGCTTCGACGACGGCTTCCGCAAGGGCTGACCGCCGCGGGGCGACGGGGCTCAGCGCCTCCAGCGCCTCACAGCGCCCGCCGCATCGCGCGGTGCGGAATGCCGCTGCCCTCGTCGAACTCCGGCCCGAACGCCTCGTAGCCCAGCCGCTCGTAGAAGGCGAGCGCGTGCGTCTGGGCCTCCAGGTAGACCCCGGACAGCCCGCGCCGCCCCGCCTCCGCCTCGACCGCCCGGACCAGCGCCGCCCCCAGGCCGGTGCCGCGCGCCGCGCGGGCCACGGCGAGGCGGCCGAGGGCGGCGGTGGTGGCGCCGTTCACCCCGGCGTGGCCGTACTTCTTGTCGGCCGCCGCGCCGTACAGGAAGCGGACGGTGCCCACGGGGCGGCCCGCCGAGGAGGCCAGGAGGTGGACGGCGTGCGCGTCGTACGCGTCCATCTCCTCCGCCACGGGAATCTCCTGCTCGACCACGAAGACCTCATGGCGCACGGCGTGGCAGCCCGTGAGGTCGCCATCGGTCACGACCTCGATGGCGTACGGCGCGCTCACGCGCTCTCCGCGCGCACGATGTCCAGCGCCCGCTGCAGGTCGTCCGGGTAGGGGCTCTCGAACTCGATCCAGCTGCCGTCCGAGGGGTGCTCGAAGCCCAGCCGCATCGCGTGCAGCCACTGCCGGGTCAGCTTCAGCCGCTTGGCGAGCGTCGGGTCGGCCCCGTAGGTGAGGTCGCCGACGCACGGATGGCGGTGGGCCGACATGTGCACCCGGATCTGGTGGGTGCGCCCGGTCTCCAGCTTGATGTCGAGGAGGCTGGCGGCGCGGAAGGCCTCGATGAGGTCGTAGTGGGTGACGCTCGGCTTGCCGTCAGCGGTCACCGCCCACTTGTAATCGTGCTGGGGGTGCCGCCCGATCGGCGCGTCGATGGTGCCGCTGAGCGGATCGGGGTGGCCCTGGACCAGCGCGTGGTAGCGCTTGTCGACCGTGCGCTCCCGGAACTGCTGCTTGAGCAGGGTGTACGCGCGCTCGGACTTGGCGACGACCATCAGACCGGAGGTGCCCACGTCCAGCCGGTGGACGATGCCCTGGCGCTCGGCGGCGCCCGAGGTGGCGATGCGGAAACCGGCGGCCGCGAGTCCGCCGATCACGGTCGTGCCGGTCCAGCCGGGGCTGGGGTGGGCGGCGACGCCGACCGGCTTGGCGATGACCACGATGTCGTCGTCGTCATGGACGATCTCCATGCCCTCGACGCGCTCGGCGACGACCTGGACCGGCGGCGCGGCCTGCGGCATCTCGACTTCGAGCCAGGCCCCGCCGGAGACCCGGTCGGACTTACCGGCGGTGCTGCCGTCGACCTGCACCTTCCCGGCGGCGGCCAGCTCGGCCGCCTTGGTCCGCGAGAAGCCGAACATGCGGGCGATCGCGGCGTCGACGCGCTCGCCCTCCAGTCCGTCGGGTACGGGCAGGGTGCGGATCTCGGGAATCGTACTCACCCGTCGAGTATGACGGACCGCGCGCACCGGTTCGTACGCCCGTCGCATACCGGCCCCGCCGCAGCGGGGCCGGGCGTCAGTCCTTGTGGACCGTGCCGTCCGGGTCCAGGCCGCGGAAGGACAGGATCACGATCAGGAAGCCGCCGCACACGATCGCCGAGTCGGCGAGGTTGAAGACGGCGAAGTGGGCGGGCGCGATGAAGTCCACGACCGCCCCCTGCAGATCGCCGGGCGTCCGGAAGACCCGGTCGGTGAGGTTGCCGAAGGCGCCGCCGAGCAGCATGCCGAGCGCGATGGCCCAGGGCAGGCTGTAGAGCTTGCGGGCCAGCCGCGCGATGACCACGATCACCCCGGCCGCGATCACGGTGAAGACGATGGTCATCGCCTCGCCCATGCCGAAGGCCGCACCGCGGTTACGGATCACCTCCAGCTGCAGCCAGGTGCCGATCACCTCGACCGGAGCGTGGTGCTCCAGCTTCGCGACCACGGCCAGCTTGCTGCACAGATCCAGGAGGTACGCGAACCCGGCGACCGCGGCCAGCACCCCGATCCGCCGCCTCTTCCCGGCTCCGGCCACGGCCCCGGCGGCGCTGGTCCCGGCGCCCTCCTCGGCCTTCCCCGCATCTGGCGTACCGATGGCCTGCTCCGCCTCTGTCAACGTATGTTCCCTCATCGTCGGGCCAGTCTCCCCCTGGCTCAGACGAGGGTACGACACAGGCGTGCGGACGGTCAGCGGCGCTCCTGACGCTGCTTGCACTCGACACACAACGTCGCGCGCGGGAATGCCTGCATCCGGGCCTTGCCGATCGCGTTCCCGCAGTTCTCGCACAGGCCGTAGGTCCCGGCGTCCAGCCGCTCCAGGGCGCGCTCGGTCTGCAGCAGCATCTCGCGGGCGTTCCCGGCCAGGGCCATCTCGTGCTCGCGCGTGATGTTCTTGGTGCCGGTGTCGGCCTGGTCGTCGCCCGCGCCATCGCCGGAGTCCCGCATGAGCCCGGTGATGGCCTCCTCGGAGGCGAGGATCTCGGTGCGCAGCCGGCCGGCCTCGGCCAGCAGCCCGGTGCGCGCCTCGTCGACCTCCTCCGCCGACCAGGGGGCCTCGCCGGGGCGTACGGCCAGCTCGCCGGGGTCCACGGGCCCGCCGGCCCGGGCCTTGGGCACGCCGGACGGCGGGAACGACGGCGCGGTCTGCTTGGCGGTCGGCGCACCGCCCGGAGTCTTCTTCGCAACCACTTTCCTGGCTCCCGTCTTCTTCGCGGGCACCGCCTTCTTGGCGGATGCGGCCGATGCGGTCTTCTTCGCCGTGGCCTTCTTGACCGCGGCCTTCGTGGTCTTCTTGGCCGTCGCCCGGGTGGCCGTGGTCTTCTTGGCCGTGGTCCTGGCGGCCGCCTTCTTCGTGACCTTCGCGGCCTTCTCGTCCTGCGCGGCGGCCGATGTGGCCTTGCCCGCCGAGGCGCTCTTCTTCGCGGACGCGGCCTTCGTCGCCTTCGCCGTGCTCTTCTGCACGGCGGTCTTCCTCGCCACCATGGCCGCGGCCCCTTCACATATTGTGATCTTGCTCGCGAATCGTTCCGGAACGATAAATCGACTCCGGGCACGCGGCAACGGGGCACGCCGCCCGATTCGCCCGGCTTGCCCGTACGGCAATCCGGTCTTCACGGTTGTGCCCCACCCACCGCCCGGTAATCCGGCCGGGAACCGGTACCGGAGAGTGAGGCACGAGGACTCCCGCACTGCAGCACCCGGCGTATCGGCATTCGGGTCGTCTCGGGTCCGGCCCCTCCCCCAGTCGGCGCAGCGGCGGAAATCGGTCGGCCGCGGTCCGTCCGGCCCCGTACACTGGGCGCAGCGAAAGGCGTGGATGGGGACGAGTAGCGGCGTACGCGGCCACGAGCGACCCGGGGACGGTGTGAGCCCGGGGGCGAGCGCGACGTGAAGGATCACCCCGGAGCCGCCGGAAGAACACCCTCCCTGGGCCAGTAGAACCGGCATCGCGCCCCAATGAGGGGGCCGGGAGCGCACTGCTCGCGGCCAAGGAGGGTGGTACCGCGGGAGCGCTGACGGCTCTCGTCCCTCCGACGGAAACGACGAGACGTATCCGCCGGAGGACGCATTCCGATGACGCAGTACCGCCAGGTGCCCGCCCAGGTCGACCTGCCCGCGCTCGAGCACGCCGTGCTCGACTTCTGGCAGGAGAACAAGATCTTCGCCCGCACCCTCGAACAGTCCGAGGGCCGGCCGGAGTGGGTCTTCTACGAGGGCCCGCCCACCGCCAACGGCATGCCGGGCGCCCACCACATCGAGGCCCGCGTCTTCAAGGACGTCTTCCCCCGTTTCCGCACCATGCGCGGCTATCACGTGGCCCGCAAGGCGGGCTGGGACTGCCACGGCCTGCCGGTGGAGCTGGCGGTCGAGAAGGAGATGGGCTTCAACGGCAAGAAGGACATCGAGGCGTTCGGCATCGCCGAGTTCAACGCCAAGTGCCGGGAGTCGGTGACCCGGCACACCGACGCCTTCGCCGAGCTGACCCGGCGCATGGGCTACTGGGTCGATCTGGACGACGCCTACCGCACGATGGACCCCGAGTACGTCGAGTCGGTGTGGTGGTCGCTCAAGGAGATCTTCACCAAGGGCCTGCTGGTCCAGGACCACCGCGTCGCCCCCTGGTGTCCGCGCTGCGGCACCGGGCTGTCCGACCACGAGCTGGCCCAGGGCTACGAGACCGTCGTCGACGCCTCGGTCTACGTGCGCTTCCCGCTGACCTCCGGCCCGCTGGCCGGCGAGGCGTCCCTGCTGGCCTGGACGACCACCCCGTTCTCGCTGGTCGCCAACCTCACCGTTGCCGCCCACCCCGAGGTGACCTATGTGGTCGCCACGGACGGCAAGGAGAAGCTGGTCGTCGCCGAGACGCTGGTCGAGCAGGCGCTGGGCGAGGGATGGCACACCACCGGCCAGAGCTTCACCGGCGCGGAGATGGAGCGCTGGACGTACCAGCGCCCCTTCGAGCTGGTCGAGATCCCCGACGCGCACTTCGTCGTCAACGCCGACTACGTCACCACCGAGGACGGCACCGGACTGGTCCACCAGGCGCCCTACGGTGAGGAGGACTTCAAGAGCAGCCGCGCCTACGGCGTGCCGATCGTCAACCCGATCCGCACGGACGGCACCTTCGAGGAGGGGCTGGACCTGGTCGGCGGCCAGTTCTTCAAGAAGGCCGACGAGACGCTGGTCCGCGACATGGACGAGCGCGGGCTGCTGTTCCGGCACCTGGCGTACGAGCACAGCTACCCGCACTGCTGGCGCTGCCACACCCCGCTGATCTACTACCCCCAGCCGTCCTGGTACATCCGCACCACCGCGGTCAAGGACGCGCTGCTGCGGGAGAACGAGAAGACCAACTGGTTCCCTGACTCGGTCAAGCACGGCCGTTTCGGCGACTGGCTGAACAACAACATCGACTGGGCGCTCTCCCGCAACCGCTACTGGGGCACCCCGCTGCCCATCTGGCGCTGCGAGGAGAACCACCTGACCTGCGTCGGCTCGCTCACCGAGCTGTCCGAGCTGACCGGCACCGACCAGACGGGGCTCGACCCGCACCGCCCGTACATCGACGAGGTCACCTTCACCTGCACCACCGAGGGCTGCTCCCTGGAGGCCGTGCGGGTGCCGGAGGTCATCGACGCCTGGTACGACTCGGGTTCGATGCCGTTCGCGCAGTGGGGCTACCCGTACCGCAACAAGGAGGTCTTCGAGAAGCGCTACCCGGCGCAGTTCATCTCCGAGGCCATCGACCAGACCCGCGGCTGGTTCTACACGCTGATGGCGGTCGGCACGCTCGTCTTCGATCGGTCGAGCTATGAGAACGTGGTCTGCCTCGGTCACATCCTGGCCGAGGACGGCCGGAAGATGTCCAAGCACCTGGGCAACATCCTGCAGCCGATCCCGCTCATGGACCAGCACGGCGCCGACGCCGTGCGCTGGTTCATGGCCGCCGGCGGATCGCCGTGGGCGGCCCGCCGGGTGGGCCACGGCACCATCCAGGAGGTCGTGCGCAAGACGCTGCTGACCTACTGGAACACGGTCGCCTTCCAGGCCCTGTACGCCCGCACCTCGGGCTGGGCGCCGTCCGCCGCCGACCCGGCCCGGGCCGAGCGCCCGATGCTGGACCGCTGGCTGCTGGGCGAACTGGGCACGCTCACCGAGCAGGTCACCCAGGCGATGGAGGCGTACGACACCCAGCGCGCCGGACGGCTGCTGTCGGCGTTCGTGGACGACCTGTCCAACTGGTACGTGCGCCGCTCGCGCCGCCGCTTCTGGCAGGGCGACGCGGCCGCGCTGCGCACCCTGCACGAGGTCATCGAGACGGTCACCCGGCTGATGGCCCCGCTGGTGCCGTTCATCACCGAGCGCGTCTGGCAGGACCTGGTCGTCCCGGTGACCCCGGACGCCCCCGACTCCGTCCACCTGACCTCGTGGCCCGAGGCCGACCAGGCCATGATCGACCCGGCCCTCTCGGCCCAGATGGCGCTCGTACGGCGCCTGGTGGAGCTGGGCCGGGCCACCCGGGCCGAGTCCGGCGTGAAGACCCGCCAGCCGCTCTCGCGGGCGCTGGTCGCCGCCTCCGGCTTCGAGAAGCTGGGCCCCGAGCTGCGCGCGCAGATCGAGGAGGAGCTGAACGTCTCCTCGCTCGCCGCGCTGAGCGAGGTCGGCGGCTCGCTGGTCGACACCACCGCCAAGGCCAACTTCCGTGCCCTGGGCAAGCGCTTCGGCAAGGGCACCCAGCCCGTCGCCAAGGCCATCGCGGACGCCGACGCGGCCGCGCTGTCGGTCGCGCTGCGCGAGGGGACCGCGTCGGTCGTGGTGGACGGCGAGACGGTCGCCCTCTCCCCCGATGAGGTCATCATCACCGAAACCCCGCGGGAGGGCTGGTCGGTCGCCTCCGACTCCGGCGCCACGGTCGCCCTCGACCTGGAGATCACCCCGGAGCTGCGGCGCGCGGGCCTCGCCCGGGACGCCATCCGGCTGATCCAGGAGGCCCGTAAGAACAGCGGTCTGGACGTCGCCGACCGGATCGCCCTGCGGTGGGTGTCCGCCGACGAGGACCTCCGCCAGGCCCTCACGGACCACGCCGGGCTGATCGCGGACGAGGTCCTCGCCACGGACTTCGCCTCCGGCGAGGCCGACGCCGCCTACGGCACCCCCTTCGAGGACCAGGCCCTGGGCCTGACGTTCCGCCTCCGCAAGGCGTAACGCCCCGCGGGGGCTTGTTCCCCACCCCGCCCCTTCCCGACCAGGGGGCTCCGCCCCCTGAACCCCCGGTCCTCAATCGCCGGACGGGCTGAAAATCAGCCCGTCCGGCGATTGAGCACACGCCCGAAGGGCGCCGGGGTCCGGAGCGGAGCACACCCGCACTCCAGCCCGTCCGGCACTTGAGGACCGGGGTCCGGGGCGGAGCCCCGGTTGCGGGGAGGGGCGGGTAGGGGAAAGACCGCCGTCGGCCCCACGCACGGCAAAGGGCTGGGCCCCGGGAGCGGATCGCCCCGGGGCCCAGCCCTTCGTGATTGCCGAAACGCTTACGCGTACCGCGTCAGTTGTCGTCCTCGTCGATGAGGAAGCCCCGCATCGGGCTCGGCGCCTGCTGCATCGGCTGCGGACTCTGCGGCCGCACCGGTGCCATCGGCTGGGTCATCGCGGGAGACATCTGCTGCTGCCCACCGTACGACGGCGCGCCGCCGTTCTGGTTGTGGCCGCCGCCCATCGACTGGTTGCCACCCATCGTGTGGCCACCCATCGAGCCGGCACCCGAGGAAGCCATGGACCCGCTCATCGAGGGGGACGGCGGCAGCGAGGCGGTCGCCGGAGTCCGCGACGGGGCCAGCGAGTCGTCGGACTGGTTCTCCAGCTGGCGCAGCTGGCTCTCCAGGTACGACTTCAGCCGCGTGCGGTACTCGCGTTCGAAGCCGCGCAGGTCCTCGACCTTGCGCTCGAGCGTGGCACGCGCGGACTCCAGGGAGCCCATCGCGACACGGTGCTTCTCCTGCGCGTCCCGCTCCAGTGCGTCGGCCTTGGCGCGGGCGTCGCGCTCCAGGCCCTCGGCGCGGCTGCGGGCCTCACCGACGATCTTGTTGGCCTCGGAACGGGCCTCCGCGATCGCCTGGTCGGCGGTCTGCTGCGCGAGCGAGAGCACGCGCGCGGCGCTGTCGCCGCCCGGGCCCTGACCCGGCTGCGGCAGCTGCGGGCCGCCGGGGCCACCGGGGCCGCCCATCGGGCCACCCATGGGCCCGCCGGGACCCATGGGGCCGTTCTGGCCCATCGGACCGGGACCACCGGGGCCGCCAGGACCGCCGGGGCCACCGGGACCGCCCTGGCCCATCGGACCGGGGCCGCCCTGGCCCATCGGACCGGCCGGCAGCTGCGGGGCACCGCCCGGAAGCTGGGGCGGGCCGCCCATCTGCTGCTGCTGTTGCTGCTGCTGCGGCGGGCCGGGCTGGCCCTGCTGCTGCGGCGGTCCGGATATGGCGGCGGGGACAGGGGCGCCGGGTCGCTCCTGCTGTTCCGGAGGTTTGCGCATGCCTTGCTGCTGCTGACTCTGTGCGGCGGCCCGGGTCGCTGCGGCCAGCTTGGCGCGCAGGTCCTCGTTCTCCCGCAGCAGCCGGGTCAGTTCGGCTTCGACCTCGTCGAGGAAGGCATCGACCTCGTCCTCGTCATAGCCTTCTCGGAGGCGGACGGTCGTGAACTGCTTGTTCCGCACGTCCTCGGGGGTCAACGGCATCTCTACTTCACCTCAACGTAGTCGTCGGCAACCGGCAAGACCGTATCGTTCACACCCTGCTCGCAAAATTGCTCACGACGGTGATCAGGATCCAGACGATGATCATCAGCACGAAGAAGGACAGGTCGAGCGCCACACCCCCGAGACGCAACGGCGGGATGACCCGCCGCAGCAGCTTGAGTGGCGGATCGGTCACAGTGTAAGTGGCCTCGAGGATGACCACCATCGCCCTACCGGGTTGCCACGAGCGTGCGAACTGGAAGACGTAGTCCATCACCAGCCGGAAGATCAGCACGATCAGGAAGCAGTACAACGCGATGTAGATCACCTGCAGTGCGATGCCCATCTCGCGCGTCCCTCTCCCCTGTTTCGTACGCGGCCTTGCGGCCTCGGATGACTCGGTGTTGCCGTGTTGCGTCTCAGCTCTGGTTGAAGAACCCGCCCTCTGCGATACGGGCCTTGTCCTCCGCCGTGACATCGACGTTAGCAGGAGACAACAGGAACACCTTCTGCGTCACTCGCTCAATGCTCCCATGGAGACCGAACACGAGTCCGGCGGCAAAGTCGACAAGTCGCTTCGCGTCCGTGTCGTCCATCTCCGTCAGATTCATGATCACCGGGGTGCCCTCACGGAAGTGTTCCCCGATAGTACGGGCCTCGTTGTAGGTCCGAGGGTGCAGTGTGGTGATGCGGTACGGCTCCCGCTCGGACACAACCTTGGGCATGATCACCGGTGCGTTCTTCTCCAAGTTCTGACGTTCAGGTGTGATAGACGCCACGGGGGCAATTCGCGCGGGTTGTCTGCTTTCCGTTACAAGCGGAGCCGGTTCACGCTGTGCGGGGGGGTGGACCACTCGCACAGATTCGCCCCTCTCCGGCCGCGGCTCGGTCTCCACCGCCGGATGACGCCGACGCTCCCGCTCGGGCTCCGGCTCGGGTTCGAATTCGTCGTCGGGGTCGAACCCCCGGCCGTCGTACCCATCGTCCTCCACGAGGCCGAGGTAGACCGCCATCTTGCGCATCGCGCCGGCCATTCTCTGCGTCCTCCGCTCTGTGGTGGATCGGCTCCGCCACCGGATGCCTTGGATCCACGTGGCCTGCCCGTCTTTTGACGGGAATGACCATATTTTCTGCTGTGGTCCGACTTCTTCGCGACGTTACCGGAGCCTGGGGCGGACTCCGAGTACCGCGGTGCCGACGCGCACATGTGTCGCCCCCGCCGCAACCGCTTCTTCCAGATCTGAGCTCATTCCCGCCGAGACCATGTTCGCAGCCGGATGAGCCACGCGCAGGCCGGATGAGATTTCCATCAGCCGGTCGAAGGCCGCCCGCGGCCGGTCCGCGTAGGGGCCGGTCAGCGGCGCCACGGTCATCAGACCGTCCAGCCGCAACCCGTCGGCCGCGACCACGGCATCGGCCAGAGCGCCCACACCGTCCGGACCGACGCCGCCCCGCCGCCCCCGCTCGTCGGAGTCCGCGTCGAGCGCCACTTGAATCAGGACACCCAGCTCGCGCGCGGCCCCCACGGCCGCCCCCGAGAGCGCGTCGATCAATCGCTTGCGATCAACCGATTGCACCACATCGGCATAACTGCACACAGAACGCACCTTATTGGTCTGCAATTGCCCGACAAAGTGCCAGATCAAGGGCAGATCAGCGCATTCCGCAGCTTTGGGGGCGGCCTCCTGATCGCGGTTCTCGGCGACGTGCCGGACGCCCAGTTCCGCGAGCAAACGGACGTCGCTCGCCGGGTACGTCTTGGTGACCACGATCAGGGTCACCTCTTCGCGCTTGCGACCGGCGGAGGCACAGGCGGCAGAGATACGTTCCTCCACCTGCGCCAGGTTCGCGGCCAGTTCCGTCTTGCGATCCGTCACAGCTCAGCCGTCCAACCAGACATAGCTCGCGAGCCGCCCTGTCGTGCGGTCGCGCCGGTACGAGAAGTGGTCCGCCGATTCCCGGGTGCAGATGTGAGATTGTCCATCCATCTCCACACCGGACCGGGCGAGTTGGGCCCGCACCCCGGCCGCCACGTCCACCGCCGGGGTGCCCCAGCTGGTCTCCGCCCAGGACTCCGGCACCGTCTCGGCGACCTCGGCGCGCATGGCCGCGGGCACCTCGTAGCACCGGCCGCAAACGGAGGGTCCGGTTCGGGCCACGATCCGGGCCGGGTCCGCGCCCTGAGCCACCATCGCCTCGACCACCGCCGGGACCACCCCGGCGACCAGTCCGGGCCGGCCCGCGTGCGCGGCGCCGGCGACTCCGGCGACCGGATCGGCCAGCAGCACCGGGGTGCAGTCGGCGGTGAGGACGGCGAGGGCGAGCCCCCGACGCGACGTCACCACCGCGTCCACGGCGGGGATCTCACCGGTCGTCCAGGGACCCTCGACCACGGCCACGTCCCGGCCGTGCACCTGGTTCATCCAGACGACGGACGACGGGTCCAGGCCGAGCGCCTTGGCCGCCAGCTCGCGGTTGGCCGTCACGGCCTGGGGGTCGTCGCCCACCGCGCCGCCGAGGTTGAGCTCGTCATACGGAGCGGCGCTCACCCCGCCCCACCGGTCGGTGAAGCCGAAGTGCGCGCCGCTGGCGTCGTGCTGTTGCGCTATCACTGCGGGGTCGCTTCAGGGTCGCCGTGGAGCCATGGCAGCAGGCTCACTTCAGGAAGTCCGGCACGTCCAGCTCCTCGGCCTGGCTGTCCTGGTAGGGACGGGCCGGCGGGACCTGCGGAGTGGACACCGGGGGCGGCGGCGGGACCTCGGCGACCGGAGCGGGCTCCGGGGCGGGCTCCTCCTCACGCGGAGTGACGCTGCCGAGGCCGCCGAAGGACGGACGGCCGGGCTCCGGGGCGGACTGACGGGGGGGCTGGCCGTTCGCGCTCTCCTCGCGGCCGCCGTTGTACGAGCCCAGCACCTTGTCGCGGTTCTGGTTCTTCGCGGGCGGCTGACCGCCGTCGAAGCCCGCCGCGATCACGGTGACCCGGACCTCGTCCCCGAGCGCGTCGTCGATCACCGCGCCGAAGATGATGTTGGCCTCGGGGTGGGCGGCCTCGCTCACCAGCTGGGCGGCCTCGTTGATCTCGAACAGACCGAGGTCGGAGCCGCCGGAGATGGAGAGCAGCACCCCGCGGGCGCCGTCGATGGACGCCTCCAGCAGTGGCGAGGAGATCGCCATCTCGGCTGCGGCCACCGCGCGGTCGTCGCCGCGCGCCGAGCCGATGCCCATGAGCGCCGAGCCCGCCTCGGACATCACGGACTTGACGTCAGCGAAGTCGAGGTTGATCAGGCCGGGGGTGGTGATGAGGTCGGTGATGCCCTGAACACCCGACAGCAGCACCTGGTCCGCCGACTTGAACGCGTCGAGCACGCTCACCTGACGGTCGGAGATCGACAGGAGCCGGTCGTTCGGAATGACGATGAGGGTGTCGACCTCGTCGCGCAGTCCCGCGATGCCGTCCTCGGCCTGATTGGCGCGCCGGCGGCCCTCGAAGGTGAACGGACGGGTGACCACGCCGATCGTCAGCGCGCCCAGGGAGCGCGCGATGTTGGCGACCACGGGGGCGCCACCGGTGCCGGTACCACCGCCCTCACCCGCCGTCACGAAGACCATGTCGGCCCCCTTGAGGACCTCCTCGATCTCCTCGCGGTGGTCCTCGGCGGCCTTCCGGCCGACATCGGGGTTGGCGCCGGCGCCCAGTCCACGAGTGAGCTCGCGGCCGACGTCGAGCTTGACGTCCGCGTCACTCATCAGCAGGGCCTGCGCATCGGTGTTGATCGCGATGAACTCGACGCCCTTGAGCCCGACCTCGATCATCCGGTTGATGGCATTCACGCCACCGCCGCCGATGCCGACGACCTTGATGACTGCGAGGTAGTTCTGCGGTGCTGCCACGTCGAAGGCCTCTCGCCTCGAGTTACGTGTCGCCACCCCGCTGTTGCCGCGGTGCGCCGACTGATGCCGAATGGGACGGTTCCGATTGCCGACCCCAACCCTAACGCTGAAGTTTAGGGTTACCAGTGCCTCTGTTTCCCGGAGTCTTCGGAACAGGACACTAAGTCGACAAGTGGCGCGCGTTCAATGAACACGCCGAACCTCCCGCTTTTCTTTTCACCCTATGTGATCACCCAGTGGTCCAGCCAACCAGGGTGCTGGCCTGCCGCTATGCCCGTCAACTACGGGACACCGCGGGCGCGCTCGGCGCGCTGACGTCGAAGTGACCGGCGTCGGGCCGCGCTTTCATGAGCGCCGTGAGCGCCTTGGCCTTCGCGGCTCCGCGCTCATCGCTCCCCCACGCGACCGTACGGCTCCGGGACAGCTCCAGGGTGATCGAGTCGTACGAGCGAACCCGGACCGAGCGCGTGTCCGTACGGACCTTCGCCGGGAGCCCGGTGACCACCCGGACGGCCTCGCGGCGCAGTCGCGCCGGGCCGAAATGGCGTGAACTCGGCGACCGGTCCGGCTCCATTTCGAGCAGCGGAACGCCCTTGGGCCGCTCGGTCACACGGGAGAACCGCACGCCACGGGCGTCCACTTCGCGGAACTTCCCGCCCTCTTCGACAATCACTTCGGCCTTGCGTTCCGTCACATCAAGACTGATGGTGTGCGGCCATGACCGGGATACGTCCACTTTCGCTATCCGTGGCAGCCGGTCCCGCAGTCGCCGCCCGATCGCGTCGGTGTCCACCGCGGCCAGGGGGGTGTCCAGCGGAACGGCCGCGGCCTTGCGGACCTCGTCCGGGGTGAGCACGTCCGCGCCGGTGACCGTCACCCGCTCGGCCCGCAGCCAGCTCGACCCGTACAGCAGCCAGCCGGTCCCGCCGCCCAGCAGGGCGGCCGCCACCGCGGCGATCACCAGGGTGCGGCGGCTGGGCAGGCGGAACCTGCGCCGCGCCGCGAACAGGCGCGGGGGCGGGCCGGACGGCGACGTCCTTCGGGTGCCGCTCTCGGCGGTCGTCGGTCCGGCCACGCTCCCTGCCTTCTCACGCCTGGCGGCGTGCCGCGATTGCCTCGTACACCATGCCGACCAGCAGCTCGTCGGCGTCCCGGCGGCCGAACTCGGCGGCGCGCCGCGACATCTCGTACAGCCGGTGCGGGTCGCCGAGCACCGGCAGGACGTTGCTCTGCACCCATTCGGGCGTCAGTTCGGCGTCGTCGACCAGCAGTCCGCCGCCCGCCTTGACCAACGGCTGGGCGTTGAGCCGCTGCTCGCCGTTGCCGATGGGCAGCGGGACGTAGGCGGCCGGCAGCCCGACGGCGGACAGCTCGGCGACGGTCATCGCGCCCGCGCGGCAGAGCATCATGTCGGCCGCGGCGTACGCGAGGTCCATCCGGTCCACGTACGGTACCGGGATATAGGGCGGCATTCCGGGCATGTTGTCCACATGCGGCAGTTCGTTTTTCGGGCCGACCGCGTGCAGCACCTGAATTCCGGCCCGCTGCAGGAACGGGGCGACCCGCTGGACCACCTCGTTCAACCGGCGCGCGCCCTGCGAGCCGCCGGAGACCAGCAGCGTCGGCAGGTTCTGGTCCAGGCCGAAGGCCGCGCGCGCCTCGGGGCGGACCGCCGCCCGGTCCAGGGTGGCGATGGAGCGGCGCAGCGGGATGCCCACGTAGCGGGCGCCCCGGAGCTTGCTGTCCGGGGTGGAGACCCCGACCGACGTGGCGTAACGGGAGCCGATCTTGTTGGCGAGCCCGGGCCGGGCGTTGGCCTCATGGACGATGATCGGCACGCCCAGCCGCTTGGCGGCCAGATAGCCGGGCAGGGCCACATAGCCGCCGAAGCCGACCACGCAGTCGGCCTTGGTGCGCTCCAGGATCTGCTCGGCGGCCTTGATCGTGCCGCGCAGCCGCCCGGGGACGGTGATCAGCTCGGGGGTGGGTTTGCGTGGCAGCGGCACGGCAGGGATCAGCCCGAGTTCGTAGCCGCGCTCTGGCACGAGCCGGGTCTCGAGCCCGCGCTCCGTGCCGAGCGCCGTGATCCCCACGGTCGGATCCTGCCTTCGCAGGGCGTCCGCGAGGGCGAGCGCGGGCTCGATGTGGCCGGCGGTCCCCCCACCGGCGAGTACGACATGCACCGAAATTCACCGCTCTCCGGACGGCCGTTCCTTGACGCGCCGTCTCATCGTCTTCCGTCTCACCCGAGCCAGCTTCTTCCGCAAAGCAGGCTGCCGCATGGCCAGCGCCGCCCGCGCGGCGGGCTCGGCCCGGGCGAAGGCGATCAGCAGACCTACGGCGAACATGGTCGGCAGCAGGGCGGACCCTCCGTAGGAGAACAGCGGGAGCGGGACCCCGGCGATCGGCAGCAGACCGAGCACCGCACCGATGTTGATCACGGCCTGCGCCGTGATCCAGGTGGTCACGCCTCCCGCGGCGTACCTCACGAAGGGGTCCTCCGTGCGTCCGGCCACGCGGATACCCGCATAGCCTAGAGCCGCGAAGAGGACGAGCACCGACAGCGTCCCCGCCAGGCCGAGTTCCTCCCCGGTAATGGCGAAGATGAAGTCGGTGTGCGGTTCGGGGAGTTCGCCCCATTTCTCCATGGACGCGCCCAGTCCGGAGCCGAACCATCCGCCGTTGGCCAGAGCATAGATGCCATGCACCGCCTGCCAGCACTGATCGCCTGCTCCGGGCTCGGTGGCGCCGATGCAGGCGAGCCGGGACATCCGGTTGGGGCTGGTTTTGATCAGCAGAACGGCGATCGCCCCGGCGAAGGCGAGCACGCCCGCGAAGAGCCGGGTGGGGGCGCCCGCCAGCCAAAGCAGGCCGAAAAGAATCGCCGAGAGAATGATCGCGGTGCCCATGTCGCCGCCCAGCATGATCATTCCGAGCAGCAGGGCGGCCGCCGGGACGAGCGGCACCAGAAGGTGCTTCCACTGCGCGAGCAGCCGCTTGTCCTGCTTGCGGGCGAGCAGATCGGCGCCCCACAGGACGAGCGCGAGCTTGCCGAACTCGCTCGGCTGGAGCATGAACGGACCGCCGAAGGAGATCCAGTTCTGGTTGCCGTTGACCGAGATCCCTATCCCCGGCACCTGGACCAGGCACATCAGGAAGACCGAGGCGGCCAGCAGCGGATAGGCGAAGGCGCGGTGCAGCTTGATCGGCATGCGCACGGCCAGCAGCATCAGCGCGCCGCCGAGCGCCGCGGCGAAGAGCTGTTTGCGGAAGAAGTACGAGGGGGCGAGGCCGGACTGGAGCGCCTTGATCTGGGAGGCGGAGTAGACCATCACCAGGCCCAGCACGATGATCAGGGCGGCGCCGCCGAGGATCAGGTAGTACGCGGTGAGCGGTCGGTCCCAGGCCTTCTTGGCGCGCTGCTGTGCGCCCCGCAGCGCGTCCAGCAGGCTGCCCTTGGAGGGGCGGCGGGGTGTGCGGATCGCGGGGCGGCGGGGCGCCCTGGGAGCGCTCTGACGGCCCTTGCCCGCCTTGTCCCTGCCCTGGGGGGTCGTGGCCGCGGCCTTGCCCCGGCCGCTCTGCGGGCGGGCGGGCGCCGCGGACCGC
>NZ_JBEYAL010000074.1:0-26113 GCF_040631655.1 Streptomyces sp. NPDC019937
GGTGGCGAGCGTGCTCGCCACCCGCCCCACCGCTGTCAGCCCCGGGCCGCCGCGCGGCGGCCGGCGCGGGTGATCAGCACCGCGCCGATGACCATCAGCAGGCCCACGCCCGCCGCGCCGAGGCCGATCGTCACCAGATCCGTCTCCAGGGGCGGATGCTGGGTCTTCGGCGTACCGTCCGGGGTGGCCAGGTGCTCCTTGCCCGTGTACTTCACCGGGACCGTCCCGTCGGCGGGCGGCTTCGCGGCGGCCTGGACGGCCGCCGCCGCGTCGATCGGCCCGTACCCGACCAGCGCGTTCCGCCCGTCGGACGGATGGTGTGCCGTCTTCGTGAGCAGGGTGCGCACCTGGGCCGGGGTCAGCTTGTCGTTGTGCGACAGCATCAGGGCCACCACGCCCGAGGTGAGCGCCGCCGCGGGCGAGGTACCGTTGACCGGCTCGTAGCCGCCCGTGTTCTTCGCGCTCATGATGGCCACGCCGGGCGCGGCCACCGAGTTGTACGTCCGTACCGTGGAGAACTCGGCGCGGCTGCCGTTCTGCTGGGTGGCGGCCACGGCGATCACGCCCGGATAGCCCGCCGGGTACGAGGCGTCGTTGAACATGTCGCCCTCGTTGCCCGCCGAGGCGATGACCGGAACGCCCTTCTGCGCGGCCCGGGCCAGGGCGTCGACCTCGTCCTCGTCGTAGGAATCGCCGAACATCTCGCCGCCGAGCGACATGGAGATCACATCGGCGCCGTGGTCGACCGCGTAGTCGATGCCCTGGGCGACCGGGCTGATCCCCTGCCGGATTTCCCCGCCGTGGTCCTCCTTGTCGTCGATCACCCGGACCGACAGGATGCTCGCCTCCGGGGCCACCTTCAGGACGTCCGAGGCCATCGCGGTGCCATGGCCGCCCCAGCGCGGATCGCCGGGCTTCAGCCCGTCCTTGAGGAAGTCGGGGCCGGTGGTGACCTTGCCGTTCAGCGCCACATGGTTGGTCATGACGCCGCTGTCCAGGACCGCGACCTTGACGCCCTCGCCCTGCGCGGTGCGCTGCGCCGACGCCAGGCCGAGCGCCTTCGCCTCCCAGCTGGTGGGGGTGGGGGTGGCGGCGGATGCGGGCGGCGCGGCCGCCACGCCCAGCACCGAGCCGAGGAGCACCGCGGTCATGGCCGTGCCGAGGCGCGCGCCGGTGTGTCGCCGGACGCTCATGAGGTCCCCTCCGTCAGCAGATCCATGAGGTGCAGGTTCAGGGCGTCGACGAGCCCGTCGGCGGCGCCCCGCCACGGCGCGCGGTCCTGCTTGGCGTCGAGGCTGTACCTGCCCCACTCGCCCGGCAGCTCCCCCGCCTTACGGCCGTCGACCGCGCCCGCGGAGGCCACGAGCGCGTACGGGAGGTACAGGTCGGTGACCGGCCGCCCGGCCGAGCCGTTGGCCCGCGCGTCACTCCAGCGGGCCGCGATGGTGCCGGGGACGCCGTAGGCCTTCACACCGGGCCCCGGGTTGTCCTTGTCCTTCTCGGCGTCGAAGAACGTGCTCATCTCCGTCTTCACGGAGTCGCTCTTCGGCAGGACGACCAGCGCGGCGGTCGCGACGGTGTTGCCCGTCGGGTCCACGTAGGTGGCGCGCAGCACGGCCTTGCAGCCCAGCTTCTCCGCCTCGGTCGCGGTGGCTCCGCTCAGCCCGTCCGCGCAGCCGGTCTTCTCGGATATCCCGATGCGGTGCCACTGCGCGCGCTTGCGGTCGGTGCCCTCGGACTGGCTGTCCTTGCGGGGCGCGAGGGTGTCCGGGAAGAGCTTGTCCGCGGGCTCGTTGCGCCACATCGACGCGCCGTACTCGGAGCGGTTGGCGATGTTCTGGCTGTGGTTCGAGAAGGCGTGCGCGGTCAGCGCGCCACCGCCCAGCATCGCGAGCCCGCCGACGATGCCGAGGAAGGCGCTGAGGCAGGTGCGCCCGGTGGTCTTCTTCGGCGGCGCGGGCGGGGGCGGTTGCGGTGCGGGCACGGCGCCGTACGGTGCGCCCTGCCCGCCGTACGGTGCGCCGTGGGGCGCCTGTCCGCCGTACGCCGGTGTCCCCGGCCAACCACCCTGCTGGGGGCCGGGCGGCGGGGGTGGCGGCATGGGCGGTGGCGGTGGCATGGGCGGTGGGCCCTGCTGGGGTGTGTGCCCGTAGGGCCCGGCGTTGCCCGGGTTGCCAGGGCCTTCAGGTGGTCTCGGGTACGACATGGGCACCCCTCCTCGGTGTCGGCGGCCGGTGAGCGGGCGCAGAACAGCAGAGGAGAGTGATCTCCCACGGCACACGCCCCCGCACGTGCAGAGGTGAACCCTACCGATCATGGCCGGAAACAGATCAACCGGCCCCGGTCCTCAGGTCCGCCGGTAGACGGTGATGGAGTGGCCGACCTCGTCGACCGGCCGGCTGTGCTCGATCAGCGCCGCCAGCCGCCCCCGCGCCCCGGCGGCCGAGGAGTCCGAGACCACGAGCAGCCCGCGCACCCGGTCCGGGGACACCCGGCGCGGGTCGCGGGCGTGGATGCCGTACGCGGACGGCACACCGCTGCCCTTGTAGACCAGCCACACCCGTTCGCCCCGGTAGCGCCCCCGGAGCCGGTCGGCCAGCCGCCCCAGGTCCTGCCCCCAGTCGACGTTCGAGTCGTGCAGATACACATGGGTCCTGGCCGGGCCGCCGAACGCCTCATTGGCGTACGGCAGGTAGTACGGGGACGTCCGCAGCGAACTGACCGCCACGCACACCACCAGGGCCGCCGTCACGCCGAACGCCCCTCGCCACCGCGGCGTGACCACCCCGGCCGCGGCGACGGCCAGGAACATGGGCAGGAAGAGCGCGTACCGCACGCCGAGGTCACGGGCTCCGTTCATGGCCACGGCCAGCAGCACGGCCGCGGGCACCAGGACGTACGGGGCGGCGGGCCGCAGCCGGGGCGCCGCCACCATCGCGACGGCACCGGCCGCCCACAGCGCGAGCGTCCCCAGCGGCGTCTTCACCAGCAGCGCGAGGGGCAGGTAGTACCAGAGCGAGCCGTGGTACTGACGGCCGAACAGGAAGCCGCGCCACAGCTGGTTCTCGAAGCCGAACTGGACGCGCATCCCGTCGCGGAACGGCTCGGGGACCGGAAGCAGGTCGACGGCGAGCCCGCGCAGCCCGTGGACGGCGGGCACATCGCCGGGCGTGGTCCAGCGCAACCGCGGGTCCACGGCGAGATACGCGGCCCACACCACGGCGAGCGCGACCAGCGCCATGCCCACCGCGCCCGCCGCGCCCAGCGCCAGGACCCGCGCCGTACCGCGCCGTCCGGTGCCGGGTGTGCCGCGCCGGGCGTACGCGTACGAAAGCACCGCCAGGAGCATCAGCACCGGGACCGCGGGCAGTGCGCTCATCTTGGTGGCCACGGCCGCACCGAGCGCCACCCCGGCGAGTGGCAGGTGGCGTAAGGGGCGGCGGCGCGCCCGCCACAGCAGCCACACCGAGGTCAGCAGGAAGCCGCACATCGGTACGTCGAGCGTGGCGAGCGAACCATGCGCGATGACATCGGGCGAGAAGACGTACAGGGCGAGCGCCACCACTCCGCCCACGGGGCCGGTCAGATCCCTTGCGAACGCGAAGACGACCAGCCCGAACAGCAGCGTCAGCACGATCACCGGCAGCCGCGCCCACAGCATCACCTGCCAGGGGTCGTTGCCCGACTCGTACAGCAGACGCCGCCCCAGCGCTCCCTGGTCCCCGGTGAACCCGGGGGTCAGGCGGGCGTGGGCGAAGAGCAGCCCGGTGGCGATGACCAGCTTGCCCAGGGGCGGGTGTTCGGGGTTGAACCGAAGGCTGTGTTCCTGCAGGTAGGTCTTCGCCACGCCGACGTACACCGGTTCGTCGATGGTCGGCGTCTGCTCCACGGCCGCGGTCACCATCGCGACGGCCATCTGCGCGAGCAGCACGGCCACGACGACCACGACGGCCACGGCCAAGCGGCGCCGCCGCCACGGCTCCCGGCCCCGCGGCTCCGTGGCCCGCGCCACCGGGCGCACGGCCACGGCCGCCCGGGTCACCCTGTCGAGGACACCTGCCACGTGCATGGCACCCGACCATAATGGTGCGCATCCGCGAACGGGCCCAGGAACGCGAACTCGGCGCGAACCGCAAAAAGGCGGGCGGGGACGAAGGGGGCGGCGGGCGGCCGCTAGCGCCCGGCGCCGAAGTCCTGCGTCCAGTAGTCGCCGGGCTGGGCGAGGCCGACGCCGATCTCCTTGAAGTCGCAGTTCAGGATGTTGGCCCTGTGGCCGGAGCTGTTCATCCAGCCCTCCATCACGCTCTTGGCCGAGCTGTAGCCGTAGGCGACGTTCTCACCGTAGGTGCTCCACGAGTAGCCCGCGCGCTCGATCCGGTCGCCCGGCGACGACCCGTCGGAGCCGGTGTGCGACATGTCGCTGTGCTCGGCCATGTCCTCACTGTGGGCCTCGGCGGCCTTGGCGAGCTTCGCGTTCACCTTCAGCGGCGAGCACCCCACCTTGGCGCGCTCGCTGTTGACCAGGTCCACGACCTGGTCCTGGGCGCTGGACGCCGCGGACGACGGGGATGCGGCGGCCTTGGTGGCGGCGGTGGTGGCCGGAGCCTTGGACTTCACCGCCGCCGGGGCGGTGGCGGACAGGGTGGTGGCGGGAGCGGAGGTCGCGCGGGCTCTCGGCGTGGCGGAGGCCGAGCGCGACGCCCGCTCCTCCTTCGACCGCTTCGTCTCCTTCGACCGCTTCGGCGACGCCGATTTCTCCGCGTGGTGGCTCTTCTTCTCGTGCCACCGCTTCCCCTGCCCCTGCCCCGCGGAGGCGGTGGTCTCCACACCACTGGCCTTGGTGGCCTTGTCATCCGGCCCGTTCAGACACGCCATCGCGATGGACGGCACACCCACGGCGGCCACCGCGACGGCGGCGACGGCTGTCTTCCGGTGGTGCGTCTTGGTGGTCCGGTGCTTGCTCATGCGTGTCCCTCACTCGGTAGTCACGGCACGCCCTCCCCCGTGTACGGCCGACTCTGTACGCAGCGGTGCCAGGACTGCCGAGGCGCGGTGTGGGCCGTCATTGTTAGGGCCGCGCCGAAACCACTGCAACAAACGTTCGCTACTACCGGGAGTCGTAGCGCGGTGGGCGCTTGCGAAGGACCACGTGGGTGTGCTGCGCCGCTCCCGTGAAGGAGGTGTGACGGTGTCCTGCCGCCGGAATCCCTGGTGGACTTGTGGCCGGGCAGCACACCGGACCCGCGGCGAACCCGGATGCGACATGTCGGCAAGAGCCGAAAAGTCTCCGATTTCGCCGAGCGGGTATCTACTATTGCGCCCCGTTCGTTCCGGGGGCCGGTGTGACTGTTGTCATGAGGTGTGCCGCGATCAGTCGGATGTGATCCGGGCGGCCACGCAGGGGTCCTCGTTGCGGTAGCCGAGGCGGGTGTAGAGCCGTTCGGCGGGGGCGTTGTCGGCGAGCTGCCACAGTGTGCAGAAACCGTGACGGCGCACCGCGTACCGGGTCAGCCACGACGTCAGCGCCGCGCCCAGCCCCTGACCGCGCTGGGCGGCGTCCGTCGCGACGGACGCCATCAGCGGGGCGCCGCTGTCCCGCAGGCTGCTCAGGGCGCCACAGGCCACCATCCGGCCCTCGTCATCGCGGATCGCGCACCACAGGCTCACGTGCGCGGAGCCAGGTCCGGTGGAGTAAGCGGGGCTGTGTTCGCCGAGGAAGGCGAGCAGTTCGTCGTGGTGGCTCTCGTCGAGGATGACCACGCGATCCTCGCCGCGCTGCACGGGCGGTTCCTCCACCGTCCAGCGGAACACCCACTCGACGATGTCGTCCACCGGCAGATGGCGGGCGACCAGGGCGTCGGTGCCGCGCGGCCCGGTGAACTCCCGCACCTGCTCGGGACGGCGCTGCGCGGCGCGCAGGACGAGCCCGGCGGCGGCCTCCGCGCCGCCGACGGTCCACACGTGGCCACGGCTGTCGTCGAGCCACGCCGCGGCGCCATCGCCCGACCAGCTGAAACGGCCGGCCGGCCGCTGCCGGGCCGCGCCGAAACGCAGGAGCGCGGCACCGGGTCGCAACTCCAGGCCCTGGTCGAACAGGTCCGTGGTCCGGGGAGGAAGAGTCGTTGCCAGCATCTCTGCTCTCAGGAAGGACGTAGTGGAGGGGACGACGACAGCCCGGACACGCGCGGGCGCGACCGGAGACTGTCCTGCTGAGGTAGGGGGAGCCCATCGGCGGCTGCGCGCGCGGGCGCGCCCGGCCGAGCGGGGCGGTCCACTGTCGCACACGGCCCCCGGCCCGGGGCAAATCGGCGGTGCCGCTCACCAGGGGTTCCTCCGACCGCCGTGGCGGTGTCGCCCGGCGTTCAGCACGCCGACGCCGTGCGTCTCCCTTCCCGGGGCGGGGTCAACTGCCCGCGGGGCGCGGGCGATCCGCGCCCGCGCGGCGCCGTGTCTCCACACCGCCGCGCCGGGCGCGCCGCATCGCCGGCCCAGCTCACCGCTCCGGCGCCGCGACGGCCGCGTCCTGCGGCTGGGACAGCCCGGCCAGGCTCTCCGGCAGCGTCCCGGTGTGCACCACGCCCAACCGCTGGGTCGCCCGGGTCAGCGCCACGTACAGGTCGCTCGTCCCGAACTCCGCCGGTTCGGCCACGATCACCGTGTCGAACTCCAGCCCCTTGGCCTGCCGCGGGGTGAGCAGCACCACCGGGCTGGTCAGGTCCGGGGACCGGCCCGCGGACGCGTCCGGCAGCGCGGCCGCGAGGGCGTCGTGGTGGGCGGGCTGGGCGATCACCGCGAGGCGGCCCTCCGTCCCCGACTCCCCCGCCACGGCGTCGGCCACCGCGCCCGGCAGGTCGGCGGTGTGCCGCGCCCACGGGCGTACGCCGGTGGCGCGGACCGAACGCGGCGGTTCGAAGCCGGGGTCCGCGGTGCGGGCCACCTCCGCCGCGACCGCCATGATCTCGGCCGGGGTGCGGTAGTTGACGCCGAGCCGGGTGTGTTCCCAGCGGTCCTCGACGTACGGGGCGAGGATCGAGGACCAGGAGCCGCAGCCGCCCGGCTCCGCGGTCTGCGCGGGGTCGCCGACCAGTGTCATGGAACGGGTCGGGGAGCGGCGCATCAGCAGCCGCCACGCCATCGGGGACAGCTCCTGGGCCTCGTCGACGATGATGTGGCCGAAGGCCCAGGTGCGGTCGGCGGCGGCGCGTTCGGCGGCGCTGCGGTGGTCGGCCTCCTCGTTGCGGTCCGCCAGGCGTTCGGCGTCGATGAGGTTGTGGGCGGCCAGCACCTCCGAGTCGTCGTCCTCGCGGTCCTCGAACTCCTGGGTACGCGAGCCGTAGGAGAGGTCGAGCACGCCCTGCGCGTACTCGATGCGCTCCAGCCGGGCGCCCTCGGCGGCGGCACGGGCCGCCGAGTCGTCCTCGCCGAGCAGTTCGGCGGCCTCGTCCAGCAGCGGCACGTCCGCCGGGGTCCACTCCCCGCCGGTACGGCGGATCGCTGCGGCGTCGGCGTCCGAGACGTGGACGGGGTCGCTGAGGAAGTCCGCGACGAGCTGCTCGGGGCGGAGTTCGGGCCACAGCTCGTCGATGGCGGCGTGCACCTCGGGGCTGGCCGCGATCGCCTTGCCGAGCTGGGCGATGTCGTCCGGGCCGAGGAGGTTGGGGCCGCCGTACGGGTCCGCGCCGATCCGCTCGGTCAGCTGCGCGGTCAGCGCGTCGATGACCCGGAACGCGAAGTGCGGGCGGGCCAGGTTGTGCGGCAGCCGGGTCTCCCGCGCCCGGGCCCGCGCCGCGGACACGATGTCCGCGTCCAGGACCAGGTCACCGTCGTCGTGGTCGATCACGATCTCCGGGTCGGGCAGCGCCTGCCGGTCCTGTACGAAGCGGGACAGGGCGTCCGCCATCGTGGCCCGGCCCTTGGCCTCGGCGGCCTCCGGGGTGTCGGTGCCGGTGGCCGTGACCCCGGGGAACAGCTCGCCGAGCGTGGCGAGCAGCACACCGGTCTCACCGAGCGCGGGCAGCACCTCGCCGATGTAGCCGAGGAACGCCGGGTTCGGCCCCAGGACCAGCACCGCGCGGCGGGCCAGCAGCTCGCGCTGCGCGTACAGCAGATAGGCGGCGCGGTGCAGCGCGACCACGGTCTTGCCCGTACCGGGGCCGCCCTCCACGACGAGGACACCGTGGTGTGGGGCGCGGATGATCCGGTCCTGCTCGGCCTGGATGGTCTGCACGATGTCGTGCATCCGGCCGGTACGGGCCGAGTCGAGCGCGGCGAGCAGCACGGCGTCCGCGTCGCTGTTCTCGTGCCCGGTCCGCACGGTGTCGGACAGGTCCAGGATCTCGTCGTGCAGGGCGGTGACCCGCCCGCGCTCGGTGGTGATGTGCCGCCGCCGGCGCAGCCCCATCGGGGTGTGCCCGGTCGCCAGGTAGAACGGGCGCGCCACGTCGGCCCGCCAGTCGATGACCAGCGGGGTGCGTTCCGCGTCGTCGCGCCGGATACCGATGCGTCCGATGTGGTGGTCGCGGCCGTCGCGGAACGCCAGCCGCCCGAAGCACAGCCCCCTCTCCCCCGCGTCGAACGCGGCGAGCAGCCCGGACCGCTCGGCCACCAGCACATCGCGCTCCAGCCGCGCCTGGAAGTTCCGCCCCTCCATCGACAGGGCGTCACTCACCGCCTCCTCGGCCCCGGCCCGCAGTTCGGCGAGACGCGCATGGAGCAGGTCGATGAATTCCTGCTCCTGACGCAATTCCGCGTTTGACAATTCAACTCCCGCTGGATATGATGACTTCATCAAGCTTTTGTGTGCCCTTGATGTGCACAGGCACACAAACCCCTAATATACGCAGCGGAACTCCCTGGTCGTCAAGGTGACCGGGGGTTTTCTTTTTGCCCCGCACGATCGTCAGCCGCGTTCGACGCCCTCCGTCTGTTGAATCGACGAAAGAGATGGAAAAGCGCGGGACGCTGTGGGACAAGGGAAAGGTCGCGCTGCGGCTGCCCACGGCCGAACCCAACGTCTCGGACGTCAACGCGGCCGGCCTGATCGTGGGCGACGACATCGTCACCAACAAGTTCAAGGCCGCGACACAACGCCGGTGACATCGCCGGGACCGCCGGAATCGGAACGAAGCGCGTCCACGCTCAAGGCGATCAGCACCGACGAGAAGACTCTCTTCGGGAACGAGGACTCCCAACCCGCGCAGTACACCTGCTCCTGACACCACGAAGTCGGCAGCCCCTCGCCGAAGGGGCTGCCGGTCCGGGACTGGCAGCGCCGTGCGCCCGGGGTCTACGGCTGGCCGGAGGCCTCGAGGACGTCGCGGAGTTGGGAGCGGGCCGTGACGCCGAGTCTGGGGAAGCTGCGGTAGAGGTGGGAGCCCACGGTCCGGGAGGGAGAGGAAGAGGCGTTCGCCGATCTCGCGGTTGCTCAGGCCCTTCGCGGCGAGGCGGATGATGTGCTGCTGCTGGGGCGTGAGGGCGTCCGGGGCGGTGGGGGCCGCGTCGACGCCGGCGGCGCGGAGTTCGGCTTGGGCGCGGTCGGTCCACGGGTGGGCGCCGAGGCGGCGGAACGTCTCCAGGGCGGTGTGGAGGAGGGGGCGGGCGTCGGTGACGCGGTGGGCGCGGCGCAGCCATTCCGCGTGGTCCAGGAGGATCTGGGCGCGTTCGGAGGGCCATTGGCGGCCCGCCGGGCCGGCCAGCGCCGAGGTGAAACGCGATTCCGCCCGGGACGGGTCGAGCAGGGCGTGGGCGCGGTGGATCAGCGCGCGCATCCGGGGAGAGGGGTCGTCGGCGAGCCGCTTCTCGGTGCGTTCGACGATGGCGGCGGCCTCCGCGTGGTGGCCGGTGCGTACGGCCGCGGCGGCGAGTTCGGACGCCGGAGGGGCTGCTCGGACCGGACATCCCGCCGTCGCTCGCCGCGGAGATGCACGGCGCGTGGGTGCGCTTCGCCACGACCGGGGATCCGGGCTGGTCGGGGACGCACCGGTTCGGCCGGTAGCCGGTGGCTCAGTAGCCGCGGCGGACGTTGTCCACCGCCGCCTCGTCGCGCCGCCGGGCCCTCCGCTGCCGTTCGGCCGCCAGCTCCGCGAGCGCGTCGTCGAGGGCGGCGAGCACGCGCGCCACCGCGTCGTCGGACACCTCCGGGGCCTCCCCCATCCCCTCGCCACCCTGATCGCGGATGCCGATGGCCTCCGTCAGGGCGGCCAGGACGGGCTCGTCCGACCGGTGGCGGTACGCCGCGTGGCGGCGGGCGTCGGTGTCGACCAGGGCCAGTTCGCGGGTCCAGAACACCTTCCAGTGGCGGTTGCGCTGCCGGACCAGCTGCCCGTCCGCCTCCAGCGCGGACAGGTAGACCGCCGACAGATCGCGGCCCCTGCGCCACAGCCAGTCGCCGATGGACTCGTACGGCGCCTCCCGGACGAGCGCCGCGGCGGCCCGACGCAGCAGCGGGTCGTCGGGCGCGCCCGCTGGCCCCGGCACGATGTGCTCGCCGGAGCCGTCCAACCCGGCTTCCCGCGCGGCCAGGAGGTCGATCAGCTCGGCTCCGGCGAGCGCGAGCGACAGATCGCCCCGCTCCACCAGGCGGCTGGGCTCCGCGTCCATGGTGACGATCAACAGGTCCCGCGCTGTGGTCATGAAAGGGCTCCCTGTCAGGATGACCGTTACGACCAGTGTCCTCCGGCGTTCGTACGGATGCATCCTTCCAGGTCGGGGCCAGGGTTTCCGTATCCGGGCGATCGAGACCGCGGTCATGCGCAGGGATCAGGGGCCCGACCACACCATCCGGTTCTCCCCCGTCTTTGCGGGGTGCGCGCTCCATGGTGACCGGGGTGCGGTGAGCGGGAGGCTGCTCACCATGCGTTCTCGTAGCCTGCGCACCGCCGTCATCGGCGCCCTCGCCACCGCGGTCGCCTTCGCCGGGCAGCTCGCCACCCCCCGGGCCGCCTCCGCCGACACCGATACCGACCCCCTGCGCCCGTTCACCACCCAGCGTCCGCACTGGACGGCATGTCATCACCCGGAGCTGGACCGGGCCGGGGCCCGCTGCGCCACCATCCGGGTGCCGCTGGACTACCGGAAACCGGGCGGGCGCACCCTGAGCCTCGGCTTCTCGCGCATCAAGGCCACCGACACGGCGCACCGCATCGGTCTGATGATGCACAACTCCGGTGGCCCCGGCGGCGCTTCGCTCGACATGCCACTGCTCGACGCCCCCGCCATGGGCAAGGAGCTGGCCGCGCGGTACGACCTGATCGGCATGGATCCGCGCGGAGTCGGCCGCAGCAGCCCGCTGCGCTGCGGTATCTCCGGGCACTGGCTGCGCTCCGCCGGGTACGACGCGGCGGGGTTCCGGGCCCAGGCGCGGTACGAGGCCGACCTGGTGCGCGGCTGCCGGCGCGCGTACGGCAAGGACCTGTCGTATCTGCGCCACTTCACGACCCGGAACACCGCCCGCGACATGGATGTGCTGCGCACCGTGCTGGGTGAGCCGCGGACGTCGTACTTCGGCGTCTCCTACGGCACCTACCTGGGCGCGGTGTACGCGAAGATGTTCCCGGGCCGCACCGACCGGCTGCTGCTGGACAGCGCGCTGGACCCGGCGCGCTACCACGTGCGGGCGTTCCGCGACGCGGCCGCACCCAACGAGGAGCTGCTGGACGCTTGGGCGGCGTGGGCGGCCCGCCGGAGCGGCACCTACGGCCTGGGCGACACGCCCGCGCGGGTGCGGGCGACGGTGGAGCGCATCGCCCGGCAGGCCGCCCGCACACCCCTGCGGGTGGGCCGTTACACGGCCGACGGCCAGCAGGTGCCGCTGGTGCTGACCGCGCTGCTGGTCGACGACCGACGGTTCGCCGACGCCGCGAAGAACATCCGGCTGCTGCACGACGCGGCCGCCGGGCGTGTCGTGGAGCCCACCGAGCCGCTGGCGTCGGCGCTGGGTACGCCTGACGAAGTGTCGGACGTACAGAACTCGCTCCAACTGGCCCTGTTGTGCGGGGACGCGGCGGCGCCGCACGACCTGTCCTGGTACCGGCGCAACGTCGAGCGCAGCCGGGCCGGAGCACCGCTGTACGGGCCGATGTTCAACGGGGTGAGCCCGTGCGCGTTCTGGCCGAACGCACCGGTGGAGCCGCCGGTGCGGAGCGGAAACGCCGCGCCCGGTCTGATCGTCCAGTCCACCGGCGATCCGCGCACCAGCTACGCAGGCGGGCTGGGGCTGCACCGGCGGATGCCGCACTCCCGTCTGATCACCCTGCGGGCCCGGGTGCACGGGGTGTACGGCCTGTATCCGAACCGCTGTGTGTACGGGCAGGTCAACGACTATCTGCGGACCGGGAAACTGCCCGCGCGGGACACGGTCTGCCGCAAGGACCGTGCGTGAGCCGGTGTCCGTGCGCCCCGTCAAGGGCCGTTCCGTCGCGGGCAGTTACCCGGACCCGCGGGTAACCGGCCGCGCCGGGCGGCCTACGATCCTCGCAGGGACGCACCGCGATCGCCACGGATCGCGCCCGGAGACGGAGGAGTACGCCACGTGACCGCGCAAGGGGTAGCACCCCAGACCGGGAGTGGGCCGGAGCCCCCCAACACCCCGCTCAACCAGGGACGACCGCACAGCGCCCGGATGTACGACTACTTCCTGGGCGGCAAGGACAACTACGTCGCCGACCGGCAGGCCGCCGCCAAGGTGCTCACCCTGTGGCCGGGCGTCATGGTCGCGGCGCGCACCAACCGCGCGTTCATGCAGCGCGCGGTCCGGTACCTCGCCGCCGAGCAGGGCATCCGCCAGTTCCTCGACATCGGCACCGGCATTCCCACCCGGCCCAATCTGCACGAGGTCGCCCAGTCGGTGGCCCCGGAGTGCCGGGTGGTGTACGCCGACAACGACCCGATCGTGCTGGCCCATGCGCAGACGCTGCTCACCAGCAGTCCCGAGGGGCGCACCGCGTACGTCGACGCGAATGTCGCCGACCCCGACGCGATCCTCTCCTCCTCGGCCGTCACGGATGTGCTGGATCTGTCCCGGCCCGTGGCGCTGAGCCTGTGCGCGCTGCTGCACTTCGTGCCGGACGCGTGGGAGCCGCACGGGATCGTGCGGAAGCTGGTCGACGCGCTCGCGCCCGGTTCGTATCTCGTCCTCAGCCACATCACCCCGGACTTCGATCCCGAGGCCACCCAGCGCACCGTGCAGATCTACCACAACGGGGGCATCGAGGGGAAAATCCGCACCAGGGACGAGGTGGAGCGGTTCTTCACCGGTCTGGAGCTGGTCGAGCCCGGCCTCGTGGTGCCGCATCGCTGGCGCACCGACCTGGCCACCGGGGACCCGGGGGTGGAGACCGGCGATGTGACCGACGAAGAGGTGTCCTTCTGGGCGGGTGTCGCCCGTAAGCCGTAGAGGTCTTCGTCGGCCGGTTCCGCGTTCCTGGCTCGTTGCCCGTCTCTTGAGGGGATTTACGCCAAGTCACTGTGCGTGCCCTTCTGGTTCGTTACTGTGACGGCATGAGCGCCAGGAACGTGGACCCCGCCGACGAGTGGCCGCTGCCTCCGCCCTGGATGTGGGGATGCGGCAAGTGCACCGAGCTGTACCGGGCGATGAAACAGGCTCCCAAGCTGGTGGACGCCGCACTGGAGGAGCTGGGGCCGGGGGTGGACTGCGATCCCCACGACTCCATCGTGTCGACCCAGATCCGGCTGGCCCGGCACATCGCCACCCGCCATGTCTCGGAGCTGCCCGAGGCCGACGAGGAGTGCGAGCGGTGCGTCTCGGACGCGTCCGGCAAGCTTCCGGCCGTGCTCGCCCTGGAGCACCGCGCCCGCCATCTCTTCGCCCCGCCCAGCATCGTCGACATGCTCTAGCCGCCCCCTCCCGCCCGGCCCGCCCTGCGGCTTTCCTGAGCTGTGACATTCTGGTGGGTGGGTGCCCTGCCACTCCTGGGCGGCGCGGTCCGGCCTCGCCGGATGTGGCACCTCTGCCCCCGCCGCCCGTGTTCCGGGGACCTCCACCTGCCCGTACCCGCGGCACGGAGGGGAGGCGGACGGGAACATGCCCCATAACGCCGGTCCGATGTCCCCGGCGCCGGAATCCACCGGGAGGGAGCGGGTCCTGGCGTTCGCCGGGGTGTCGCTGGCGGCCGTCTACGTGCTGGGCGAGGGGAGCGACGGCCTGCGGCTGGTCGAGACCGCGAAGGCGGCCGGGGCCACCGCGGCTCCGCACGCGCTGCCCGAGCACTACGCGCTGTCCGACCGCTCGCCCGCCGCCGATGCCCTGTGCACCGGCCGCCCCCTGTGGCTGGACTCCGCGGCGCTCACCGCGTACCAGCGGGACGGGTCGGCGGCGCGGTGGCCCGGTGCGTCGCTGGGCGCGCTGCCGCTGGGGACCGAGGGCAGCCGGCTGGGCTGTCTGCTCATCGTGGGCAGCGCCGCGGACGGCTTCGAGGCGGAGCAGCGGGGCCTGCTGCTGCGGTACGCCGACGCGATCGCCACTCGGCTCCGGGGAGCCGGCGCGGCCCGTCCCACGGCCCCCACCGGGGCGACCACGCTGCTGGGCCCCGCGCTGCGGAGCCTGCGCGTCGGCTCGTTCGTCCTGCTGCCCGGCACGGGCCTGATCGAGGCGGACGCGACCCTGCTCGACCTGGTCGGTATCGCCCCGGACGACTTCGACGGCACGGTGGACACGCTGCTCGCGCGCACCGTGCCGGAGGACCTGCCCGCGCTGCTGTCGATCGTCGAGCCGTCCGCGCAGGTGGCCGGGGACCGCGAGCTGGAGTTCCGGATCCGCCGTTCGACCGGCGAGGTGCGCTGGCTCCGGCTGAGCTGCCGGGTGGGGACCGACGCGGCGGGGCGGCCGGAGCGGGTGGTGGGCGTGGTCACCAGCGCCGCCGCACTGCGCCCGTGCGCCGACGACGTGTCCAGGGTGCAGTGGCTGACGACCGCGCTCGACGACGCCATGACGGTGCGGGACGTGAGCCGGGTGGTGGTCGCCGCCCTGGGCGAGCCGCTGGGCGCGGACCGGGTGGCGCTCGCCGAGCTGCAGGCGGACCGGCTGGTGGTGGTGGGGCTCGATCCGCCGCAGGCCGACGCGTGGCCGGAGCTGTGGCGTGCGGAGTGGCATTCCGAGTGGCCCGACGCGTCCCTGCACGCCCTGCCGAGCCTGCGGGCCGCGCTGCGGGAGGGCCGTCCTCGGCTGTGGCCGGCGGGCGCGGCGCTGGAGCCGGGGCTCGCCGGCATCGGGCCCGGCGGGCTGGCCGTGCTGCCGCTCCCGGCCCACGGGCAGGTGGCGGGGGTGTGCCTGATCGGCTGGGACGCCCCGCATCCGTTCGGCCCCGAGGAGCGGTCGCTGCTCACCGCGACCGCGGGGCTGGTCGGCCAGACCCTGATGCGGGCGCACGCCTACGACGCCGAGCAGGAGCTGGCCACGATGCTCCAGCGCTCCCTGCTGCCGCGCAGCCTGCCGAAGCTGCCCGGCGGGGTGGCCGTCGCCCGCTATCTGCCCGCGACGCGGGGACTCCAGGTGGGTGGCGACTGGTACGACGTGATCGCGCTCTCCGAGAGCCGGGTGGCGCTGGTCATCGGCGATGTGCAGGGGCACAGCGCCGCCGCCGCGACGATCATGGGCCAGATGCGGACGGCGGTCCGCGCGTACGCCGTGGAGGGGCATCCGCCGGATGTGGTGGTCTCCCACGCCAACCGGCTGCTGGTGGGCATGGAGGCGGATCTGTTCGCCACCGTCGCCTATGTCGAGCTGGACATGGAGGAGGGCAACGCCTGGTTCGTCCGGGCCGGGCATCTGGCGCCGCTGGTGCGCCGCCCGGACGGCACCACCGAGGAGGTGGTGGTCGAGGGCGGGCTGCCGCTGGGGGTGATCGCGGACGCGGAGTTCCCCATGACGGCGGAGCCGCTGGCCCCGGGCACGGTCCTCGCGCTGCTCACCGACGGTCTGGTCGAGTCCTCGACGCTGCACCTGGACGAGGGGATGCGCCGGATGCGCGGCGCGCTGGCCGCCGCGCCCACCGATCTCGGCCGGATGGCGGACGCGCTGCTCGCCGTGGCCGACCGGCGGGACGACGACGTGGCGCTGCTCCTCCTGCGGTACGACGGCATGCGGGTCCGGCCCATCCGGGCCGGCTGGCTGGTGTGGCGGCTGCCCGACGCGGTGATGCACGCCCGCCGCTTCACCGCGCGCACGCTGCGCTCGTGGGGCCTGGCGGACCAGGCCGATGTGACGCTGCTGGTCGTCTCCGAACTGGTCACGAACGCGCTGATGTACACGCACGGCACGGTCCGCCTCGACCTCACGTACGCCGTGGACCGGCTGCGCGTCGCGGTGACCGACTCCTCCCCGCGGGCGCCCGCCAAGCCGGTGGTCACGGACTGGGAGGCGACCGGTGGCCGGGGTCTGCTGCTGGTCGAGGCGATGTCGGCGTCCTGGGGTTCGGTGCCGGTCGGCGGCGGCAAGCAGGTGTGGAGCGAGATCGTCGTGCCCCGCCGCGAGCCCGATGAGGCCGAAGCCGGGGACGCCGAGCCCGGTGAAGCAGAGCCCAGTGAGGCCGGAGCCGGGGACGCCGGGCCCGGGCCCCGCGTCCGGCAAGGGGGTGCGTGACATGAGGACGCCTCGTACACGAAGCACCGTCGCCGCCGTGGCCGCGGGACTGCTTGCCGCGTCCCTGGCGAGCTGCGGAGGAAACGGCGGGGCGCACGGGAGCGGCTTCACCATCGGCCTGCTGCTGCCGAGCCAGCAGATCACCCGGTACGAGACGGCCGACCGGCCGCTGATCGAGAAGCGGGTGAAGGAGCTGTGCCCCGGCTGCACCGTGGACCACGCCAACGCCGGGGACGACGTGGCGAGCCAGCAGCGGCAGATGAACTCCATGATCACCAGAGGGGTGGGGGCGCTGATCCTCGACGCCGTCGACGCCAAGGCGCTGCGCTCCTCGGTCCAGGCGGCACACAAGGCGGGCATCCCGGTCATCGCCTACGACCGGCTCGCCGAGGGCCCGGTCTCGGGCTACGCCTCGTTCAACGGTGGCCAGGTCGGCAGGCTCCAGGCCGCGGCTCTCCTGGGCGCCCTGCGGGCCAAGGGGGACCGGCGCGAGATCGTTATGATGAACGGCGATCCGAGCAGCCCCAACGCGGTCTGGTTCAAGAGGGGCTCGCTGTCCGTCCTCCGGGACAAGGTGAGGATCGGCAAGTCGTACGACGTCATCGAGTACCGCCCGGACAACGCGTACGACGACATGCAAGCCGCCATCACCGCGCTCGGCCCGCACCGGATCGGCGGCGTCCTGGCGGTCAACGACAGCGTCGCCTCCGGTGCCATCTCGGCCCTCAAGTCGGCCCGGGTCAGGCCGGTGCCGCCGGTCACCGGCCAGGACGCCGACCTCGACGCCGTGCAGCGCATCGTCAGCGGCGACCAGTACATGACCGTCTACAAGCCCTTCAAGGCCGAGGCGCACGCCGCCGCCGCCATGGCCGTCGCCCTGGGGCGGGGCCAGAGCCTGCGCTCCATCGCCCGGACGACGGTCGACAACGCCACCACCCGGAACATCCCGGCCTCCCTGCTCACCCCGGTCGCCGTGAGGGCCGCCGACATCAGGAAAACCCTGGTCAAGGACGGTGTGTACACGATCGGGCAGATCTGCACGCCCAAACTACGGCCCGCCTGCGAGAAGGTCGGGCTCACCCGCTGACGGAGGTGATTCCCCGTGCCGGTTCCGCCCCTGCTGGCGCTGCGCGGCGTCTCCAAGCGCTTCGGCGGCGTCCAGGCGCTGGTCGACGTCGACCTGCAGATCCGGGCCGGTGAGGTCGTCGCCCTGGTGGGCGACAACGGCGCCGGCAAGTCCACCCTGGTCAAGGTGATCGCCGGGGCCGGTCCCGCCGACCAGGGCGTCATCGAGTGGGAGGGCCGCACCGTCCAGATCAAGCGGCCGCACGACGCGCAGGCGCTGGGCATCGCGGCCGTCTACCAGGACCTCGCGATGTGCGAGAGCCTCGACGTCGTCGGCAATCTCTTCCTCGGCCGCGAGGTCCACCGCGCCGGGATCCTCGACGAGGTGGAGATGGAGCGGCGCGCCCGTGAGCTGATGCGCACGCTGTCCATCCGCATCCCGGACGTGCGGGCGCCCGTCGCCATCCTGTCCGGCGGCCAGCGGCAGGCCGTGGCGATCTCCCGCTCGCTGCTGGGCGAGCCCAAGGTCCTCCTGCTCGACGAGCCCACCGCCGCGCTGGGCGTGGAGCAGACCAGCCAGCTGCTGGACCTCATCGAGGAGCTGCGCGACCGGGGTCTGGGTGTGCTCCTCATCAGCCACAACATGGGGGACATCAAGGCCGTCGCGGACCGGGTCGCGGTGCTGCGCCTGGGCCGTAACAACGGGCTCTTCGAGGTGCCCACCACCACCCAGGAACGCATCATCGCCTCCATCACCGGCGCCGCCGACAACGCCGTGGCCCACCGCACGACGGGTGAGGAGGGGGCATGGCCGTAGGACAGAACATCCGGGGGTACGCGGACGCGGTGCGGCACCGGCTGCGCGGCGGCGAGGCGGCCCGGCGGGGCTTGCGGGTCGGTGAGCGCGGCCCGCTGCTGGTGATCCTCGGTCTCGTCGTGATCTGGCTCGTCTTCCAGGGCCTGAACGCCAACTTCCTCTCGCCGCGCAATCTGTCCGACCTCAGCGTGGACATCGCCGCCACCGGCCTGGTCGCGGTGGGCATCGTGTTCGTGCTGCTGATCGGCGAGATCGATCTGTCGGTGGGCTCGGTCAGCGGGCTGGCGGGGGCCGCGTTCGCCGTGCTGAACGTGGACCTCGGCATGCCGGAATGGCTCGCCGTCATCGTGGCGGTGGTCGCGGGGACGGCCGTGGGCGCCCTGCACGGGTTCTTCTTCGCCCGGGTGGGGGTGCCCGCGTTCGTGGTGACCCTCGCGGGCCTGCTGGCCTGGAACGGGCTGACCCTCTACCTGCTGGGCGCGAGCGGCACGATCAACATCGATGAGAGCGGCCTGGTCGCCGCGCTGACCAGCCTCTATTTCAGTGGCGGCATCATCGCCTACGGTCTGGCCGCGGCCGGCACCGCCGGATACTTCCTGGCCGCGCGGCGGACCCGGCGGCGGCGCAGGGCCGCCGGGATGCCGTACCGGCCGATGGCCGAGATCGGGGTGCGCACCGGCGTCCTGGCGGTGCTCACGTTCGCCACCGCCCATGTGCTCAACCTGTTCCAGGGCGTGCCGCTTGCCCTGCTGATCTTCCTGGGGGTGGTCCTCGGCTCGGATCTGGTGCTGCGCCGCACCCGCTCGGGGCGGAAGGTGTTCGCGGTGGGCGGCGGTGTGGAGGCGGCCCGCCGGGCCGGGGTGGACGTGGTGCGGGTGCGGATCGCGATGTTCATGGTGTCGGGGACGCTGGCGGCGGTCGGTGGCCTGTTCGTGGCCTCGGGGCTGACCTCGGCGAGCCCGACGACGGCCCGCGCGGCGGGCTCCGGCATGCTGCTGATCAACGCGGTCGCCGCGGCGGTCATCGGCGGTACGAGCATGTTCGGCGGGCGCGGCTCGGCCTGGTCGGCGCTGCTCGGCGCGCTGGTCATCCAGTCGATCGCCTCGGGCATGGCGCTGCTGGGCATCCAGGACGCCGTGCAGTTCATGGTCACCGGCGGGGTGCTGCTGGCCGCCGTGGTCGCGGACTCGCTCACCCGGTCCGCGCGGACGCGCGGCCCCACCTGACGCTCGTCACGGTCCGGGCGTGACGCTATGCTGCACTTGAGCTTCCCATTCTCGGGCAAGACGGACATCCTGCCGGGTGTTCTGGAAGGATCCGATGCGCTCACCGTGACCATCGGAGTGCGATGAAACGTCTTCTCCTCACCCGCGCGGCCACCGCGGCCGCGCTCGCCGCGACCCTGGCGATCTCCGGCTGCCAAGGCGCCGGCGTGCGCTCCTCCGGCGGCGGAAAGCAGACCATCCACGTGCTCGCCACCAAGAATCCCCAGATGGTGACCCTGAAGCAGTACACGAAGAAGTACTTCACCTCGCGGACCGGCATCACCGTCGACTACACGCTGCTCCCGGAGAACCAGGCGCGGAACAGGATGAACCGGGAGTTCGCGCGGCAGGACGCGAAGTACGACGTGGCGAGCGTGAGCGCCTACGAGGTGCCGACCTACTCCAGGAACCACTGGCTCGCTCCGCTGGATTCCTACGAGAAGGCCGACAAGAGCTTCGACCAGAAGGACATCTTCCCCAGCCTGCTCAGGGCCGTGACCGGCGCCGACGGCAAGATCTACGCCGAGCCCTTCTACGGCGAGGGCTCCTTCCTGATGTACCGCAAGGACCTCTTCCGCAAGAGCGGGCTGACCATGCCGCGCGATCCGACCTGGAGGCAGGTCGCCTCGCTCGCGGCCAAGATCGACGGCACCGACGGCGCGAGCGGCATCTGCCTGCGCGGACTGCCCGGCTGGGGCCAGAACCTCGCCCCCATCAACACCGTGGTCAACACCTTCGGCGGCTCCTGGTACGACATGCGGTGGAACGCCCGGCTCACCTCACCGGAGTTCACCAAGGCGATCCAGTTCTACGTCGGCCTGGTCCGCAAGTACGGCGAGCCCGACGCCGCGCGCAGCGGCGTCCTCGACATCCTCGCCGACTTCTCCCAGGGCAAATGCGCCATGATGTACGACGCCAGTTCGCTGGCCACGTCGATCGAGGCCGACGGCTCCACGGTCAAGGGCAAGGTCGGCTACGTCCCCGCCCCGCACGAACTCACCCGCCGGGCGGGGTGGCTGTGGACCTGGGCCTGGGGTGTCGAGAACGCCTCCAAGAAGAAGGACGCCGCCTGGAAGTTCATCTCCTGGGCCTCCTCCAAGCAGTACCAGGCGCAGATCGGCAACACCCTCGGCTGGAACGAGGCCCCGGCCGGCAGCCGGAAGTCGCTCTACGCCAACCCCAACTACCAGAAGGCAGCTGCCGCCTGGTACCGGCAGGAGTACGCGGCGGTGAAGGACTCCGCCGACCCCCGGAACCCGGGCGTCGGCCCGCGCCCCTACCAGGGCATCTCGTTCGTCGGCATCCCGCAGTTCGCCGACCTGGGAAACAAGGTGTCCGCGCAGATCAGCGCGGCCATCGCCGGCGAGAAGTCGGTGCGCACGGCCCTGCGGATCTCGCAGAAGCTCGCCCAGGACGCGGTGGCGCACTACCGCTCCCGCTGACCGCCGGATCCACCGGCCGCTATTCGGCGACCGACCAGCGGGGCATGACACCGGCGATGTGGCAGGCCAGGAAGTAGAGGGGAATCGGGGGCGTGTACGGCGAGTCGCCCTCGGGACGGTGGACGAGGCGGAGGTTACGGGGCGTCCTGGCGGTGCGCGGACCGCTCGGCGGGCCCACGTACGCCCCGACCGAGTAGCTGGTGACACTCGGCCACACCAGCCCGATGTGCGATCCGGCGGGCACGATCCACCACCAGTGCTCGTCGCAGGCGAAGACGCAGCCGATGCGGGGCAGCCGGTCCATGACCCGCTTCCCGTGCTCCGCGGACATCCCGACCGCGTCGTAGCCCAGTCCGGCGGACAGATCGGCGGGGAGGGTCAGCCGTCCACGGCGCGCGCCGCGCGGAAGCCCCGGCGGGCCGCTCGTGGGATGCGCGGACTTCTTCCGCGGCAAGTGGGCCGAAGGCAGGGGGAGGGTGGGGGGAACCACGATCGGTCGCCTTTCGTCTGCCTGCGCACTGTGGGCAGCGCCGGTCCTGCACTGCCCGGTGCCTACCGACGTACACACGCGAACGTTCCGCCGTCGCCGGGGCTCGAATCGGTCCGACCCGTCCGACGTTTCCCCCGGCACCGCGGGTCAACTCCCGCGGAGTCACACAGTCGGTGACGGCTTGTCCACTGTGTCATCTGCCATGAACGAGTTGCAAGAGGTAAGTTGAAATTTGCAAGTCGTTGGATGCAGATGCGGCGACGATGGATGATCGTGACAGACTGCGACCGTGGAACGCGGCGTGAGGAGGCAGGGAGTGGCGGCGGAATCCGCATGGGGCGGCGCTCCCTCCGTCCTCCGCATGATCCTCGGTAAGCAGCTCGAGGAGCTGCGGACCCGGACCGGGCTCAGCTATGACGAGGCGGGCGCGGCGATCGGCGTCAGCCACTCGACGATCCGCAGGATGGAAGCCGCGAAGGTGGCCCGGCTGCGGCTCGCGGACGTCGAGAAGCTGCTCCAGACGTACGGCGTCACCGACCAGCACGAGATCGACACCTTTCTGAAGTCGGTCCGCGAGGCCAACAAGCGCGGCTGGTGGCACGTCTACCGCGATGTAATGCCGGACTGGTTCGCCGCGTATCTGAGCCTGGAGCAGGCGGCGCTGCAGATCCGCGCGTACGAGCCGCAGTTCGTCCATGGCCTGCTGCAGACCGAGGATTACGCCCGCGCCCTGCTGGCCTCGGGCAATCCGCACGTCCCCGCCGGCGCCACCGAGCGCAGGATCGCCCTGCGCATGCGGCGCCAGGAGCTGCTGTCCCGTGAGTCCCCGCCCCGGCTGTGGGTGGTGATGGACGAGACCGTGCTGCGCCGGCCGGTCGGCGGCGCGGCCGTGATGCGGGCCCAGATCGACCGTCTGATCGCCGTGAACGCGCTGCCGCATGTGACCCTGCAGATCATGCCGTTCAGCAACGGACCGCATCCGGCGATGCCGGCCGGCGCGTTCCACGTCTTCCGGTTCCGGGCCGCCGAGTTGCCTGACATCGTCTATCTGGGCGGGCTGATCGGGGCGGTCTACCTGGACAAGGCGGACGACGTGGTGGTGTACCGCGAGGCTCTGGACCGGGTGAGCGCCCAGTCGGCGCCCGCCCAGAAGACCGAGGCCCTGCTCAGTGAGATCCGCGAGGAGCTGTGACGGGCCCTGGACATGTGACCGACGTTTCGATGGGAGGGGCGGGCGTTTTGCGCGACAACGGATGGCCGGCCGAACGGATTGACACCGAGAGCGCACATTCTGCGCGGATCTACGACTACATCATCGGTGGCAAGGACTACTACCCCGCGGACAAGGAGGCGGGCGACGCCATGGCACGGGAGTGGCCCGCCCTGCCGATCCATATGCGGGCCAACCGCGACTTCATGAACCGGGCCGTGCGCTATCTGGCGGAGGAGGCGGGCATCCGGCAGTTCCTCGACATCGGGACCGGCATCCCCACCTCCCCCAACCTGCACGAGATAGCCCAGGCGGTCGCCCCGGACTCCCGGGTCGTGTACGTGGACAACGACCCGATCGTCCTCACCCTGTCCCAGGGCCTGCTCTCCAGCACGCCCGAGGGGAAGACCACCTACGTCGAGGCGGACATGCGCGACCCGGCCGCCATCCTGGGCGCGCCGGAGCTGCGCGACACCCTCGACCTCGGCAAGCCGGTCGCCCTGACGGTCATCGCCATCGTGCACTTCGTGCTCGACGAGGACGACGCCTACGGGATCGTCAACCGTCTTCTGGAACCGCTGGCGTCGGGCAGCTATCTGGCGATGTCCGTCGGCACCGCGGACTTCGCCCCCGAGGAGGTGGGCCGCGTCGCCCGCGAGTACGCGGCGCGCGACATGCCCATGCGGCTGCGTACCGAGGCCGAGGCCGCGCGGTTCTTCGACGGGCTCGAGCTGGTCGAGCCCGGTGTCGCCCAGGTGCACAAGTGGCATCCGGACGCCAGGAGCACCGAGGGCATCAAGGACGAGGACATCGCCATGTACGGGGCGGTCGCCCGCAAGCCGTAGCCGGGCCGTCGTGGGGTCCGGCCCTCGGCGTCGCTCAGTCCTCGGCGTCGTGGACGAGCAGCGCGATCTGGACGCGGTTGTTGAGGTCGAGCCGGGTCAGGATCCGCGACACGTGCGCTTTCACCGTCGGCAGCGCGAGATGCAGTTCGCGTGCGATCTCCGCGTTGGAGCAACCCCGTCCGACCGCCCGGGCCACGTCCCGCTCCCGGTCGCCCAGGAGCGCCAGCCGGGCCCGGGCGGTGGCCGCCCGGGCCTCCTGCCCGCCGTCACCCGTCACCCTCTCGATGAGGCGGCGGGTGACGGCCGGTGAGAGCACGGGGTCCCCGGCGGCCACGGTCCGGATGGCCGTGACGATGTCCCGTGGCGGGGTGTCCTTGAGGAGGAATCCGGCCGCGCCGGCGCGCAGCGCCCGCAGCACATGGGCATCAGTGTGAAAGGTGGTCAGCACCAGGACCTCCGGGGCGCCAGGCCGGGCCCGCAGGGTCCGGGTGGCGGTGAGCCCGTCGACGCCCGGCATCCGGATGTCCATCAGCACCAGGTCGGGCCCGTACGACGCGACCAGCGCGGGCACCTCGGCCCCGTCGGCGGCCTCCGCCACGACCTCGATGTCCGGGGCGCCGCCCAGCATCAGGCGCAGCCCGGCCCGTACGATCGCGTCGTCGTCGACGAGCAGGACACGGATCACCAGCACGCCCCTCCTCTCCTGTGTCCTAGGGCCCCCTAGGGGGTGTCCGCCGCGGGCCAGGGTAGCCAGGCGCGGACCCGGAAGCCGCCTCGGGCGGGTCCGGCGGTCAGCTCGCCGCCCGCCAGCCGGGCCCGTTCCGCCAGCCCGACCAGCCCCTGTCCGCCGCCCGCGCCACCGTGCGGGTCCGGGGCGGGCCCGGGCGGGGGCGTGGTGTGGACCTCGACCGTCAGCCGGTCCGCCGGGGTCCCGGCCACGCGTATCGTGACGGCCGCGCCGGGCGCGTGCTTGCGCGCGTTGGTCAGGCACTCCTGCACGATCCGGTACGCGGTGCGGGCCACCACCGGTGGCGGCGCCGGGCCGTCCGGCGGCCCGGTCAGCTCGACCCGGCCGCCCGCCGTGCGCGCCTCGGCCACCAGCCGCTCCAGGTCGGCCAGTTCGGGCTGGGGCCGCTCGCCGTCGGCACCGGCGCGCAGCACCCCGATGACCTCGCGCAGGTCGCCCAGGGCCAGATGGGCACTCTCCCGGATCACCGCGGCGGCCCGCGCGATCTCGGCCCGCGGCGCGCTCGTGTGGAACTCCAGCGCCCCGGCGTGGACGGTCAGCAGGGTCAGCCGGTGGCCGAGCGCGTCGTGCATCTCGCGGGCGATTTCCTCCCGCGCCTCCCGCCGGGCCTGCTCGGCGCGCAACTCGGCGTCGGCCTCGGCGAGTTCGGCGCGTTCCCGCAGTGAGGCGATGAGCTGTCGGCGGGACCGCCGGAACAGCCCCCAGCCGATGGCCCCGGCGATGAGCGCGAAGTACGTCACGGCGGAGCCCGCCCGGTCCTGGGGCAGTTCCGGCAGCCGCCACAGGAACGCGGGGAGGGGTGCGAAGGCCAGTGCCGCCACCCAGGCCGTGGCCCGCCAGGGCCGGGTGGCGGCCACCGTGAACACCGCCACCATCGCGGGACCGGTCATGTAGTGCGACAGTTCGCCGCCCGCCAGCAGCAGCGCCACCGCCAGCCATACGGGCCACCTGCGCCGTAGCAGCAGCGCCGCGCACCCCAGCCCGCCGGCCACCTGTTCGGCGGCCCGCCACCCGGGGCTCATGTCCTCCGGGACCGGCACGGACGGCGAACTGACGACGGCGAAGCAGGCGGCGAAGAGGAACAGCCCCAGGTCGGCGGCCCAGTCCCGGCGGGTGCGGTGGATACGGCGCATATCCCGGCAATGTACGCGGGGCCGGCCCGCGACCGGGCCCGGCGTGCGCCGACCGGATACTTAAGTACGACCCCGGGGCTGCTCACCGCCGACTTCGGTCACGGCCCGGCCGACCTCGGCCCGATCCCGCGCCCTTGGGCGCCCGCCTACGGTCGGGCCATGACCTCCACTCCCCCGAGGCCGCCGGCGGCGGCCGTGACGGATCTGCTCTGCTTCGTCCTCGTCGTCGGCGGTGGCAGCGGCCTGCTGCACGAATGGCTCGGCTGGACGATCCACATCATGGGCTTCCTGCGGTTCCTCGCCCCCGACGGCTACGAGGTCTACGCGTACATCGTGATGATCGCCCTCGGGGCCCTGGTGGGCGCGGCCGGTGACGCGGTCTTCCGGCGCGGCCGAGGCTGAACCCCTAGTGACCTGAGTCGGAGATTCGGTGGCAGTAGGCGGCCACTTTGTCGAGGATCTCGTCGGCTGTCTTCGTCCAGACGAACGGTCGCGGGTGTT
>NZ_JBEYAL010000075.1:0-24868 GCF_040631655.1 Streptomyces sp. NPDC019937
ACGCGGGTTGCGAGCCTCCCCCAGCTACCGCTGGGAGGTGCCCCCTGCACCAGACGCCGCTCGCTGATCCGGCCTGATCCACACGACACCCCCTGGTGCGTCCGTCAGGTGCGGGCGAGCGCCCGCGCGGGCGGGACGCGCAGCGCCCGACGGGTGGGCAGCTCGATGGTGAGGAACGCGATGCCCGCCACCACGACCGCGACGGCCGGCGCCGGCCACGCCGGGCCCGCGGGCCACGGGCGGTGCAGGAAACCGGCGGACAGCAGCACCAAGGGGAAGACGCACAGCGCCAACCCGGTGATGAGCGCCAGGCCGGAGATCAGGGCCGCCTCGCGCCGCATCATGGCCCGGATCTGATGCGGTGTGGCGCCGATCAGCCGGAGCGCGGCGAGTTCGGTGCGCCGCTGGGAGGTGGTGGCGATCAGCTTGTTGGCGATCCCCAGCAGCAGATAGCCGAGCAGCACGGCGAGCACCGCGACGTTGATCCACAGCTCCGGCGCGGTGCCGCCCACACCTGAGAGCCCCGGCCCGGAACGGTCGTCGTCCAGCGTCAGACCCGGCCGGGACGCGACCAGCGCGGCCACCTGGTGGCGGGCCTCCTCGGTGCCGTCCGTGCGGACCAGAACGCTCTGGTCCAGGCCCGCCGTGGTGTGCCCGGCGGCCAGGTCCCCTGAGAGCACCACGGGGCCGAAACCGAGGCCGCGCGCGTACGTGGCCACCACCCGGGCGGTGACCCGGGCGCCGTCGCCGAGCACCAGGTCCACCCGGCTGCCCACGTGTGCGTCGCGCGACCCGGCGACCTCGGTGGAGACGGCGACGGTGGCACCGGTGAGCCCCGCCAGGCTGCCGTCGCGCACATCCAGGTCGAGGACGCCCGAGGCCTCCGGGGTCAGGACCAGCGCGGAACTGCTCTCGACCTCGGGTTCCCCCAGCAGCCGGTACGTCCACACGGCGGTGGTCGAGGTGACCGGGGCCGCCGCCCGTACGCCGGGAGTGTCCCGCAGCGCGGGCAGCACATCGGTGGGCACGCCCCCGAGCGCGGGCGCGCTCACCCCGAGTTGCGCCCGGGTGGCGTCGCGGAGGTCACCGGAGGTGGCCGCCCTCACGGTGGTCTGGGTCAGGGTGTAGGTGAGGGTGAACACCACGGCCATCGCGAGGGTGCTGATGGCCGCCGCGGAGCGCAGCGCGTATCCATGGCTGTTGGCCACGGCCAGCCAGGTCGGCGCCGAGGCCCTTGCCGGAAGTTTCCGCGCCAGCAGCCGGCCGACGCCGCCGGCCAGGGCGGGACCGGCCAGGGCGAGCCCGATCGCCGCGAGGAGGCCGGCCATGGCGGTGGCCGCCGCCCCGGCCTGCGAACGGACCAGCAGCGGGGTGACCGACGCACCGGTGCCGACGGCGATCAGCGCCAGACCGGCGTGGGCGCGCGCCTTCGAGGGGGTGCGGGGTTCGCTGCGCGACTCGGCGACCGCCTCGGTGGCCGGCCGGCGCGAGGTACGCCACGCGGCGCCCCGGGCCGCCACCCATACGACGGCGACCAGCAGCAGCACGGCCGCGATCGCCGGAAGCGGGCTGAAGGTCAGCGGCAGCACGTCCGGGAGCATGCCGTTGGAGACCAGCAGTCGCCGGAACCGCTCGGCCAGCGGATAGCCGAGGGCGGCACCGGGCACGGCCGCGATGACCGCGATGATGGCGGCCTGGGCCCCGGCGAGGCGGCGGATCTGCTTCGGTGTCGCGCCGACGGCGCGCATCAGGGCGAGTTCCCGCCGCTGGGCCGCGATCGACACCGACAGCGCGCCGCCCACGATGAACCCGACGACCAGCAGGGTGATCCCGGCCAGCGACCCCGCGAGGGCGGGCAGCAGGGAGCGGGCGGCGGCCGTGCCGGGCGCCTCGGCGTCACCGCGGTCCGCCCCGGTGGACACGGTCAGCCCGTGGCCCCGCAGGGCGCGGCGGACCTCGGCGGCGACCGGGTCACCGGCGCCCGGTTCGGCACGTATCGCGATCAGATCGACGGAACCGGAGCCGGAGCCGGATCGCGAGTCGGAGCCGGAGCCGGGGCCGTGGCCGGTCAGCCGCGCCGCCGTGGTGTCGGCGAACCAGACACCGCTCGCCGAGGCGTCCACCACGGCCGACACCCGGTAGCGGGCCGGGTGCCCGACGGCGGTCACCGTGACGCGGTCGCCGGGCGCGACGTCCGCGGTCTCGGCGGTGCGGCGGTCCAGGGCCACGTCGAGCGGACCGGCCGGGGGGGTACCGGTGATACGGGGACGTCCCAGCAGGGCGGTCGAGGACCATCCGTGTCCGGTGGCCCGCGGGTCGTCCGCCGGTACGGCCTCGCCGCCCCGGGTGACGACCGCGGCGGGGAAGCTCCGGTCGCCCACCGCCCCGGCCACGCCGGGCAGCTTCGCCAGCCGGCCGACGAGACCGCCCGGCACCCTGGCCCGTTCCGGCAGCGCGATCGGCAGATCGCCCTCCGGGTGGAAGGTCTGGCGGCCGGACACGACGACATCGGCGGCGGCCAGCCGGTCGACCGGCGCGTGCGAACGCCACCCCGACTCGGCCAGCACACCGATACCGGTGACCATCGCCGCGCCGCCCAGCGTCGCGCACGTGACGGCCAGCAGCGCGGCGATCCTGCGGCGCACCATGTGCCACGCGAGGTACAGCATCGTCATTCCGTTTCCAGCGTGGTCACGCAGTGCGCCAACTCGGCGGCGGTGGACGCCTTCAGCGTCTCCACCACCCGCCCGTCGGCCATGACCATCGCGAGGTCCGCCCGCGCGGCGGCGGCCGGGTCGTGGGTGACCATCACCACCGTCTGGCCGAGGCCGTCCACCAGGTCGCGCAGCAGGCCCAGCACCTCACGGGCGGTCCGCAGATCCAGCGCGCCCGTCGGCTCGTCGGCGAACACCACCGCGGGCCGGGACACCAGCGCCCGGGCTATCGCGGCGCGTTGCTGCTGCCCGCCGGACAGCTCGGCCGGGCGGTGGGCGAGCCGTCCCGCCATCCCGACCCGCTCGATCAGTCCGCTCACCCACGCCCGGTCGGGTTTCTCACCGGCCAGCCGCAGCGGCAGCAGGATGTTGTCCTCGACGGTGAGCGACGGCACCAGGTTGTAGGGCTGGAAGACGAAGCCCACGGAGCGCCGGCGCAGCTCGGTGCGGCGGGCCTCGTCCAGCCCGCCGATCTCCGTACCGTCGATGAAGGCGCGTCCGCCGGTCGGCGAGTCCAGGCCGGCGGCGCAGTGCATCAGGGTGCTCTTGCCGGAGCCGGACGGCCCCATCACGGCGAGGAACGTGCCGCGCTCCACGGCCAGCGACACCTCGTCCAGGGCGCGGACGCCGCCGGGATACGTCTTGCTGACACCGTCCAGCTCCACCGCCGGGGTGCGGCGGGCCGTCAGGGTCCGGTGGTCCTGGGCGCGGAAGAGCCTCATGACCGCCGCTGCCCGCGGTGGTGGACGACGAGCGCGATGCCGCATGCCAGGGTGGCCAGGCCGAAGCCGATGCCGACGAACACGCTCAGGCCCCCGACGGACGACGTCACCATGTTGGCGACCGCGAAGACCACCAGCAGCAGCCACAGCACGGGACGGACCAACCCGGCCCCGGCTCCGTCGCGGTCGCCCGGCCGCTCGGGCCGTGGTGCCCGCGGGGCCGCGAAACCGCGGTAGGGATCATCCGTCACGTCAAGCTCCTCGTACGTCGGTGCGCTGGGTGCACACCGACGCTACGAACCGGCGCCGCCACCGGCGATCCGGCCAGCGGGAGACCCGGGGTACAGCAGGCTGTACCCGCCCCGGCGTGAGGTGACGGCCTCTCGCGTGGTGCCCTATTGTCGCGGTCCAGGAGGTGGGGATGGACACGCGCGAGGCGACTTCGGCGACCCCCGGACCCACCCGGCCATGGGACGCGTTCGCCCGCGCCCGGACCGGCCTGGACGCCTTCGAACACCTCGTCGGCGGGCTCGGCACGGCGATCCTGGCCCTGGTCATGCTGGTGTGGCTGATCGCCACCGCGCTCGCGTGCCTCGTCGGAGTGGGGCTGCTGCTGGTGCCCACCGCCCTGCGCGGGGTGCGGGCCGTCGCCGACAGGGAGCGCGCCCGGCTGTCCCGCTGGGGCCCGGAGGTCATCGGCCCGGACCAGGCGCCCCTTCGGCTGCGGGCCGCCGTCGCGGATCCCGCCACCCGGCGGGAGCTGTGCTGGCTGGTCTGCCACGCCACCCTCGGGTTCTTCCTCGCGCTGACCGGCCTGACGCTGCCGCTCAGCGCGGCGACCGACGCCGCGTTCCCGGTGTGGTGGCGGCTGGTGCCACCGGAGGCGGCCACCCCGTCCCCCCTGCCGCTGTGGACCGTGGAGGACTGGCCCGGCGCCTTCGGAGTCTGCCTGCTGGGCCTGGGCTGGATGGCCGTCGCCGTGGGCGTGGCACCGAGCCTGGCGTGGCTCCAGGCGTGGCCCGGGCGCAGGTTGCTCACCCCCGCCTCGGGGACCGACCTCGCCCTGCGCGTCGCCCAGCTCACCGCGACCCGGGCCGCAGCGCTGGACGCCCACGCCACCGAGTTGCGGCGGATCGAGCGGTCGCTGCACGACGGGACGCAGAACCGCATGGTCGCCGTCACCGTCCTGCTCGGCGCGGCCCGCCGCGCCGTGGCCCGCGACCCGTCCCGCGCCGACGCCATCCTCGAACAGGCCCAGAGTGCCGCCGAGCAGGCGCTCGCCGAACTCCGCGGCGTCGTCCGGAGCATCCTGCCGCCCGTGCTGGCCGACCGCAGCCTGACCGACGCGCTCACCGGCCTGGCCGCCGACTCCCCGGTGCCCTGCCGGATCGACGCCGACGTACCCGGCCGGTGTGCCGCGTCCGTCGAGGCCACCGCCTACTTCGTGGTGGCCGAGGCGCTGACCAACGTGGCCCGGCACAGCCATGCCCGGAACGTCACCGTCACCGTCCGCCGCCACGACGGACGACTGCGGCTGCGCGTCACCGACGACGGCCGCGGGGGAGCGGACGAACACGGCGGATCCGGGCTCGTCGGCATCCGCCGCCGCGTCGGAGCACACGACGGGACGCTCGCCCTGACCAGCCCACCCGGTGGGCCCACCACCCTGGAGGTAAGCCTGCCATGCGGATTGTGATCGCCGAGGACGATCCGCTGCTGCGCGAAGGGCTCGCACTGCTGCTGCGCGCCGAATCGCTCGACGTCGTGGCCACCACCGGCACCCCCGGCGGCTTCCTGGACGCCGTCGCGGCCCACACACCCGACGTCGCCATCGTCGATGTCCGGATGCCCCCGAGCCACACCGACGAGGGGATCGCCGCGGCCGTGGAGGCCCGGCGCCGCCGCCCGGACCTGGCCGTCCTCGTGCTGTCCGCCTACGTCGAGCAGGCCTTCGCCACCGACCTGCTCGCCGACGGCAGCGCCCGGCTCGGCTATCTGCTCAAGGAACGGGTCGGCCGGGTCGAGGAATTCCTGACCGCGCTGTACCGGGTGGCCGACGGCGGCACCGCCATCGACCCCGAGGTCGTCGCGCAGCTCTTCGCCCGCACCCGGCCCGACACCCGGCTGGACCGGCTCAGCCCGCGCGAACGCGACGTCCTGGCGCTGATGGCCGAAGGGCTCGGCAACACCGCCATCGCCGAGCGGCTCGTCGTCACCGAGGGCGCCGTCCACAAGCACATCCGCAGCATCTTCGCCAAGCTCCAACTGGCCCCCACCGACCGCACCGACCGGCGCGTGGCCGCCGTGCTGCACTATCTCAAGGACGCGCACCGACGGTCCTGACGTGCACCCAGGGCCTGAGACACCCAGGGCCTGAGACACCCAGGGCCTGAAACCCCCAGGGAGTGGGCAGCGTTCCCCCGCACGGATCGTCGACAGATCGGAAGGCTCGTATGAGTGGCACGCAGCGGTCGCGGCAGTGGTACGAGGGCGAGTCCCGCGACGCGTTCATCCACCGTGCCTGGATGCGGCGCGGCCTGCCCGACCACGCCTTCGACGGACGCCCACAGATCGTCATCTGCAACACCTGGTCCGAACTTACGCCCTGCAACAGCCACTTCCGCGAGATCGCCGACCATGTGAAACGGGGGGTGTGGGAGTCCGGCGGGGTGCCGCTGGAGCTTCCGGTGCCGTCGCTGGGGGAGACCCTGCTGCGCCCGACCGCGATGTTCTTCCGCGACCTGGCCGCGATGGTCACCGAGGAACTCATCCGGGCCAACCCCGTCGACGGGGTGATCCTGCTCGGCGGCTGCGACAAGACCGTACCGTCGCTGCTCCTGGGCGCCGCGTCGGTCGACCTGCCCACCCTGATGGTCACCGGCGGCCCCATGCTGAACGGCTCGTGGCAGGGGCGCCCGCTGGGCTGCGGCACCGGGGTGTGGGAGCTGAGCGAGGAGGTGCGGGCGGGCCGGATGGAGCGATCCGAGCTGCGCCGGGCCGAGTCGGCGATGATCCGCAGCCGGGGCCACTGCAACACCATGGGCACGGCGTCCACCATGGCCTGTGCCGCCGAGGCGCTGGGCATGACCCTGCCCGGCAACGCGGGACTCCCCGCCCCCGACAGCCGGCTGCTGGAGCTGTCCCACGCGGCGGGCAACCGCATCGTCGACATGGTGCGCGAGGACCTGCGGCCCAGTGCGGTCCTGACCGCCGAGGCGCTGCGGAACGCGGTGCGCGCCGTGGCCGCCATCGGCGGCTCCACCAACGCGGTCGTCCACCTGCTGGCCCTCGCCCGCCGGGTCGGGGCGGACTTCGGCCTGGACGACATCGACCGCGCGGGCCGCGGCATCCCCTTGCTCGCCGATGTGCAGCCCGCCGGATCCCACCTGATGGAGGACTTCCACCGCGCCGGTGGCCTGGACGCCGTCCTCGGCCAGATCAGGGACCACCTGGAACCGGCCGTCACCATCACCGGCCGCCCGCTGACCGAGCAGCTGTCCGGCCTGCCCAGCGCCGACCTCACCGTCATCCGCACCGCTGAGGAGCCGATCGCCCACCACGCCGGGCTCGCCGTGCTCCGCGGCAACCTCTGCCCCGACGGAGCCGTCATCAAGCCGGCCGCCGCGACCCCGGAGCTGCTGCGCCACCGGGGCCGCGCCGTGGTGTTCGACGGGATCGAGGACTTCCGTACCCGCATCGACGACCCGGACCTGGAGGTCGACGCGTCCGATGTGCTGGTCCTGCGCGGCTGCGGACCGCGCGGCTACCCCGGCATGCCCGAGGTGGGCAACATGCCACTGCCGCCCGCGGTGCTGCGCGCCGGGGTGCGGGACATGGTGCGGATCAGCGACGCCCGCATGAGCGGAACCGCCTTCGGCACCGTCGTCCTGCACATCGCGCCCGAATCGGCGGCGGGCGGCCCGCTGGGCCTGGTGCGGACCGGCGACTGGATCGAACTGGACGTCGAGCGGCGGCTCTTGCGGCTGGACATACCGGACGAGGAACTCGCCGCACGGCAGCCCGTGACCGCCGCCGCGCCACCGGCCACCGGCGGATGGGAGCGGATCTACCGCGACCACGTCGAACAGGCCGACCGCGGCGCCGGACTGGACTTCCTCGCGGGCACCCGCGGATCCTTCGTGGCCAGGGAGTCGCACTGACGGGCCCGCACACAGCGGAACCACAGGAACGGCCCAGGCCCGGGAAAGGTTCGCCCCCTACCCTCCGGGCATGCCCACGACGCGTTCCCTGGACGAGGCACTGGCGCGGACCGCCGTACGAGCCCTGATCTCCCAGGCGGAGCTGACCCCCAAACCGGGCCTCGCGGACACCCGCGACCTCCAGGCCCGCGCCACCGGCACCGATCTGCTCGCGCTGCGCTGGTCGGCCAAGGCGCTGGCCCCCGGGTTCGCGGCCATGGCCGCCGCCGCCCGCCGCCCCGGCGAGCCGACCCGGGCGCTCCGTGAGGAGCTGGGCGCCATCGGCCGCTGCGCCGAGTGGACCATGGCGCGGGCCGGCGGCGGCCCGGCCACCGGCCGTCCGCACCACGGGGCGCTGTGGGTGCTGGGGCTGCTGGTCGCGGCCGCCGCCCTGCGGCCCGGCGCCGCGCCGCGGGAGCTGACCGCCACCGCCCGGCAGCTGGCGACCCACGCCGACCGTGGCGCCCCGCGCAGGCCCTCGGCGGGGTCGCAGGTCTCGGCCACCTACGGGGCGGCGGGCGCGCGCGGCGAGGCGCGGGCCGCCTTCCCGCACGTACGCCGCGCCCTGGACGCCCTGTCCACGGCGCGGGCCGCGGGCGCCACCGAGACCCAGGCCCGCCTCGACGCGCTGCTCACCGTGATGAGCACCCTCCAGGACACCGGCCCGCTGTACCAGGCGGGGCCGCCCGCCCTCCGGCGGGTGCAGGACGGGGCGCGCGGTGTGCTGGAGGCGGGCGGCACCGCGACGGCCCCGGGCGCCGCCGCCCTCGCCGCCTTCGACGCCGAGCTGCGCGAGACGGGCGTGGCGCCCCGGGGAAGCGCCGCGCTGCTGGCCGGGGCGCTGTTCCTGGACACGCTCCCGGCCACGGCCCGGCCCGCGGATCGCCCCCGGGGCCGGGACCACGGGGCGAGGGGCTAGCCTTAAGGGCGCTCCACCGGACACGGGGTGCCCCCACGCGGGGGCTGAGATCACACCCGTCGAACCTGAACCAGTTAATACTGGCGGAGGGATGTCATCGATGCCACGGCCGCATGCTGCCACCGACCCGGCGCTCACCGGCGCGGAATCCGTCTTCGACGGGCGGATGCCCACCGCGCCCGGGGACCTGCGCGTCGAGGCGCGCGGGATCGCGCCGGTCCCGGAAAGCCACCGCTACGGCGGGCCGGGGCGCCTGTTCACCGTGTGGTTCGCCCCGAACCTGACCATGACCGGCGTGTTCACCGGCACCGTCGGCATCTCCCTCGGCCTGGACTTCGCCACCGCGCTGGCCGCCGTCGTCCTGGGCACCCTCATCGGCGCCGTACCCACCGCGTATCTGGGCACCTGGGGTAGCCAGACCGGGGCCGGGCAGCTGCCCCTGGCGCGGTTGGCGTTCGGCCGGGGCGTGGCGGTGCCCGGCGTCCTGCAGTGGCTGTCCTCGGTCGCCTGGGACGCGCTCATCGGCCTGTTCGGCGGTGACGCGCTGGCCCGGCTGTGCGGGCTGCCGTTCTGGCTGGGGGTGCTGATCATGATGGCCGCCCAGGGCGCGCTCGGGGTGCTGGGCTACGAGGCCATCCACCGCATGCAGAAGCTGATGACCTTCGTCCTCGCCGCCGCCTTCGCCACCCTGGCCGTCCGGCTGCTCGACGGTGTCCACCCCGCCGCCACCGGGTCGGCCCACGGCGCCGACCGCGTCGGCGCGTTCGTCCTGACCAGCACGATCGCCCTGAGCCTGGCGCTGTCGTGGGCGCCGTACGCCAGCGACTTCAGCCGCTATCTGCCCCGCGCCACCTCCCGGCCGCGCATGTTCTGGTGCACGCTGCTCGGCGTCACCGTGTCCTTCGTGGCCGTCCAGGCGCTCGGGCTGTGGGGAGCGTCCGTGTTCACCGACCAGACCGCCCGCGGCGTCGACGCGGCCCTGGGCGGCGGGGCGCTCGGCGCGTTCGGGCTGCTGGCCGTGGCGCTCGCCGCGCTGTGCAGCAACGCCATGAACGACTACAGCGGCTCCCTGGCCCTGCAGACCGCCGGTGTCCGCATCCCCCGCCCGCCGGCCGCGGCCCTCGCCGCCGCCCTCGGCTTCCCGCTGGTGCTGTGGATGCACGCCGCCGACACCACCGCGCGCTTCCAGAACGTGCTGCTGTTCGTCGGCTACTGGATCCCCGGCTTCGTCGCCGTCGTGGCCGTCGACTGGTTCGCCCGCGCCCGGGCCCGGGGCGGTGCGCCGGTCGACCTGGCCGCCGAGAGCGCCCGCCCGCAGCCGTGGTGGCCCGCGCTGCTGGCGTTCGGCGCCGCCTTCGCCGCCGCGGTGCCGTTCATGGACACCAGCCTGTACACGGGCCCGGTGGCCGCCGCGCTGCACGGCGCCGACCTCGCCTACTACGCCGCCTTCCTCGCGGCGCTCATCGTCTACGTCCCGCTCAGGGCCCGGCGCGGCGCGGCTCGGTGAGGCACGGCCGCTCGCGGCCGTATCCGCACGTCACACGGCATCCGGCCGCCAGGTCCGGCGGCAGCCGTGGCACCCTTGGCTCCTGTTGAATTCCGCACCACCCGAGGAGACGTGCCACGTGCCGCAGAACCAGTCGGTGGAGTCCATCGCCGCCCCGGCGGTGCTCGCCGAGGAACGCAGACTCCACAAGGACCTCGGCTTCTGGGGCCTGACCGCGATCGGGTTCTCCAACATCCTCGGGTCCGGCTGGCTGTTCGCGGCCCTGTACGCCGCCCAGACCGCCGGGCCCGCCGCGCTGCTGTCCTGGGTCGCGGCGGGGGTGCTGTGCGCCCTGATCGCCCTGGTCATGGTGGAGCTGGGCGCCACCCGCCCGGAAGGCGGAGGCACCGTGCGGTGGCCGCTGTACGCCAGCGGGCGGCTGGTCGGCACGATGGTCGGCTGGTCCGTCGTGCTGTCCGTCGGCGGTACGGCCGCGGAGATCAGCGCGATCATGCAGTACGCCGCGCACTATCTGCCGGGGCTCTACGACGGCGGCAGGCTCACCCTGCCGGGCCTCGGCGTGGCCGTCGGGCTGAGCGTCGTCCTCACCGCGCTCAACTGGTTCGCCGTGCGGATATTCGCCCGGCTCAACAACCTGGTGTCGGTGTTCAAGGTCGTCGTCCCCCTCCTCACCGTCGCCGCGCTGTTCCTGTCGGGCACCCACTCCGGGCGCCTCACCGAACACGGCGGCTTCGCCCCGTACGGCTACGTGGCCTGCCTCACCGCCCTCGCCGGCGGCGGCATCGTGTACTCCGTCAACGGGTTCCAGGCCCCGCTGGACTTCTCCGGCGAGGCCCGCAATCCGCGGCGTACCGTACCGGCCGCGGTGCTCACCGGTATCGGCCTCGCCGTGCTGGTCTACCTCGGGCTCCAGCTGGCCTTCCTGTACACGGTGCCGGACTCGGCGCTGGCCAACGGCTGGCAGGGGGTCAACTTCGAGTCGCCGTTCGGCCAGCTCGCCCTCATCCTCAATCTGCACTGGCTGGCCACGCTGCTGTACGCGGACGCCGTGATCTCCCCGGGCGGTTCCGCCTACGTCGGGGTGGCGATCAACGCCCGGCACACCTACGCCCTGGCCAAGAACGGCCTGCTGCCCCGCTTCTTCATGCGTATCGACCCCCGCTCGGGCACGGCACGCCGGGCGCTGCTGCTCAACCTCGCGGTCATCGTCATCTTCATGCTGCCGTTCGGTGGCTGGCAGGACATCGTGAGCGTGATGGGCGACATGTATCTGCTCATCTATGCCGCCTCGGCGGTGGCCGTCGCGGTGTTCCGGGCACACGACCGGGAGCGGGGAGTGCCCCGGGCGGACGGGCAGGTGCCGGGGGTGCGCTGGATCGCGCCCCTCAGCTTCGTCGTGGCCAGCGAGTTCGTGTTCTGGTCCGGCTGGCACGACCTGCGGCTCGCCCTGCCCCTCGTCCTGGCCGCGGTGCCGCTGTTCCTGCTCCAGCGGCGTGGCACCGGCGGGCTCCCCGCCCTCGGCGAGCTGCGGCACGGTGCCTGGCTGGTCTTCCACCTGGCCGCGCTGACCCTGCTGTCGTGGTTGGGCACCTTCGGCGGCTCCGGCCGCCTTCCGGCGCCGTACGACACGATCGCGGTGGGCGCCCTCGCGTTCGGCGTGTTCGCGTGGGCGGTGCGCTCGGGCGCCGCCCACCTCAGGACGGGACCGGCCGACGCGGCGCCCGCGGCCCCGCCGGTCTGAGCACCCGCTGCCCGGAAATCCCCTGGCGCGGCGCCGCTCCTTTCGCCGATGATCGAAGGCCGACCGGCCGTGCACGACCCACCGCATACGGAGGATGAGGCGCGATGAGTGCTCGGAGTGCTCGCCCCCTGCCCGAGAGCACGCCCGCCGCGAAGGGAGTGGACGCCCGGGGCGTCGGCGCGTTCCTCGACGCGCTGGAGGCGGCGCCCGGCCTCGAGCCGCACAGCCTGATGATCGTGCGCCACGGCCATGTGGTCGCCTCCGGCTGGTGGGCGCCGTACACCCCGGACCGGCCGCATCTGCTGTACTCCATCAGCAAGAGCTTCACCTCCACGGCGGCCGGATTCGCGGTGGCCGAGGGGCTGATGAGCCTCGACGACCCGGTGATCTCCTACTTCCCGGAGTTCGACGGCGACATCACCGACCCCCGCAGCCGGTCCATGCTCGTCCGGCACGTCGCGGCCATGTCCAGCGGGCATCTGACCGACGCCCGGGAGCAGGCGTTCACCCGCGACCCGGCCGAGCCCGTGCGCGGGTTCCTGCTGACCCCGCCCGACCGCGACCCCGGTACCGTCTTCGCCTACAACAACGCCGCCACCTACAGCCTCGCCGCGATCGTCCAGCGGGTGACCGGGCAGTCGCTCACCGACTATCTGCGGCCACGGCTGTTCGACCCGCTGGGCATCGGCGAGACGGCCTGGATCCAGCGTCCGTCCGGCCGTGACCTCGGCTTCAGCGGCATGTACGCCACCACGGACGCCCTCGCCCGGCTGGGCCTGCTGTACCTGGGCGACGGGGTCTGGGAGGGCCGCCGGCTGCTGCCCGCCGCCTGGGTGGCCGAGGCGACCCGGGCGCAGATCAGCAACGCGGACGGCACCGCGGAAGGGGCGGTGTCCGACTGGCAGCAGGGATACGGGTTCCAGTTCTGGCGGTCCCGCCACGGCTACCGGGGCGACGGCGCCTACGGCCAGTTCTGCCTGGTGCTGCCCGAACACGACGCGGTGGTCGCGATGACCACGGACACCGAGAACATGCAGGCGGTGCTGGACAGGGTCTGGCGGCATCTGCTCCCGGCGTTCGGCCCCGCGCCCCTCGACCACCGCCAGGACGACGACGCGGCCCTGCGGCGGCGGCTCGAAAGCCTCGAACTGCCCGCTCCGTACGAGAAGTTCACGTCACCGGCGGGCACCGGGAGCGGGTCCACCACCTTCACCCCGGCCGGCGGTACCTGCGCGGACCAGTCCAGGCTGACGGAGGTGACGGTCGCCGCCGATGACGACGGTGTGTGGACCGTCTCCCTGGCCGAGGGCGCGTCCCGGCTCGATGTGCGGCTCGGCGCCCCGGGGTGGACGGTCGAGGAGGGGGCGGACGGGCGGGTGCCGACGGCGGCGAGCGGCGGCTGGACGGATCCGGACACGTTCGTGGCCGACATCGCCTTCCTGGAGACCCCGCACCACTTCGAGGTGACCTGTTCGCGGGCCGACCGGACCTTCACCGCGCGCTGGCGCACGATGCCGCTGCACCGGTCGCCGCTGACCGCGATGGGGGTTCCCCGCCGCACCGTGGGGTGAACACCCCACGGTCCACCGGCAACCATTGCCCGCTCGGCGGCGACAGTCGCATGGACGGTTCCACCGAGCTGAGGAGTGGGTGTGGTCATGGCGGCCCAGAGGCGGCGTATACGAGACAACGGCGGGCGCGGACCGGGCGTGGCGGTCTGGGGGGTGCCCCTCGCCCTGGCCCTGACGGTCGGCCTCGCCCCGCAGGGGCACGGCGCCGAGGCGGGCGCGGAACGGAGCGAAGTGGCGGCCTCGGCCTGGGCCGATGGCGTCGCCGACGGCTTCGCGTCGGTCAACGCGCTCGGCCAGAACGGTACGTACGGAGGCCGCGACGGCAAGACCGTGACGGTGCGGACACTGGCCGACCTCGAGAAGTACGCGACGGCCGCCGAGCCGTACGTCATCGTGGTGGCCGGGGCGATCACCATGGACCCCAAGGGCAAGGAGATCAAGGTCGCCTCGGACAAGACGATCGTGGGCCAGGGGGCCTCGGGCGAGATCGTCGGCGGCGGCTTCTTCCTCGGACAGGGCGTGCACAACGTCATCATCCGCAATCTGACGATCCGCGACTCCTACATGGGCACGTGGAACGACAAGGAGCACGACTACGACGGCATCCAGATGGACGGCGCCCACCATGTGTGGATCGATCACAACGATCTGAAGCACATGGCCGACGGCCTGATCGACAGCCGCAAGGACACCACGTATCTCACGGTTTCCTGGAACCGGCTGGAGACGCACAACAAGGCGTTCGGCATCGGCTGGACGGAGAACACCACGGCCGACATCACCATCCACCACAACTGGTTCCGGGACACGGAGCAGCGCAACCCGTCCGCCGACAACATCGCGCACGCGCACCTGTACAACAACTACTTGCAGGACCTCCCGGGCACGGACATCGCCTCCTCCTACGGCAACTACTCGCGCGGCAACACCAAGATGGTGCTGGAGAACAGCTACTTCGAGGGGATGAAGAACCCCGTCATCAAGGACACCACCGCCTCGATCGTCCAGCGGGGCAACACCTTCGTGGGCACCAGCGGCCGCAACGAGAGCGGTGGCACGGCCTTCGACCCCAAGGCGTACTACCCCTACACGCCCGACCCCGCGGCCAAGGTGCCGTCGGTCGTGAAGTCCGGCTCCGGACCCGGCGGCACCCCGGCGCGGTAGCGGACCGGGGGAAGCGTGTCAGCCCCGGCGGGCCGGTCCCGTGGACTTCCGGATTCGGCCGACACCCTTGGCCGTTCGTTGAGAACCTTGGACACCACGCTCTGTGAGACGTTCGCGGCCTGCGCCACCGTCGTCATGCGCACCGCGGGTCCTGCCGTCATCGTTGCCTCCTCCAGCCGGCGCTCTGCCAGGTCGACGTGCCGGGCCGTGCCCGCTCCTGGTCGACGAGCCGCACCGCCTCGGTGGCCATCTCCGCGAGCGGCTGACGGACCGTGGACAGGGGCGGTGTCGGCATCGCGCCGATCGCCGTGTCGTCGAACCCGACCCACCGACAGGTCCTCCGGCACCCGCAGACCCCGCGCCCGCGCCGCCCGGTAGGCCCCGGCCGCCAGCACATCGGAACCGGCGAAGACGGCGGTCGGCGGGGCGGCCAGGGCGAGCAGGGCCGTGGTGGCCGCCGCCCCGGCGGCGACGCCGACCTCGCCGTACCGGGTCAGGGCGGGGTCGGGGGCGAGGAAGAACTCGCGGTGTGCCGCCAGATAGCCCTCGTACCGCTCCCTGGTGCACGGGGCCGGTGGGCCCGCCGAGGAAGTCCACCCGCCGGTGCCCCAGGCCGAGGAGATGTCGGGTGGCCGCGGCGCCGCCCGACCAGTTCGTCGCCCCCACCGCCGGAACGGCGGCCCCCGCACGCCGACCGGGTCGAGGAGGACGAGCGGCACCGGTAACTCCGCCAGCGCGGCGGCCCGGTCGTCGCCGGGCCGGGCCAGGGCCAGGAGGACGCCGTCCGAGGGCCGCGCGCGGCGGGCGTCGATCCACTCGCCGATCCGCAAGCGCGGATGGTCCACCGGGGTGAGCGCCAGGGTGTATCCGAGCCCGAACGCCGCGCGCTGCGCCCCGTCGACCAGTTCCGCCGCCCACGGGGTGGCGGCCTCTTCGACCAGCAGGTCGAGAATGGCGCCGAGTTGCCGCCGGCGCTCTTTCCGGAGCACATATCCCGTCGCCCCGGGCCGCCTGTGTGACGCGGTCGCGGGTCTCCTCCGAGATATCGGGCTCGTCGGCGAGCACCCGGGACACCGTGTCCGCGTCCCCTTCCGCGCGGACGGGATCGACCTGGTCTCCGGGACGAAGACGGACGGGGCCATCGAGCTGGCACCGCTCGCCGTCGCGGTCGTACGGTCCGCGCCGGGGCGGGCGGCGACCTCGCGGAACGCCACGCGGGCGCCCTCCGCATAGGACCCCGGCGAGGCCCCCGCGTGGCGATCAGTGGCGGACGCGGGTAACGATGGAATCACCGGTTCGGGCGAACGAGAGGGCCGTGCGGGCGTACGGGGTGCCACCGGGCGCTGTGTCCCGGCCCGGCAACTCGTGCGAGGGAGGATCTCATGGATCCGTCCGACGCCTCCGGCGCCGCCGAGCCACCGCCGCTGAGCGCGCACGAGCGCCAGGAGTACGCCCGGCTGCGCGCGGCGGAGGCCGTACGCCACCGGCGCCTGCGCCACGCGGGCGCCTGCGTCCTGCTCGTCCTGGCGCTCCTGCTCGCCCCGCTCGCCGTCGTCGCCACCTGGCTGCACGAGGACGTCACCGACACCCAGGGGTACGTGGAGACCGTCGCCCCGATCGCCAGGGAGCCCTCCGTCCAGACCGCTGTGACCAACCGCCTCACCCATCGCGTGGTCCATCAGGTGGACGTCCCCGCCATCACGGCCCGGCTCTCCCGGAACCTGGACACCTCAGGGGCCCCGCCCGTCGTCGTGAACGGCGTCCGGGTCCTCACCGGACCGCTGGAAACCGTCCTCGGCGACGCCGTCCACCGCACCGTGCACACAGTGATCACCAGCGAGCAGTTCCCGGCGGTGTGGGACGCCGCCAACCGCCGCGCCCACGCCGCCGTCGTCAAGGTGCTCACCGGCGAGGGCAGCAGCGCCGTCCAGCCCCGGGGCGACACGATCGTCCTGGACATCGGCACCGCCGTCGACAACGTGAAGCAGCGCCTCGTCCGGGCGGGCTACGGCAACGCCGCCAAGATCCCCCACATCGACCGCCAGATCGTCCTGTTGCGGACGGACAAGCTCGACAAGGCGCAGGCCGCGATGCGTCTGTTCGACGTCGTCGGCCTCTGGCTGCCCGTCGTGACGGTCGTCCTCGCCGCGTTGGCCGTATGGGCCTCACCCGCGCACCGGGCCACGCTGATGGCGGCCGGGATCGGCACGGCGGTGATGATGATCGCGCTGCTGGTCGGGCTGGCCGTGCTGCGCGGCGTCTACCTGGACTCCGTACCGCCCGCGGCGCTGCCCCGCGACGCGGCGGCCGCCATCTTCGACACGCTCGTACGCTTCCTGCGCGAGAGCACCCGCACCCTCCTCGTCGTGGCGGTCATCACCGCCCTCGCCGCCTATCTGTACGGGCCCGGCCGCGGCGCCCGGGCCGTACGCTCCGGGGCGGCACGTGGCATCGGTGCCATCGGCCGGGCCCTGGCCCGCGCAGGCGGCCGCACCCGCGGCCCCTGACCCGCCCGGGGCTCAGCGGAACCGTTCGGCGAGAGCGGCCATGGTGTCGAGGTGGGCGAGCGTTTCCCCCTCCGGTTTCGTCGGCAGGTAGAGCAGCACCCGGTCCACCCCGAGCCGTTGGTACCCCTCCAGCGCCTCGGTGGTGTCCGGCACCGCGTACACCGTCACCGGCACGTCCCGGCCCGCCGCCTTCCGCAGCCGCTCGATCTGCGGGGCCAGCTTCTCGGGCGGCACGCTGTTGGCCAGCCACGCGTCGCCATGGGCGGCGACCCGGGGGAACGCGCGCTCGCCGCCGCCCACGTAGACCGGCGGATGCGGACGCTGTACGGGCTTGGGCCACTGGTAGACGGGGTCGAAGTCCACGAACTCGCCGTGGTACTCCGCCTTCTCCTTCGTCCACAGCTCCCGGATCGCCGCCAGCCGCTCGTCCACCAGACGGCCGCGGGTGGACGGGTCGGTCCCGTGGTTCTCCATCTCCTCGCGGTTCCATCCGACACCCACGCCGAACACGGCCCGCCCGCCGGAGACCACGTCGAGGGAGGCCACTTCCTGCGCCGTGATGATGGGATCCCGCTGCGCCACCAGGGCGACACCGGTCCCCAGCAGCAGCCGCGTGGTGACCGAGGCGATGGCGCTCAGCGTGACGAACGGATCGAGGGTCCGGTAGTAGATCTCCGGCAGTTCGCCACCACCCGGATAGGGCGAGCGGCGCTCCACCGGGATGTGGCTGTGCTCGGCGATGAAGAGCGAGTCGAACCCCCGCTCCTCGAGGGCGCGCCCCAGGGCCACGGGCGCGATGCCCTGGTCGGTCACGAAGGTCGATACGCCAATCCTCACAGCGACTCCTCGGTCGGCGACTCCACGGTTCGGCGTGCGCGTGGGCACAGGGGTTTGCCGACGGGTACCCACGGGACCGCCCGCCACACGTGATCCGCCAGCGAGCCGCCTCCGGCCGCGATATGCGACCGGAGGTCGGCAGTTCTTCAAGTGATCGGCACATCCATTCCACAGAAGTCGTGTGTACGGCATGCTGTCGGCGCCGAGCGGCCCCGGGGCGCGGCGGCTCCGCCCGGGTATGCGCGGTTTCCGCTCGGGGTGGTGCGGCGACGCGGCGCGAGTTGTGACGTTCGTGTGCGGGGCCGGTGCCCATCACGTGGGCACGAGTGCACGCCATGTGATCGGAAAGTTGGCGGAATGCGTAGTTCCGGATGCGCCACGATTCGAAGACGGCCAGCACGCGTGGTTACATCCTTCCGCGCCGAGACGTTCCCGGAGCCCGGCATCCAGCGGGGTGGGAACGTGCCGCGGTGGCCGGTGGCGGAGCCGCACGCGTGGCGGCGACCACCGGCCGTAGAAGCTCGTTTAGAGATACGTATCCAAGGGAGACGCAGTAATGAACAACGCACCCAAGGTCGCGACCCAGGAGATCTCCGACGCTGAGCTGGACAACGTGGCCGGCGGCCTCGGCGTTGTGGGCGACGCCCTGGGCACCGTGCACTCCGTGACCGGTCCGGTCACCGGCCCGGTCACCGGCGCCGTGGGCACCGTCACCGGCACCGTCGACGGCGTGACCGGCCTGAACACCTCCGGCATCGTCGGCACGGTCGCGGGTCTCTGAGACCACCGCGTCACCCCATGCCCCGGGCCTGACTGGTCCGGGGCATGCGCGGTCCCCGGCACCCGCCGCTCCCGGACCGCACCCCCGACCCGTTCCCCCGCGCCCCGGCCGGTTGAGGAAAGACTCCCGTGCAGTTCCGCCAGCAGGCCCTTTCCAAGCTCCAGTCGGCAGACGACATCGACCTGCCGGTCCGCTACGCCCGCCCCCAGGGCTGGCTCGCGCTGACGGTCACCCTCGTCGTCATGGCCGCGTCCGCCGTCTGGGCCGTGACCGGCAGCGTGGCGGACACCCTGAACGCCTCCGGCATCCTCACCCACGGCCAGGGCAGCTATGTGCTGCAGAGCCCGGTCAGGGGACAGGTCACCGCCGTGCTCGCCGAGGAGGGCGGCACGGTGCGCGCGGGCGCCCCGCTGGTGAAGGTCCGTAAGCCCGACGGCGGCAGCACGGTCGTGCGAGCCCTCGCCGCGGGCCGCCTCACCACCCTCTCCGCATCGATCGGTTCGGTCCTGAACACCGGCGCGGACGTCGCCTCCGTGGAGCGCGTCCGCCACTCCCGCGACCCGCTGACCGCGACCCTCTACGTCCCGGCGGAGCGGGCGGCCTCGGTGCCCGCGGGCGCGGACGTCGACCTCAGCGTGCAGTCGGCGCCCTCCCGGACGTACGGCGTGCTGCGCGGCAAGGTGCGGGCGGTCGGCCGGACCGCCCAGTCGCGCCAGCAGATCGGCGCCTTCCTCGGCAGCGCACAGCTCGGCGAGGAGTTCTCCAAGGACGGCCCGCCGGTCGCGGTGGCGGTACGCCTCGACCGGTCCTCGGCCACCCGCTCCGGCTACCGCTGGTCCTCGCCGAAGGGCCCGCCGTTCGCCCTCGGCTCCATGACCCTGACCGACGGCACCATCCACCTGGCCGCCCGTCACCCCGTCGATTGGCTGCTCCCGTGACCACGACGAACTCCCCGCACGACGGCGGCGGGCCGCCCCGCCCCGCGCCCGCCGGGACCAGCGGGCGCCGCCGCCCCGAACCGGCCCGTGGACGGCGGCGCGCCCCGCGCCGGGGGAGCGGCCCGAAGAAGCCGGGACGGCGGACCGTACGCACCCCCACCGTGCTCCAGATGGAGGCGCTGGAGTGCGGCGCCGCGTCGCTCGCCATGGTGCTCGCCCACTACGGCCGCCACGTACCGCTGGAGGAGCTGCGGATCGCCTGCGGCGTCTCCCGCGACGGGTCCCGGGCCAGCAACCTGCTGAAGGCCGCCCGCAGCTACGGGCTGCGCGCCAAGGGCATGCAGATGGAACCGGAGGCGCTGGCGGAGGTCCGGGCCCCGGCGATCCTGTTCTGGGAGTTCAACCACTACGTCGTCTACGACGGCATGGGACGGCGGTTCGGCAAGCGCGGCGTCCACATCAACGACCCCGACAAGGGGCGCCGCTTCGTCACCACCGAGGAGTTCGGGTCGAGCTTCACCGGGGTCTGCCTGGTCTTCGAACCCGAGGACGACTTCCGCCGCGGCGGACGCCGCCCCGGCGTCCTGGACGCCCTGCCCGCGCGGCTGCGCGGCACCGGCGGCACCCTGCTGGCCTCGCTGCTGGCCAGCCTGCTGCTGGTGGTCGTGGGCGCCACGGTGCCCGCGCTCAGCCGCACCTTCATCGACACCTTCATCGTCGGCGGCCAGACCTCGATGCTGCCACCGCTGTTCGCGTCCATGGCCGTGGCGGTGGTGCTGACCGCGGTGCTGACCGGCGTCCAGCAGGCGAACCTGCTGCGCGGACGCATCATCTCCTCCACCCTCGGCAGCGCACGGTTCCTGCGCCATCTGCTGCGGCTGCCCGTCACGTTCTTCGCCCAGCGCAGCCCCGCCGACCTGGTGCAGCGCCTGCGGTCCAACGACACCGTCGCCGAAACCCTCGCCCGCGACCTGGCCGCGGCGGCGGTCGACGGGATCGTGGTGGTCCTGTACGCCGTGCTGCTGTGGACCTACGACCCCCAGCTCACCATGGTGGGCGTCGGGCTCGCGCTGCTCAACGTGGTCGCGATGCGCGTCGTGATACGGCTGCGCGCCACCAGGACCCAGAAGCTGCGCGCCGACACCGCGCGGCTGACCACCACCGCGTACACCGGGCTCCAGCTCATCGAGACGATGAAGGCCACCGGTGGCGAGAGCGGCTACTTCCGCCGCTGGGCCGGTCAGCACGCCATCACCCTGGAGGAACAGCAGCGCCTCGGCGTACCGAGCGCGGCCCTGGCCGTCGTGGCGCCCACCCTCGCCACCCTCAACAGCGCCCTCATCCTGTGGATCGGCGGGCTGCGGGCCGTCGAGGGCCATCTCTCGATCGGGCTGCTGGTGGCCTTCCAGGCGCTGGTCACCCGCTTCACCGCGCCCATCACCCGGCTGAACGGCGTGGCGGGGCGCATCCAGGACTTCTCCGCCGACGTGGCCCGGCTCAAGGACGTGGAGCGCTTCCCCGCGGACACCCTCCACACCCGCGACGAGGGGCAGCCGGACGCCGACGGCGCCCGCCGCCTCACCGGCCATGTGACGCTGGAGAACATCACCTTCGGCTACAACCCGCTGGACGAGCCGCTGCTGCGCGGCTTCTCGCTGTCCGTCGGCCCCGGCCGCCAGGTGGCGCTGGTCGGCGGCTCCGGCAGCGGCAAGTCCACCGTGTCCCGGCTGGTCTCCGGCCTCTACAGCCCCTGGGAGGGGGCCATCCGCATCGACGGGCAGCGGCTGGAGGACATCCCCCGCGGCCGGCTCGCCGCCTCCGTGTCCTTCGTCGACCAGGACGTGTTCCTGTTCGAGGGGACGGTGCGGGACAACGTGGCGCTGTGGGATCCGTCGATCCCGGACGACGCGGTGGTGGCCGCCCTGCGGGACGCGGCCCTCTACGACGACGTCATCGCCCGCCGCCCCGGCGGCATCCACGGCCGGGTCGAGCAGGACGGCCGCAACTTCTCGGGCGGACAGCGGCAGCGGCTGGAGATCGCCCGGGCCCTGGTCCGCCGCCCCAGTGTGCTGGTCCTGGACGAGGTGACCAGCGCCCTGGACGCGCAGACCGAGCAGACCGTCATGGACAGCTTGCGCCGCCGCGGCTGCGCGTGCGTGGTGATCGCCCACCGGCTCAGCACCGTCCGGGACAGCGACGAGATCCTCGTCCTGGACCGCGGCACGGTCGTGGAGCGCGGACGGCACGAGGACCTCGCGGTCGCCGGGGGCCCGTACGCCGAGCTGATGAAGGAGCACTGACATGGCGTCCGTACACCCGCCGGCGGCCGAGGCCATGGACGCCGACGGCGGTGACGCGGTGGTGCGGGCGCTGGGCGCCCTCGGCACCCCCGTCGACGGCGCCGGGCTGCGCAGCCTCCCGCTGGAGGGCCCGCAGGTGCTCTGGCTCGTCGTCGAAGGCGCCCTGGACCTCTTCGCGGTCGACGCCGCCGAGGAGGGGCAGTGGCACTTCCTCGGCCGCCTGGAGACGGGCGCCGCGCTCCCCGGGCCCGTCGAGGGCCCGCGCCACACCCTGGTGGGGCGGCCCTCGCAGGACTGCGCGGTGCGCCGCATCCCGCTGCGCGAGCTGTACCGGCCGGAGCGGTACGACGCGTACGGCGCCCCCGAGGACACCACGTACGACACCGCCTACGACACCGCGTACGACAACGTGGCACCGACACCGCTGGAACACGCCGTGGCGCTCGGCATCAGCCGCAGCCTCGGCGTGCTGTTCCAGGCCCCGCTGGACGGGGGAGCGCCGCCCGGCGAGGAGGCGGCCGACGAGGACCTGCTGTGGCTCCCGGTGCCGCCCGGCAGCGTGCGCTACGGCGCCGAGTACAGCGCCCAGGCCGCGGGCGACCTGCTGATCGACGGCGCGCTGTGGCAGCGGATGGTCAACCAGCAGTACCGGCTCGGCACCGCCGTGGACCGCTGGATCGACACCCTGGAGCGGGCCCACGCGGACCGCACGGCCGCCGGGATCCGGGCCGGTGAGGCCGTCCGCTCACGCGCCGACGAGGCGCTGATCGCGTCCATCGGAGGCCCCCGGCACTCGGCCGGGGCCACCGACGACAGCACCGACGACGCCGTGTACGCCGTCTGCCGGGCCGTGGCGGACGCCGCCGGGATCACCCTCGCCGAACCCCAGAAGGGCCCCGTCGCCGACGACCGTACGGACCCGGTGGAGCGCATCGCGGCCCACGCGCGCGTCCGCACCCGGGCCGTCCGGCTGGAGGGCCGCTGGTGGCGCGAGGACGCGGGCCCCCTGGTGGGCTATCGCGCCCTGTCCGGGGCACCGGTGGCGCTGCTGTGGCGGCGCGGCCGGTACGAGGCCGTCAACCCGGCCTCGGGACTGCGGATACGCATCGGCCGCGGCACCGCGGAGGAGTTCGAGCCACGCGCCGTGATGTTCTACCGCCCGCTGCCCGAGCGGCCGATGACGATGTGGCGGCTGCTGCGCTTCACCGCCCGGGGCTCCGCCCCGGACCTGCGCGGTCTGTGCGCCGCCGGGCTGGTGACGGTGGCGCTCGGCGCGCTGGTGCCGGTCGCCACCGGCCAGGTGCTCGGTACCTTCGTGCCCCGCGCCGAGAAGGACCCCATCGTCCAGATCGCCCTGGCGCTGATCGTCTCCAGTGTCGTCGCCGCGTCCTTCCTGCTGCTCCAGAACCTCACCCTGCTGCGGCTGGAGGGGCGGCTGGAGAGCACGCTCCAGCCCGCCGTCTGGGACCGGTTGCTGCGGCTGCCCACCACGTTCTTCGCCGAGCGCTCCACCGGCGAACTGGCCAGCGCCGCCATGGGCATCAGCACCATGCGCCGGGTGCTGTCCGGCACCGCCCCGGTGGTCCTCCAGGCCGGGACCGTCGGCGCGATGAACTTCGCCCTGCTGCTGTTCTTCAGCGTGCGGCTCGCGCTCGCCGTGCTGGCCATGCTGCTGGTCATCTGCGGCATCTTCCTCGCCATGGGCCTGTGGCAGGTGCGCTGGCAGCGGCGGCTGGTGGAGACCGAGAACAAGCTCAACAACCAGGCGTTCCAGACCCTGCGCGGACTGCCAAAGCTGCGGGTCGCCGCGGCCGAGAACTACGCCTACGCGGCCTGGGCCCGCGGCTTCGCCCGCTCCCGCGACCTGCACCAGCGCACCGGGCGCATCAAGAACCTCACCCAGGTCCTCGACGCGGTCTACCTCCCGCTGTGCTCGCTCATCGTGTTCCTGCTGCTGGCCGGTCCGGCCCGGGGCAGCATGTCGGCGGGCGGCTTCCTGACGTTCAACACCTCCGTCACCATGCTGCTGACCTCCGTCACCCAGCTCACCAACTCCCTGGTGTCCGTGGTCGCGGTGCTGCCCATGTTCGAGGAGGTCAAGCCGATCCTGGACGAGCCGCCCGAGGTGCGCGGCGGCAGCGCCCAGCCCGGCCCCCTCTCCGGCGCCCTCCAGGCCAGGAACCTCACCTTCCGGTACGGCGCCGACGGCCCGCTGGTCCTCGACGACGTGTCCCTGGAGATCCGGCCGGGCGAGTTCGTGGCCGTCGTCGGCCCCAGCGGCTGCGGCAAGTCCACGCTGCTGCGGCTCCTCATCGGCTTCGAGCGGCCGGTGTCCGGCAGTGTGCTCTACGACGGCCAGGACCTCGCCGCCCTCGACCAGGCCGCGGTGCGCCGCCAGTGCGGGGTGGTGCTGCAGAACGCGCAGCCGCTGGGCGGCACCGTCCTCGACTGCATCCGCGGCGCCGAGCCGTTCACCCCCGAGGAGGCCATGGCTGCCGCCGAACTCGCGGGCCTGGCCGAGGACATCCGCCAGATGCCCATGGGGCTCCACACGATGATCTCCGGCAGCGGCGCCATCTCCGGCGGCCAGCGGCAGCGCCTGATGATCGCCCAGGCGCTCATCCGCCGCCCGCGCGTCCTGTTCTTCGACGAGGCCACCAGCGCCCTCGACAACGAGACCCAGCGCATCGTCATCGACAGCACCCGCCGCCTCAACGCCAGCCGACTGGTGATCGCCCACCGGCTGTCGACCGTCATGGACGCCGACCGCGTGCTCGTCATGGAGGAGGGCCGGGTCGTCGAACAGGGCACCCCGGCCGAGCTGATGGCCAGGCCGGGCGGAAAGCTCCACGAGTTGGTGCGGCGCCAGCTGACCTAGTGACCTGAGTCGGAGGTTTGTCGTTGGTTCGGTATGAGTCGTCCGGGTCCGAAGATTCCGCCGTTGTCACTGACTGATGCCCAGCGGGCG
>NZ_JBEYAL010000076.1:0-24065 GCF_040631655.1 Streptomyces sp. NPDC019937
GCGCCGCTGCGCTCTCCTCACGCGGGTTGCGAGGCTCCCCCAGCTACCGCTGGGAGGTGCCCCCTGCACCAGACGCCGCTCGCTGATCCGGCCTGGCCCACACGACACCCCCTAGGAGCGCGCGCCGCGGGTGACCCGCACGGCCCAGGAGCCGCCGTCGGCACGGCCGGTGACGGTCACGCGGACCGCTTCCTCCCTGGCCAGGAGGGAGTCGCCGACGCCGAGCGGGGCGTCGGCCAGCTCGGGGTAGACGGACTCGTTCCAGCAGGCGGAGGTGGCGGGGTGGCCGTCCAGCACCCGGACCGGGCCCTCGCCCGAGGCGGCGTCGTTGCGCACCCGGTAGACCAGGACGCCTTCGGTGCAGGTGCCCGCGTCGTTGCCGTACGCGCCGCGCGCCTCGATGGCCAGCGCGGTGGTGGGGCCGGTGCGGACCACCACCAGCCGGGTGCGGGTGTCGGTGCCGGGGCGGCCTTCCATGGGGGCGCTGAGGGGCTGGAGGGTGTACGTCTTCGGGCCGAGGGACCGGACGCAGGCCACCTGGCGGCCGGTGAGCCAGCCGAGTTTCCACTTGTGCCAGCCGAAGGGGTCCGGGGAGAGCCCGAACTGGCTGCCCATCAGGTCCCAGTCGCCGACGTAGGTGTCCCAGTCGCCGCTGTTGTCGGCGGTGCTGGGCCGGTGGTAGAGGTCGGGCAGGTCGAAGACGTGCCCGGTCTCATGGGCGAGGACGTTGCGATCGGGCGGATGGTGCTCGAAGACGGTCACCAGGCGGCGCAGATCCTTACCGTCGGCGCGCAGTGGCCGTTCGAAGTTGACCACTTTGGTCGCGTCGGCGTCGACGCCCGGGGCGTCGGGGTCGGCGACGAGGTAGACGATGTCGTAGCCGCCGAAGTCCAGGTGCGGATCGGTGGCGCGAATGGCGTCGCGCAGATACGCGGCGCGGCGCGAGGAGTTCCAGTCGCGCTGTATGGCGTACGCGGTGGACGCCTTCGGCATGCTGATCCAGCGCCGCAGCGGGTGGACGCGCAGCGAGAAGCGTCCGTAGGAGGCGCGCCGGAAGAAGTCGCCGGTCGTGGGGGTGTGGTCGGCGGCCAGCCGGGCGGGGGTGACCCTGGGCGCGGCGTCCGGGAAGGACAGGAAGACCATGGCCGCGCGGAGCGAGCGGACCGGGCGGGGGTAGTCGCCGTTCCAGGTGTCCAGGCCCTCGGAGTGGTGGGCGCCGGTGCGCTCCAGGGTGCACGGGCCGCCCGCGCCCACGGCCGTGGCGGGGCCCGCCACCACGGTGGTGGCGACCAGGGCGCTCAGCGAGGTCAGTACGGCCTGGGCGCGGCGCAACCGGGTCGGCCGCGACGCCCCCGCGAACGCTTGAGGACGCGCCATGCCGACCTCCCGGGCGTAGACGGAACACCCACTCCACCCTGGGTCGGATTGGCGCGGTACGCCCTGTTCGGCTGGACCGGTCGAGTGAACCGGCCGGGATCCGGGTACGTAACAGACGGTCACATCCGGTCAAGCGGGCCGTGCGCCCGCGCAGAGTCGAACAGATACGGCCAAACACCTTGTCAAGGCGGCGGTGATCGCGATGGCGTGGATGGAACGCGCGGAGTACGAGCCTCTATGATCGGCACATTTCCAGCGGGGATTACCTATTCAGGCAGGCTCTCGACGTCTGCCCGGCACCCGGTGTGAGAGATGCACGAGACGTGTACAACACAGATGACATACCTGGACAAGACGAACGCCACGCGGGAGCGAGCGGTGAGCGGAACCCCCGACGGGCAGGGCCGCGCGCCCGGCGCGACGCTGCCGACGATCACTGAGCGTAGTACGCACCCCAGCGCTCCACCCATCGAGGCGGACGCCGGCGCACCCCCCACCCCGGCTGCCTCCGCGTGCGCTCCCGCGGGCGCGCACGCGGGCGCGCCCGGCACTCCGCTGGGCGCGCCACCGGGCGCCCCCCTGGGCGCGCCGCCGGGCGCCGCGCCCAGCGACTACCGCGCCGCTTTCAACGCCGCGCGGCTCGCCATGGCGGTCATCGACCGCGAGGGCAACGTCCTGGACGCCAACCCCGCGCTGGGCACCCTGCTGGGCGCCGACCCCGCCCAGTTGGCCACCCGTGGCGCCGCCGAGCTGGCGGAGCTGCGGGAGGACGCGCGGGCCTGGAGCGACTACCGGGATGTGCTGCTCGGCCGCCGTGAGCGGATGACGTGCACCCGTCGGCTCCATCACTCCGACGGCCATGCCCTCTGGGCCGAGATCACGGTCGAACCGGCCCCGGACAGCTGCAGCCTGCTGCTGTCGATGGCCGACATCAGCGATCGCCGGGACCTCCAGGGCAGGCTGCGTCATCTGCAGATGCACGACCCGGTGACCCGGCTGCCCAACCGGAACCTGTTCTTCGAGCGGCTGGCCGCCGCGCTGGAGGCGGGGGCGTACGACCGCGCGGGCACCGGCCGGATCGGGCTGTGCTACCTCGACCTGGACGGCTTCAAGGCGATCAACGACACCCTCGGCCACCGGGTCGGCGACCGGCTGCTGCGCGCGGTCGCCCAGCGGCTCAGCGAATGCGCGGCGCCCGGCGACCATCTGGTGGCGCGGCTCGGCGGGGACGAGTTCGCCCTGCTGGTGCGGGAGTCCAGCGGCACCGAGCAGGTGTGCGAGCTGGCCCGCTCGGTGCTGGCCGCGCTCCAGCGGCCGTTCGACGTGGGCGGGCAGCGGCTGTCGGTGTCGGCGAGCATCGGCGTCGTGGAGCGGCCCGCCGCGGGCACCCACACCACCTGGCTGATGCAGGCGGCGGACACCACGCTCTACTGGGCCAAGGAGGACGGCAAGGCGCGCTGGACCCTCTTCGACCCCGAGCGCAACGCCCACCGCATGACCCGTCAGGCGCTGTCCAGCACGCTGCGACCGGCGGTCGAGCGGGAGGAGTTCGTGCTGGACTACCAGCCGCTGGTCGGCCTGGTCGACGGGGTGGTGCGGGGCGTGGAGGCGCTGGTGCGCTGGGACCATCCGCAGTTCGGCCGGCTCTCGCCGAATCGGTTCGTCTCGCTGGCCGAGGAGAACGGCGCGATCGTGCCGCTCGGGCGCTGGGTGCTGCGGACCGCCTGCCGCCAGGCCCGCGCCTGGCAGCGGGCCCATCCCCGGCATCCGCTGGTGGTCAGCGTCAATGTGGCCGTGCGTCAGGTGTGGGACTCCGACCTGGTCGCCGATGTGGGCACGATCCTCGCCGAGACGGGGCTGCCGCCGCGGCTGCTCCAGCTGGAGCTGACCGAGTCGGCGGTCATGGGCTCGGCGGGCCGTCCGCTGCAGGCGCTCCAGCAGCTGAGCGACATGGGGGTGGCCATCGCGATCGACGACTTCGGCACCGGCTACTCCAACCTCGCCTATCTGAGCCGGCTGCCGGTCTCCACGCTCAAGCTGGACGGCTCCTTCGTCCAGGGCTTCCGGGCCGAGGAACACCCCAATCCGGCGGACGAGACGATCGTCCGGGCGCTGGTGGAGCTGGCGCACCGGCTGGGGCTGACGGTGGTGGCGGAGTGCGTGGAGAGCGCGGAGCAGGCGGAGCGGCTGGGGCGGATCGGCTGCGATACGGGGCAGGGCTGGTTCTACTCCCGCCCGGTCCCGCCGGACCGCATCCCGCCCATGCTCCCCGCCTGCCCGGCCGTCACGTAGGGGGTTACGCGGGCGCGTCCGGCAGGCCGTACGCGTCCGCGATCAGGCCGTACGAACGGAGCTTGGCCTCCGGCCCGTGCGCCGTCGTCGTGATCTTGAGTTCGTCCGCCCCGGTGCGCTTGACCAGGTCGTCCAGCCCCTCGCGCACCTCATCCGGCGTCCCGTACACCACGTTGGCCAGCCAGCTGTTGACGAAGTCGCGCTCCATCTCGCTGAATGCGTGTGCCTCGGCCTCCTCCGGCGACGGCACCAGGCCCGGGCGGCCGGTGCGCAGACGGATCATGGAGAGGGCGCCGGTGAGCACCTGCCGGTGGGCCTGCTTCTCGTCCTCGGCCGCGAAGGCGGAGACGCCGATCGACGCGTACGGCCGGTCCAGCACAGCGGACGGGCGGAACGATTCGCGGTAGAGGTCGAGCGCGGGGATCGTGTTGGCCGCGGAGAAGTGGTGCGCGAAGGAGAACGGCAGGCCCAGCTGCCCCGCGAGCCGGGCGCTGAAGCCGCTGGACCCCAGCAGCCACACCGAGGGCCGGTCGGCGGACTGCACCCCGCCGGGGACGGTCCCCTGGACGGGCCCGGGTACGGCGTGGATACGGGCGTACCGGTGGCCGTCGGGGAAGTCGTCGTCCAGGAACCGGACCAGCTCGGCGAGCTGTTGCGGGAACTCGTCGGCACCCTCGCGCAGCCGGTCGGTGCGGCGCAGCGCCGCCGCGGTCGCCCCGTCCGTGCCGGGGGCGCGGCCGAGGCCGAGGTCCACCCGGCCGGGGGCGAGCGCCTCCAGCGTGCCGAACTGCTCGGCGATGACGAGCGGGGCGTGGTTGGGCAGCATCACCCCGCCGGAGCCGAGCCGGATGCGCTCGGTGTGCGCGGCCAGATGGGCGAGGATGACGGCCGGGGAGGAGCTGGCGACGCCCGGCATGGAGTGGTGCTCGGCCACCCAGAAGCGGTGGAAGCCGCGGCGCTCGGCGAGCCCGGCCAGCTCGGTGGTGGTGCGCAGCGCCCCGGTGGCGGTCAGCCCGCTGCCCACGGTCGCCAGGTCCAGCACCGACAGCGGTACGGGCGCGCTGCCCCGGGGCCTGGCGCGGATGGTGTCGCGCTCCGCGTCTCGCTCTTCGTCCCGCCGGTCCCGCTCATCGGCCACGGTGGCCCGCCTCCCTGATCGCACTGCGGTGCACGTTCGTCCACCGCGCACAGTCAACCGGATGAAGGCTCCGCTTTATTCCCGGCCCCGGGACCCGGCCCCGGGGGACCCGGAGGAATCCCGGGTTCCGGGGCCGGGTGGCGTCAGGCGGTACGGCGGCGGCGGAGCACCAGGACGGTGGCCGCGGTGCCGAACACCAGCGCACCGGCGGTGAGGCCGACCGGCAGGACGGCCGAGCCGCCCGCCCCCGCCGTCCCGGCGCTCCCGGCGAGGCGGTGCGGGGTGAGGGCGTCGGCGATCGGGGCACCGGCGGCCAGGGCGCTGGTCGTGTAGTGCCCGGACCGGTGCACCGAGTCCACCGAACCGTCCTGCTTCAGCAGCACCTGGGTGTTGTTCGGGTGCCGGAAGTCGAACATGCCGGACAGCGACTTCGCCCGGGCGTCGAAGGAGGCGTCACCGATCCGGCCGGTGTGCCAGTTGTCCTCGATGAAGCGGGTGATCGAGGTCTGCTCGGTGGGGGTGTGGTCGACCTTGTTGGACTTGCTGTACGGGGAGATCACCAGCAGCGGCTGGCGCGGGCCGGGGCCACAGCGGTCCTGGTAGCCGCCGGCGGGCCGGGGCGCGGACTGGCAGGCGGGGCTGTCGGTGGCCTTGCCGTTCGAGCCGGTCGTGGTGTCACGGGAGCCGTTGGCGGGCTTGGCGTACGCGTGGTCGTACCAGCCGTCGCTGTCGTCGTAGGCGACGACGACCGCGGTGTCCTTCCACTGCGGCGACTTCTGGATCGCGTTGATCTGCTTGACGAGGAAGTGCTGCTCGTCGATCGGGTCCGAGTAGCCCGCGTGGCCGTCCTGGTACTCGGCCGCCTTCAGGAAACTGACCGCGGGCAGATGACCCGTCTTGAGGGCGGCGTCGAAGTCGGTCAGGTCGTAGTTGTGGTTGGCCTGACCGCTGTGGCCGATCTCCCCCACGTTCTTGGGCGGCAGATGGTGGGGGTTGGCCGTGGACTTGTAGTACTGGAACGGGGCGTGGTGGGGGCTGTAGTCCACCGAGGACGCGCCGCCGACGTTGGCGTGCGTGGTGCCCGAGCACTTGGCGTAGCTGCCCTGCTTGCCGTCCCAGGCGGTGCTGGGCCGGAAGCCGCCCTGGAACCAGCCCCAGCTGACGTTCTTGGCGTTGAGCAGGTCACCGATGTTCTTGCCCTTGAGCATGCCCAGGGCGCTGCTGCTGGTGTGGTCCTTGTCCGAGCAGTCGTCGAAGGCCGGGTCCGGGTCGTTGATCATCGTGCCGACACCCTGGGCGTCCGGCGAGGCCACGGTGGCCGGGTCCGGCTTGTCGGTCTGCTTCGGGTCCTCGGTGGAGGACTTCGGGTCGGTGGAGACGATGCCATGGGTCTGGCCGGAGACCAGCTCGATGGCGCCCGGGCTGGACGGGCCGTAGCCGGAGCTGAAGGAACGGTCGCTCAGCGCGTAGTGCTGGGCATAGTTCCACAGCCCGGTGACCGTGTTGCCGTCGTAGTAGTCCATGACCAGACCGGGCTCGCCGAACAGCCCGGTGCACTTGCTGACCTCGGTGTTCTCGACGAACTTATCGGCCTTGCCGCCATTGGCCGCGTACTGCTCGGGTCCATAGGAATGGTTCTGGTCGCAGGTCATCGCCTGCGAGGACGCGAGCCGCTTGGGCTTGTAGAGATTGGGGTTCTTCTCCAGCAGCCCCGCGTGGGCGAGGGTGTCGATGTCCTTCGGGGTGCCCTTGGCGGGGGTGAACTTCGTGCCGTCGGTGTTGGCGGCCTGGGGGTAGGTGCCGAAGTAGTGGTCGAACGAGATGTTCTCGTCGAAGATCACCACCACATGCTTCACGGGCGTCTCGGTCCGCTGCACCGCCCCCTCGGCGGGCGCGGCCCATGCCGACCCCGCCCCGCCCGCGGTCGCCAGCACCGCGGCGCCCACCAGGGCACTCCAGCGCTTCGCTCGTCCTCTACCGCCCATGCCGTGCCTCCACATGTTCGTGTTTCACGCCTGCGCCAGAATCCTGGGCCGCGGGCAGGACATTCCGATGGAATCCATGGAAGAGGGTGAATGAATAGCGAGTCAGGAAACCACAAGGGATTCTTGAGGTGTTCTTGACCGGCGGGTGGCCCGGACAGCACCGGACGCTCAGGACAGCAAGGCCCGGCCCAGCCAATCCGCGTGGTCCCGCACACCGGGCAGCGCGTAGAAATAGCCGCCGCCGAACGGGGTGACGTAGTCGACCAGCGGCTCGCCCGCGAGACGCTTTTGCACCGTCTCGAACTGCCGGTCCAGATCTTGCTGATAGCAGCAGAACAACAGGCCCATGTCCAGGTTCCCGTTCCCGTCCATGCCCCGGTCGTAGTTGTAGGCACGGCGCAGGATGCGCTGGTCGTCGGTCCGCGCCGTACGGGGATTGGCCATCCTGATGTGGCTGTCCAGCGGGATGACGTCGCCCTTGGGGTCCTGGGCGAAGCGCGGGGTGTCGAACTCGTGCCGCCCGTCCAGCGGTGCGCCGGACTCCCGGCTGCGGCCGAACATCCGCTCCTGCTCGGTGATCGACACCCGGTCCCAGAACTCCACCAGCATCCTGATCAGCCGGACCACTTGATAGCTGCCGCCCGTCGCCCAGCCCGGCTCCCCGGAGCGCCCGCCCGCCCACACCAGGCGGTCCATCAGCCGGGCGTCACCGGTGTCCGGATTGGCGGTGCCGTCCTTGAAGCCCAGGTGGTTGCGCGGGGTGCCGGAGGGGCGGGGCGGGCTGATGAAACCGTCCATGCGCCAGCGCACCTGGAGCGCGCCCCGGGTGTGCCGGGCTATGTCGCGCAGCGCGTGCAGCACGGTGTCCGTGTTCTCCGCGCAGAGCTGGAGGCTCAGATCGCCGTGGCACCAGTCGGGGTCGAGGTCGTCGTCGGGAAAGGACGGCATGGCGCGCAGCCGCCGGGGCTTGCGGTCCTTCAGCCCATAGCGCCCGTCGAAGAGCGAGGCGCCCACGCCGACCGTCGCGGTCAGCCGGTCGGCGGTGACCAGCGGGCCCAGGGTGCCGGAGTCCACGGGCGGGGCGGTGATCCCCACCGGATCCGGGGTGCCGCCGGTGGTGAGGAAGCGGCAGCGCGCGGTGAGGGTACGGAACACCTCGGTCAGCTCGGTGCGCCCCTCGGCGGTGGAGTCGAAGGCGACGAACGCGGTGGCGCGCTGCGGCGGGGTGAGGATCCCGGCCTGGTGCCCGCCGTGAAACGGAACCCGCGCGGGCGCCCCTCCCACACCGCCCGGATACACACCGCCCGGATACGCGCCATCCGCCGAGGCCCCGTCCGACAGCACGCCGCCCGCCGGACCGCCGCCCGCCCCCGCCTCGCCCGCCCGCGCGGCGGCCGGGGCGGCCGAGGCACCCGCCACCGCGCCGACCGTGCCCGCGGCGGCGCTCCACAGGAAACCCCGCCGCCGCACCTCGCTCACCGGGACCTCCGCACATCCGTCAGTGCCGCCACATCGGCCAGCCGCTCCACCAGCGCTCCCGCGGCGGCGTTGATCTTCTCCCGGCGCCCGCGATCGAGCCGGTCCACCGGGATCCAGCGGTCCCCCTGATGGGCGGCGTCCAGGGCGTTGCCCGTGCGGTCCAGCCAGGAGTCGACCTCCGGCAGCCCGGGGTCACGGGACGTCAGCAGCGGGCGCAGCCGGTCCAGCACGGCCCGGGTGCCGTCGAGGTTGGCCCGCGCGGTGGCCAGGTTGGTGCCGCTGCCGTAGTCGGTGCGGCCGGTCAGCTCGAACTGCACGGTGTTCTCCATGATCTCGTGCGCCCGCAGGCCCAGCTCCGCGGGATCCATCCGCTGCTGCGGCCAGCCGTCCCGCAGCGCGCGGACGGACCGGTCGAGCCGGTCGGCGGCGCCGCGCAGACCGCTCGCGGACGCGTCGTGCCACAGCCCGTACTCGATGCGGTGGAAGCCGGTGAAGCCCGGATCGCGGACACCACCGGACAACCCCGCCGTGGTGCCGTTGATCGCCCCGTCCGCATCGCCGAAGGTCCCGTAGGCGGCACCCATCCGCTCGTACACCAGATGGGCCGGAAGCCAGGCCGCGCGGGCGGCGGCCACGTCGCCCGCGCGGACGGCCGAGCGCAGCGCGTCGGTGCGCCGCACCAGCTCGTCCATCCGGCCCTGGACCCAGTTTTGGTAGGCAATAGCGGGCGGAATCAGGTCCTGCTGGGTGACCGGAACGGCGGCCGGGCCGCCGCCGCGCGCCGGTCCGGCCACGGTCACCGTGGGTCCGGTGACCGCGTCCGTGTCGTCGGGCAGACACCGGAAGGCGTAGGAGCCTCCGCCGAGGATGACCCGCAGCGGGCGGGTGGTGCCCGGGCCCAGCCCCTCGACCTCCCCGTACACCGAGCCGTTCGCCGGGTTGGTCAGATAGACCTCGGCCGCCCTGCTGGAGGTGTTCGTGAGGTCGAAGACCTGCTTGCCGGGGTGGGGATGGGCCCAGCCCTTGCCGCAGCCACCCTCCGACACCTCGACCGAGGTGTGCCGCAGCCCGTCAGCCGCGGTGGCCGGGCCCCGCGGCCCCCGGCCGCCCGACGACCCTCCGGCCGTGGCCAGCGTGGCGGTGGCCACCGCGGCGGCCACCGCCACCGCACCGGCGATCAGCAGCGGACGGTGCGACCCGGGGGAGAAGGGAGGAAGGCGGCGCACGGCTGCATGCTAAGCGGATTCCGGGAAGCGGAACCGTGCCGGGTATGCCCGGAGAGAGGGAATTCCCGCCAGGTTCACCGGTCCGTCACCGCCCGCTCCCCCGTCGCCACCCGCCACCTCCACCCGCTGCCCTGCTCCCCCGCCCCGCTCAGCTCCTCGCGGCGAACAGCGTGCCCAGCCGGTCATGGACCGGCCTGCGGCCCAGCAGCCGCAGCCCCTCCCACACCGTGACCTGGTTCGCCGTGAGCACGGGCTTGCCGAGGTCCGCCTCCAGATCGGGCAACCAGGCGGCGGTGTGCAGGGCGGTATCCGGCAGCAGCACCGCCTGGGCATCGGGGTGGTCACCGGCGCGGGCCATCCGCAGCACCTCATCCCGTCCCCAGGTGCCGACCTCGGCTGCGGTGATGATGCCGCTGCCCTGGGTGGAGACCACCTCGGCGCCCGCCGCCTTCAGGAACGTCCTGAAATACTCCGCGACATCCTCCGGATAGGTCGCGGCGATGGCCAGCCTCTCGACGCCCAGCTCCTGCACCGCGTGGGCGAAGGCGAAGGAGGTGCTGGAGGCGGGCAGCACGGCCGTCTCCTCCAGCTCGCGCACCTGCTCCCGGGCGCCCTCCCAGCCGAAGACGAAGCTCGCGCTCGTACAGGCCCAGACCACCGCCTGGGCGCCGCGCTCCTTCAGCTCGGCGACCCCGGCCGCGAGACGGGCCCCCGAGCCCATTTCCAGCAGGGCGTCCACCCGGTGCGCGTCCTCACCGATGTCGGTGTGGACGAGCGGAAGCCGCACGCTGTCACCGAGCAGCCCTTCCAGACGCGGATAGTCGTCCTCGGCGGAATAGCCCGGGTAGAGAAAGCCCACCGTGTCCGGCGTCGCTCGCGTCGCGTCCGTCATGACTGCCTCCTTACCTGCGGCCCCCGTGAGCGCCGCCCCTGCACTGTCACTTGTGATACACCGCAGCCGCCCGGCGGGTTCCCTCACATCACGGACGGACCTCCCGAGTCATCGAGGAACGGGCCCTCGCCGATCCCCGGCCCGAACCCCGGGTCGAGCCCGTCCGCCGGATCGATGTCCGCCCCGGGCGACGCCGCCCCCGCCAGTGCCGCCTCCGGCTCCGGCTCGGAGTCCGCCACCGGTCCGGCCATCGAGGCGATCGGGCCGCTCAGCTGCGACGACGACGCCATCCCCGCCGGGCCCCGCCGCGCGGCCGGGTCCAGCAGCGCCTGGTACGGGCCGACCGCCTGGGCACCGATCTCCCGCAGCGCCGCCCAGACCGTCACCTGGTTGGCCGACAGCACGGGCATCCGCAACTCCGCCTCCAGCTGCGGAATCACGTCGTACGTCGGCAAGTTGGTGCAGCTGATGAAGAGCGCGTCGGGCGACCCGACCACCGCCTGCCGCGCCATGTCGACCACATCGCGGTAGGGCACCTTCCAGATGTGCCGGGTCAGTCCGAGATAGGCCCGGCCCGTCACGGTGATACCGGCCTCGCCGAGGTAGTCCTCCAGCGAGTCGGTCACCGACTGCGTGTACGGGGTCACCACGGCGACCCGCCGGGCGCCGATCTCCCGCAGCGCCTCCAGCAGGGCGCCCGAGGTGGTGAGCGAGGGCAGCTCGCCCGCCTGTGTCATGGCCGCGCACATCGCCCGCTCGCCGGCCACGCCGCCGACGAAGCTGCCCGACGTGCAGGCGTACGCCGCCACTTCCGGTGCGACCGCGCTCAGCGCCCGCACCGCGTCCTGCAGGGTTTCGTGCTCGCTCACGAGCCGTGCCAGGTCGAGGCTGACCTCGACGGGGACGAAGGGGGTGCGGGTGAGGTGCAAGGAGACCTCGTCCGGCACCCAGCGCCACAGTTCGCGATCAAGCGCGAAGTCGAACGGTGCTACGACGCCCACACCACGCTGCGGCTGCGGGCCACCCAGAAAGGAGACGTCCATATATCGAGCCCCAATACAGAAAGGAGAGGGCTGGACCATTGGCCAGAGATATAAGAGAGAGCACCGGCCTGATGCCGGGACGTCGGGACAGATGCCGTTGTTGACGACGGTAGTTTCCGCTGCCTAGCGTGGTCAATCCCCGCAAACCTTGGCGCCTGCCCCAACTGTCGTCAGCCAAACAAACCCACGTTTCGAAACGGTTTCCCGCCTATGTCCGAAAGCACTGTTGTCGTCTTCGGCGAGCAGCCCCCGGTCCGGCTGGACCGGCTGGCCGGCCGGGCCCAGGTCGTGGTGTGCGACGAGAAGACCCTGCCCGACGCCCTGCCCTCCGCCGATGTCCTCCTGGTCTGGGATTTCACCTCCGACGCGGTCCGTGACGCCTGGCCCGGCGACGGCCCGCGGCCGGCGTGGGTCCACACCGCCAGCGCGGGCGTGGACCGTCTGCTCAGCCCCGAACTGACCGCCTCCGACACCGTGTTGACCAACGCCCGCGGCGTCTTCGAACAGCCGATCGCCGAGTATGTCGCGGGCCTGGTCATCGCCATGGGCAAGGACTTCTTCGGAAGTTGGGAGCTGCAGCGGCAGCGGCGCTGGCAGCACCGCGAGACGATGCGCCTGGCCGGGACGCGCGCGGCCGTCATCGGCGCCGGGCCCATCGGCCGGGCCATCGGCGCCACCCTGTCCGCGCTCGGCATCAAGGTCGACCTGGTCGGACGCACGGCCCGCCCGGGCGTACGCGGCAACGACGAGCTGCCCGAGCTGCTGCGGCAGGCCGACTGGGTGATCTCCGTCGCCCCGCTCACCGACGCCACCCGCGGCATGTTCGACCGGGCCGCGTTCGCCCGGATGAAGTCCACCGCCCGGTTCATCAACGTCGGGCGCGGCCCCCTCGTCGTCGAGGACGACCTCAAGGCCGCCCTCCTCGGACGGCACATCGCGGGCGCCGCGCTGGACGTCTTCGAGAACGAACCGCTGTCCCCCGAGGACCCCCTGTGGGACGTGCCCGGACTCTTCGTCTCGCCCCACATGAGCGGCGACACGGTCGGCTGGCGCGACCACCTCGCCGAACAGTTCCAGGACAACTACGACCGCTGGAGCGCCGGCGAACCCCTGCTCAACATCGTCGACAAGCGCCTCGGCTACGTACCGGTGGACTGACCGCACGGCCTGAATGATCTGCACGATCTGAACGGAGAGCTGGATGACCGACCTGCACGACCTGACAGCGGTTCAACTCCTCGAGCGGTACGGCTCCGGCGACCTCTCCCCCGTCGAGGCCACCCGAGCAGCCCTCGACCGGATCGAGCAGATCCAGCCGAAGGTCAACGCGTACAGCCGGGTGGACGGCGAGGAAGCGCTGCGCCAGGCGGAGGAATCCGCCGAACGGTGGCGGCGCGGCGAGCCCGCCGGGCTCCTGGACGGCGTCCCGGTGTCGGTGAAGGACATCCTGCTGATGCGCGGCGGCCCCACGCTGCGCGGGTCGCGCACGGTGCGCACGGACGGGCCGTGGGACGAGGACGCGCCCGCGGTGGCGCGGATGCGGGACCACGGGGCGGTGTTTCTCGGCAAGACGACCACCCCGGAATTTGGCTGGAAAGGTGTCACGGACAGCCCCGTGTACGGGGTGACGGGCAACCCGTACGACCCCGGGCGCACCGCGGGCGGCTCCAGCGGCGGCAGCGCGGCCGCCGTCGCACTGGGCGCCGGTCCGCTCAGCCTCGGGACGGACGGCGGCGGGTCCGTCCGCATCCCCGCGTCCTTCTGCGGCGTCTTCGCGCTCAAACCCACCTACGGGAGGGTGCCGATCTACCCGGCCAGCGCCTTCGGAACCCTCGCCCATGTGGGGCCCATGACCCGGGACGCGGCCGACGCCGCCCTGCTCATGGACGTCATCACCGGGCCGGACTGGCGCGACTGGTCGCAGCTCGGCCCCGCCGGGAGCAGCTTCCGGGAGGCGATCACCGCGGATGGCGGCTCGGTCGACGGGCTGCGGATCGCCTACAGCCCGACGCTCGGCGGGTCGGCCGCCGTCGACCCCGAGGTGGCCGCGGCGGTGCGGCGGGCCGTGGATCTGCTGGCCGGGCTGGGCGCGGTGGTGGAAGAGATCGACCCGGGCATCGAGGACCCCGTGGAGGCCTTCCACACGCTGTGGTTCAGCGGCGCGGCGCGGGTGGTGCAGCCGCTCGGTCAGGAGCAGTGGGAACTGCTCGACCCGGGGCTGCGGGAGATCTGCGCCCAGGGGGCCGCGTACAGCGCGCTGGACTATCTGGCGGCGGTGGACGTGCGGATGGCGCTCGGGCACGCCATGGGGCGCTTCCACTCCGCGTACGACCTGCTGGTCACGCCGACCCTGCCGATCACCGCCTTCGAGGCGGGGGTGGAGGTGCCCGAGGGGTCGGGGCACACGCGGTGGACCGGGTGGACGCCGTTCACGTACCCGTTCAACATGACGCAGCAGCCGGCGGCGTCTGTTCCGTGCGGGATGTCGGCGGGCGGGTTGCCGATCGGGGTGCAGGTGGTGGGGGCTCGGCACGCGGATGCGGTGGTTTTGCGGGTGGCGCATGCGTTGTATGGGGCCGGGGTTGCGGAGGGGGTTCCGGCTCCGGTGGTGTGATTCCCCGCCCCGCCCCTTCCCGAACCGGGGCTCCGCCCCGGGCCCCACTGCGGGGGCTCCGCCCCGGACCCCGCCCCTCAACGCCCGGAGGGGCTAGGGGTGGGGCATCACCGCCGCCGGAATCCGCTCCTCAAACGCCGGAGGGGCTGAGGGGTGGAGCATCACAGCCCTGGGCCCCGCTCCTCAAGCGCCGGGAGGGGCTGGGGCTGGGGCATCGCCACCCCGCACCACGCGCGTCAAAGCCCGGAAAAGCTGGAGGTGGGGCGTCACCGCCCCGCACCCGCGCCTCAACGCCGGAGGGCCGGAGGGGTGGGCATCACCGCCCCGGACCCCGAGTGGGGCTCCGCCCCGGACCCCGGGGGCGGGCCCCGCCCCTCAAGCGCCGCAGGGGCTGGTTTGCGCCGGGGCCGGGGCGGTCGGGGCTTACGCTCGGCGGAAGCTCAGCGTTTCGCCCAGGGCGCCCGCGCGCCAGAGGTCCTGGCAGGCGTCGGCCATGCGGTCCAGGCCGTCGACCACCGAGCCCCAGACGATGCCGGGGACCCAGCCCGCGTCGCCGTTGATGAGCAGGTTGTTGCGCTCGTAGAACAGCGCGAGGTCGACCACCTGGCGCTTGCCCTGGTGCTTGGCCTGGGCCTCGTAGCCGTAGGACTTCGTGCCGAGCTGGGTGTCGGAGAAGGTGAAGTAGCAGAGGTCGCCGGGGATGGGGGTGATCGTGGGGTTCTCCAGCGGGGGCTCCTCGGGGGCGAAGGGTGCCAGCAGCGCGTAGATCTCGTTCCGCGCGTACTTGGCGTGATACACGTCACCTCCCAGCGGCAGCGCGTTCCAGACCGCCTCGCAGGTGATCGGTGCGCGGTCGTCGAGGAGTTTCGCGGTACAGGTCACTCCACGCTTGTCGAGCGAGACCTCGATGAACCGGTCGGCTCGGTCAACCATCGACATTCCTCCAGGTCACTTCGGAACCAGTCCTTGCCCAGTCCTTCCCCAGGGGGCCTACCCAACAACATCCACATCAAGGGCTGGAAACGACCCGCATATATTTCGTGAGTTCGGGTAGCCGCGCGCCCATGGCTCCACCACGTGGGAAAGACATCGATAGCAGAACAAAAGGGGCATCCCGTCGATCACTTCTGGTCGGCGGCGCGGCTCTTGGTCTGCTGGGCGCGGTCGGCTGCAGCCGGGTGTCCAGCACGGACGCCAGAGACGGGGGCAATCTGCTGGAGCGCCTGCGGGCACAGGGCACGGTCCGGCTGGGAATTGCGGGGGAGATCCCATTCGGCTATATCGACAAAAACGGTGACTTCACCGGTGAGGCGCCGGAGATCGCGAAGGTCATCTTCAAGCGGCTGGGGGTGGCCAAGGTCCAGCCGGTGCCGACCGAGTTCGGCTCCTTGATTCCGGGACTTCGCTCGCAGCAGTTCGATGTGGTCTCCGCGGGGATGTACATCAATCCGGAACGCTGCGCCCAGGTGATCTTTTCCGACCCCGACTACCGCATGCGGGACGCGTTCATCGTCCGCAAGGGCAATCCGAAGAACCTGCACAATTACGACGACATCGTCAAGCACAAGGCCAAAATGGCCACCGGCACCGCTTATGCCGAGATCGATTACGCCAAGAACGCCGGGGTCAAGGAGAGCGACATGCTGATCCTCCCGGACCAGCTGGCCGGTCTGCTGGCGGTGGAGCAGGGCCGGGCCGATGTGTTCGCGGGCACGACCGTGACCGTGCACAACGTGGTCAAGCAGCGGAACAGCCGGCTGGCCGAGGCGACCGAGCCGTTCCAGCCGATGCTCGACGGCAAGCCGGACATCGGGGCGGGCGGCTTCGCCTTCCGGCCGGAGGAGACCAAGCTCCGCGACGCCTTCAACGCCGAGCTGCACAAGATGAAGAAGAGCGGCGAGCTGCTGCGCATCGTGCGGCCCTTCGGTTTCACCGAGCTGGAGATGACCGATCTGACCGCCAAGGAGCTGTGCAAATGACGGCCGGGCTGTGGGAACACTGGCTTCTTCCGGGCGTCTGGATCACGATCCAGCTGACCCTGTACAGCGCGGCCTTCGCCCTGGTGGTCGCCTTCGGCATCGGCATGGCGCGCACCTCGCGGCTGCGGATCGTCCGCTTCCTCACCGGCGCCTACGTGGAGATCTTCCGCGGCACGTCGGCCCTGGTGCTGATGTTCTGGCTGGCGTTCGTGATGCCGCTGGCGTTCGGGTGGCAGCTGTTCCCGATGTGGGCGGCGGTGCTGGCCATCGGGCTGAACTACGGCGCGTACGGTTCCGAGATCGTCCGCGGCGCGATCGCCTCCGTGGCGCCCGCGCAGCGTGAGGCGGCCATCGCGCTCAGCTTCACCCCGGCGCAGCGGATGCGGCGGGTGATCCTGCCGCAGGCGATCCCCGAGATGATCCCGCCGTTCAACAATCTGCTGATCGAGGTCCTGAAGGCGACGGCCCTGGTCTCGGCCGTGAACGTCGCCGACATCACCTTCGCCGCCCAGCTCTCCCGGCTGGCGACGGGTGAGAGCGCGCAGATCTACTCGATCATCCTGGTCCTCTACTTCGTGCTGGCGTTCGTCCTGACCCGGCTGATGCGGCTGCTGGAGCGGCGCGCCAAGGCCAACATCGGCCAGGCTCCGGCGGAGGGCTCGCTGGTCACGCGCAAGCTGCTGGGCAAGCAGGAGACCGAGCAGTCGCGCAACATCGTCGTCGGAGGAGGTGCCCAGTGAAGTGGGACTGGGACGTGGCCAGGGATTTCCTCCCGCAGCTGGGCCACGGGCTGCTGATCACGCTGGAGGCCACCGCCCTCGGCTCGGTCCTGGCGTTCGCGCTGGGGCTGGTGTGGGCGATGGCGTTCCGCTCGCCGACCCGCTTCGTACGCTGGCCGGTGTCGGCGGTGACGGAGTTCATCCGCAACACCCCGCTGCTGGTGCAGCTGTTCTTCTTCTTCTACGTGCTGCCGACCTGGGACATCAAGTTCTCGGCGCTGACCACCGGCGTGATCGCGCTCGGGCTGCACTACTCCACGTACACCGCCGAGGTCTACCGGGCCGGTATCGACGGGGTGCCGGTGGGCCAGTGGGAGGCGGCCACCGCGCTCAGCCTCTCCCGCGGCCGCACCTGGCTGGCGGTGATCCTGCCGCAGGCGATCCGCCGCGTGGTGCCCGCCCTCGGCAACTACGTCATCGCGATGCTGAAGGACTCCCCGATGCTCGCGCTGATCGGCGTCGTCGACATGCTGCAGAAGGCGCGGGGCGAGGCCTCGTCGTCCTTCCACTACATCGAGCCGTTCACGATGGTCGGCATCGCGTTCATCCTCATCGCCTATCCGGCATCTCTTCTCATGCGAGTCCTGGAGCGTCGTCTTGGCCACTGAAACCGACCACACGAATCCTGCCGTGGACGGCAGTGAACTGATCCGCTTCGACAAGGTGACGAAGCGCTTCGGCAGCAATACGGTCCTGGACGACCTCGACTTCTCGGTCTCCTCCGGGAAGCACGTCACCCTCATCGGCCCGTCCGGCTCCGGCAAGACCACGATCCTGCGGCTGCTGATGACGCTGCTCAAGCCCGACGAGGGCACGATCAAGGTCGACGGGGACTACCTCACCCACGAGGACCGGGGCGGCAAGCTGGTCCCGGCGGGCGAGAAGCACACCCGCGAGGTGCGCAAGAAGATCGGCATGGTCTTCCAGCAGTTCAACCTCTTCCCCAACATGCGGGTGCTGCGGAACATCACCGAGGCCCCGGTGCACGTCCTGGGCCTGGACAAGGACGAGGCCGAGACGCGGGCGCGGGAGCTGCTCGACCTCGTCGGGCTCGGCGACAAGTGCGACATGTACCCGACGCAGCTGTCCGGCGGGCAGCAGCAGCGGGTGGCGATCGCCCGGGCGCTGGCGATGCGGCCGCAGGTGATGCTGCTGGACGAGGTGACCTCGGCGCTCGACCCGGAGCTGGTGGCCGGTGTGCTGGACGTCCTGCGGGACATCGCCCATACGACGGACATCACCATGCTGTGCGTGACGCACGAGATGAACTTCGCGCGGGACATCTCCGACGACGTGCTGATGTTCGACGCGGGCCGGGTCATCGAGTCCGGTCCGCCGGAGAAGATCTTCTCGGAGCCGGAGCACGAGCGGACCCGGGAGTTCCTGAGCGCCGTGCTCTGACGGCACACCGTGGTGTGAGGGGGCGATGCGGGCGGCTGGGCGATGGCACATGCCATCGCCCAACTTCCGCCCCGTATCGCCCCCTTGGCGGCTATCGTGGTACGAAGCCGCGCCAAGCGGGCATCCCGTGGGCCACCCCTGCGGCCGTGACCCGCGGCGACGGCCATGACGCAAGCGGTCACCACCTGCGAGAGGGGACGCCGTGGCGCTGGGGCCCGAGCCGATCGCGCCGCTCCGCTCGGTGCGGCACGCCCTGCGCATCCTGGAGGTCGTCGCCCGGCACTCCGGCGGGGTGAACCACGCCGGCATAGCCCGCGAGACCCGGCTGCCGAGCGACCGGCTCACCGAGCTGCTGCGGATGCTGCGCCGCGAGGGGTACGTCGAGCAGATCGCCGACGGGGCGTACATCGGCGGTACGTCCCTCGCCCTGCTGGACACCGGCGTCCCGGGGCGCGGGCGCGCCGTCGAGGACCAGCTGCAGAAGTCGCTCGGCGCGCTGCGCGACTCGGTGGGCGCGGCGGTCTACTTCAGCCGCTATGTGGACGGTGAGGTCAGGATCACGCAGTACGCGGACGGCCCGCATACGCCCAAGGTCAACGAATGGGTGGACTTCCGCGCCGCCGCTCATGCGATGGCCCTCGGCAAGTGCCTGCTCACCCAGCTCGACCACGACGGCCGCCGCGATCACCTCTCCCGCCACAAGACGGTGCGGCTCACCTCGCGGACGACGACCAGCGAGAAGGCGCTCTTCCGCAAGCTGGACAGCCAGCCGCCCACCGTGCCCGTGCTCGACCTGCAGGAATACGCCATGGGCACGGTCTGTGCGGCCGTGCCGATCACGGCGGGCCACACCGTCGGCTGCCTGGCCCTGTCCCTGCCGCTGGAGCACGCCCACCGGCTGCGGCAGGCCGCCTACCTGCTCAACCGCGAGGCGGCTCCGATGCTGCTCTCGCTGGCCATCTGATGGTGGTCGGAAGCACCCTTGTGGACCAGGTAGTATTTACGTCGTCAGCAGGCGCCGCTAGCTCAGTTGGTTAGAGCAGCTGACTCTTAATCAGCGGGTCCGGGGTTCGAGTCCCTGGCGGCGCACCACTGATCGACTGAATGGCCCGGTGTTCTCGGCTTCGAGAGCCCCGGGCCATTCAGCTTGTGCGGCCCCTGACCTCCAGCGTGCCCAGCAGCTCCCCGGTGGCGGCGGCGATCGCCTCGACCGCCTTCTCGAACGCCTCGGCGTTGTGCGGGGCGGGCCGGCGGAAGCCGCTGATCTTGCGTACGTATTGCAGCGCGGCGGCGCGCATGTCCTCCTCGGTGACCGATTCGGCATACGGCGGGCGGAGCGTCTTGATGGATCTGCACATACCCCCGACGGTACGCCGCGGGTCCGACAGCGCGGCCCGCCGACGAAGGGCTCAGAGGCGGCAGCTGATCTCCATGCCGTCCTCGATGGGGAACGTGACGCATCGGTAGCCGTTCACGGGGTCGCGCACGTACTCCAGATACGGGCGCAGCATGCCGTCGCCCTGGTCGACGTCGTCGGCCACGACGAGGGCGCCGGGCCGCAGGCGGGGTTCGAGTTGGCGCAGCACCGGCAGGCACAGGTCCTTCCAGCCGTCGAGCAGGACCAGCTCCAGGGGGCCCTCGATGCCGGCGAGGGTCTGCCGGGCGTCCCCTTCGAGGACGGTGATCACGTCGTCGAGGCCGGTCTCGGCGAAGGTGCGGCGAGCCGCGGCGATCTTCTCCTTGCTCATCTCGGTGGTGATGACGCGCCCGGTGCCGTTGTCCCGCACGGCGGCGGCCAGGTGGAGCGTGGAGATCCCGAAGGACATGCCGAACTCGACGACCGTGGCCGGGCGGATGGCGCGGACCAGGTTGTAGAGCAGCGTCCCGGCCTCGGCGGATATCGGCATGTAGATCCCGGCCGCGAGGTCGGCCAGTTCCTGGTGGGGCGTCGTCTCGGGGGCCAGTCCCCCAAGGCGCGCGGCTGTCGCCTCGTCCTGCTCGGCGAGCGCGAACATCCGGCTGAGGGCGGCCTCGACCCGGGGGTCGGCAAGAGTGTGTGTCATGACGGCTAGAGTAGACGCGACGTTGAGTCTTGTCTAGAACGGATGGCTATGCTGTTCCGGGGAGGCGAGATGGCACGCGCGACACACACCGCCGGGACGAGCGGCACCGGCCGGACGGCACCGCGCCACCACGGCAATCGGCACGGGCGCAGCGAGCAGGCCCGGCAGGCGGTGCTGCTGGCGGCCGACGACCTGCTGGTGGAGAAGGGCTTCGCGGGCGTCACGATGGAGGGCATCGCCACCCGCGCGGGGGTCGCCAAGCAGACCATCTACCGCTGGTGGAGCACCAAGACCGATGTCCTGATGGACGCCTTCCTCCAGGACGTGGCCGAGGACGTCACCCTGCGGGACTCCGGCGACCTCGCCGTCGACCTGCGCGACTATGTGCGCCAGCTGGCCCGGTTCCTCAGCGCCTCCGACGCCGGCGCCGTCTTCCGGGCCCTGATCGCCCAGGCCCAGCACGATCCGGCGTTCGCCCGGGACTTCCGGTCCCGCTACCTGGACGAGCAGCGCCGCCGCGACCGCGTCCCGCTGGAACGCGCCGCCCAGCGGGGGGAGTTGCCGCCCGGACTGGATCTGGCGGCCGAGATCGACCAGCTCATGGGGCCCGTCTACTACCGGGTGCTGGTGACCGACGAGCCCGTCGGCGAGGAGTTCACCGACCGCCTCGTGGACGCCTTTCTACGGCGTCACGAGCTGGGGTAGCGGCCGTCCAGCATGAAGCCGCGCATCAGGTCCGCCAGCCGGTGCGGCTGGTCCACCGGGATCAGGGTGTAGCTGTCGGGGATCTCCACATGGCGGCCCTGCGGCAGCAGAGCGGCCAGCCGCAGACCGTGTTCCGGGGGCATCACGCGGTCCTCGGACGCCCACGCCACCAGCGCGGGCCGGTCGAAGCCGCGCAGCCGCTCGGCCCAGCGCAGCAGTTCCGCGGCGGGCGGCACGCCGAGCACGTACTTCCGCAGGTCGCGGCGGATGTCCGGAGAGGTCCACAGCGGCCGGAACCAGGCGTCCATCTGCTCCGGCGGCACCGGGCGCTTGGTCATCCAGCCCCAGGTCATCGGCAGCCGCCGCAGCGGGCGCAGCTTGAGCAGGGCGAACGCGGCGCGCAGACCGCCCGGGAGGCGGGCGGAGGTGTGCAGGTTCCTGCCGGGCAGGCCGGGCGGGAAGTTCTCGAACGCCTCGCACGAGGTGATGACCAGCCGCCCGATCCGCTCGTCGCGGCCGTCGGCGACGAGCGCTTGGGCACCGCCCCAGTCGTTCATGACGAGGGTGACGTCCGTGAGGTCCAGCCGCTCCAGGAACTCGGCGACCAGCCGGGCCACGCCGAGGACGGACAGATCGGCGTCGGGGCGCATGGGGCGGCGGTGGCCGCCCAGCGGCAGGGTGGGGACGACGCAGCGGATGCCGGGACCGAGCCCGGCGACCACCTCGCGCCACAGCGAACCGTCCATGGCGACGCCGTGCAGCAGCACGGCGACCGGCCCCTCGCCCCCGGTGTCCTCGTACTCGATGGTGCCTGCGGAGAGTTCCACCTCGTCACGATGCGACATGGGCCCGACGGTACCCGACCCCGTCACCCCAGCCGTAGACCGGTGAAACGCACGACCGGGGCGGCATCCGCGCGGACGGCGACGGCGGCGTGGTAGCCGGGCGGGGCGGACAGGTCCGCGAAGGCCCAGCCCGGCGGGGTGGACGCGTCGGCGGGGACCGGGGCGTCGATCTGGTCCGCGAGGCCGACGTAATGGGTGCGGAGCCCGCCCGGCAGCCCGGTGCCGATGCCCTTCAGATACGCCTCCTTGCGCACCCAGCAGCTCATGAACGCCCGCTCCCGCAGCTCCTCGTCCCGCAGCGCCGCGATCGCCGCGCGCTCCCCGGGGTGCAGCTGGCCGATCAGGCCGTCGAGCCGGGCGCCGGTGCGCCTCGGGCTGCGCTCCTCGATGTCGGCGCCGACGGGCGCGCCGCCCGACACCGCGCACAGCGCGGCGTCCCCGGCGTGGGAGAGCGAGAACGCCAGGGTGGGCTCGCCGGCGACGGCGGGGCGGCCGTGCGGCTTGTCGCAGTCCGGCATGCCGCAGACTTCGCGGGTGAACTCGACGTCCGCCGGGTCCGTCCCCAGATATCCGCCGAGCACCGTCCGCAGTCCCACGTGCGAGGTGACGTAGCGCTCGCGCGCCGTCTCGTGCCGCATCCCGGCGGCGCGCTCGCGCTCGCCCGCGTCCAGCGTCCGGTCCGCGACGGCGGCGGCAGCGGCGGCCGACGGCGGGATCCGCAGCAGCCACACGGCGACCTCGCCGGGGCCGGGGCGGTCCTCGGGGCGGGGCGGCGCGGCGAGCGGGCCCCAGCCGCCGGAAAGGGGAGGGTCGTCGGCCGGGCGTATGAGCGGCACTGTTCCGTTACCTCCGTTGGAGTTCATCCGTGTCCGCCGTCCGGCGTCCGTCCATCGACGACCGTACCCGCCCGCCGCACCGGCAACGCCCGTACCACGACGCGACGTTGCCGTACGGAAACCCCCGGTGACTTCGGACACGTTCCGTTCCCGGCCGGCCCGGTCGGGGGGTGACACCACTACGATCGCGCACGACCGGGCACGATCTGTGATGGGGGTTTGCGATATGGCGACGGGATTCCTGACGAAGGCGGCCTCCGCGGCGACTCTCCCGGTGGCTCCGTTCTACGGCGCCTTCCTCTCGTATTTCATCTACCACCCGCCCCGGCGGCCGCATCACAAAAAGCCCGAGGACCTGGGCCTGACCAGCACCGATGTCCAGGTGCCGCTGAACGGGAAGCCGCGCGGGCTGCATGTGTGGCTCATCCCGGGGGACACCGCGCGCGTCGTGGTGCTCGGCCACGGGCTGGGGCTGAGCAAGTCGGCGAGCCTGGCGCAGGCGGCGATGCTGAACCGGGCGGGCTACACGGTCGCCCTGTTCGACCACCGCAACCACGGCAAGAGCGTGTCGGACCGGGCGTGCTGGGGCATGAGCGACCGTCACACCGACGATGTGGTCGCGGTCGTCAAGCATCTGCGCGCGACGGAGGAGTATGCGGCGGCGCGCTTCGCCGTCTTCGGCTTCTCCATCTCCGCCTTCCCCTCCTTCTACCTGCTGGGGCGGCCGGCGGACTGCCCGGTCGACGCGGTGATCTGCGACAGCGGCCCGGCCCTGGAACTGTCCCCGCTGTTCCGCAATTTCGTCGCGGCCGACGGGCTGCCCATCCCCGGGCCGCTGCGTACCGGGCTCTCCCGGAAGGCGCTGGAGACGGTCGCCGCGTCCTCGGCCCTCGCGATGCTGCGGGTGCAGTGGCCGCCCGCGGCGGAGGGGGCGTACGAGCGGACGCCGATGCTCTTCCTCGCCGGTGAGCGCGACACGATGATCCCGGCCGAGGGGGTACGGGCGCTGGGCGAGCGCTATCCGCTGGCCGAGGTCCACACGCTGCCGGACACCGACCATCTGCAGGGCATCAAGACCCAGCCGGATGTGTACGCGGACACGGTGCTGGGCTTCCTGGAGCGGACACTGAAGGACTGACCGCCCGGCATACCATCGGCAGGCCCCTCCCCCGCTGCCGGGGTGGGGCCTGCCGATGAGTGGAGCGCGGTCGCCGCGTCAGTCCTTGACCTCGCAGATGACGGCGCCGGAGCTGACCGAGGCGCCGACATCCGCGTTGAGGTTCTTGATGATCCCGGCGCGGTGGGCGTTGAGGGGTTGTTCCATTTTCATGGCTTCGAGGACGACGATGAGGTCGCCTTCGGCCACGGTGTCGCCTTCGGTCACGGCGACCTTGACGATGGTGCCCTGCAT
>NZ_JBEYAL010000077.1:0-23407 GCF_040631655.1 Streptomyces sp. NPDC019937
ACCGGGTGGTGGAGATCCCCGCGGACGGCAGCGGTCAGACCACCGTGCCCATCGCCGGGCTGAGCAGCCCGGTCGGGCTGGCCATCCCGCCGTCGTAGGTCTCTTGGAAGCGTCAGAACGTCAGCGTGGCGAAGGACGCCCCCAGCAGCGCCGCGCCCGCGAGCCCCAGCCCCCAGGCCGTACGGCGCATGCGGAGCCCGCCCGCCACGACCAGCGACGCCAGCAAGAGCGAGCCGCCGAACGGCACCCAGGCGTGCAGGATGCCCGCGGCCCCCGTACGGACCACCTCGTCCTTGCCCGGCTTGACGGCCACCAGCAGCCGCTCGCCCCGGCCGTCCGTGACCGCCGCGTCGACCCGCACCTCGGGCCGCGCCTCACCGCCCCGGGAGCCGGGGGCGAAGCGGCCGGTGCACCAGTCGTCGTCGCAGCGGGACACCGTGAGGGTGCCGCGCTCCAGTCCCTTGGTGAGCATCGACGGCTTGGCGTCGCCCCAGGAGGACCACACCCCGGCCACCAGGATCAGCAGGGCGACAAGCGTCATCGCCACGTTCTTCGCGAGCAACAGCAGCCCGTACATGCTCTCGCCCGCCCGCCGCGTGCGGCTGCGCTTGGTGATGCCGGTGGATGCCATGGCGGTAGATCTTTGCCACCGGCGGGCCCGGGGTCAACCTCCGGTCGAACAACCGCGCGGAAACCGTTCAGGAGTTGTAGGTGCCCTGCGCGCGCTCCAGGCCGTCCACGATGAGCGTCTCCACCGCGTCCGCCGCACGGTCCACGAAGTAGTCCAACTCCCTGCGCTCAGCGGCGGAGAAGTCCTTCAGCACGAACGCCGCGACATCCATCCGGCCCGGCGGACGGCCGATGCCGAAACGGACCCGGAAGTAGTCCGGGCCGCCCGCTTTGGTGATCGACTTCAGCCCGTTGTGGCCATTGTCACCGCCGCCGAGCTTCAGCCTCAGCGCGCCGTAGTCGATGTCCAATTCGTCGTGAATAGCGATGACATGACCCACCGGCACCTTGTAGAAGTCGCGCAGCGCCGTCGTCGGTCCGCCCGACAGGTTCATGAACGACATCGGCTTCGCGACGATCACCCGGCGGCTGTCCGGGCCGGGCGGCCCGATCCGTCCTTCCACCACCTGTGCACGGGACTTGTGTGCCTTGAAGCGCCCGCCCATCCGCTCGGCCAGCAGTTCGGCCACCATGAAGCCGACATTGTGGCGGTTCGCCGCGTACTCCGGGCCGGGGTTGCCCAGGCCCACCACGAGCCACGGGCTGCTCGCGTCTGCGTCGCTCATCGTCTCGTTCTCCCGAGTGACTGAGTGAGGGGATGTGCCGCACTCCAGGCGGCCTCAAGCTGGGCGGTGTCTCATGACGCGACCGCCGCCCCGCTGGCAGCAGCGGGGCGGCGGTCGCCAGGCGATGCGGGAGCGAGGCGGATCAGGCCTCGGCGCCCTCACCCTCGCCCTCGGTCTCCTCGGCCGGAGCCTCGGCCTGCGGGGAGACGACGTGCAGCACCGGCGCGTCGTCCTCGACGGCCAGGGTGGTGCCCTTCGGCAGGGTGATGTCCTTGGCGTAGATGGTGTCGCCCGCCTCCAGGCCCGCGATCGAGATGGTGACACCCTCGGGGATGTGGGTGGCCTCGGTCTCGACCGGCAGCGCGTTCAGCACGTGCTCGAGCAGGTTGGCGCCCGGGGCCAGGTCGCCCTCGGTGTGGATCGGCACCTCGACGGTGACCTTCTCGCCCTTGCTCACCAGGAGCAGGTCGACGTGCTCCAGGATGCCGATCTTGATCGGGTGGCGCTGCACGGCCTTGGGGATGACCAGCTCGCTCTTGCCGCCCTCGATCTCCAGGCGCAGCAGGACGTTCGGGGTCTTGAGGGCCATCAGCAGGTCGTACGCCGGAAGCGTCACGTGCACCGGGTCGGCGCCGTGGCCGTAGACGACACCGGGAACGCGGTCGGCCAGACGGGCACGGCGGGCCGCGCCCTTGCCGAACTCGGTGCGGGGCTTGGCGGGAATCTTGACCTCGGCCATGGGGGCACTCCTCGTAGTTCGTGTACAGATGGCCGTCACCCGGCCCACGACAGACCTGCTACGAAGAGCGCGTCGATAACGGACGAGCTGTGCGAACCACAGCCTCCCTCGCCGAGCAACCCCACGAGTCTACCAATGGTCTCCCCAGCCGTGAGGCCACCCCGCCCGGGAGTGGCCTCAGCTGGGTCGGTCCGCGGCGGGACCTGCGGTTAAGCCCATCAGGCGTGCTCCTCGAACAGGCTGGTCACGGAGCCGTCCTCGAAGACCTCCTGCACGGCGCGGGCGATGGTCGGCGCCATCGACAGCACGGTGACCTTGTCCAGCTCGACCTCGCCCGGCGTCGGCAGGGTGTTGGTGAACACGAACTCGCTGACCTTGGAGTTCTTCAGCCGGTCCGCGGCCGGACCCGACAGGACGCCATGGGTGGCCGTCACGATCACGTCCTCCGCGCCGTTGGCGAACAGCGCGTCCGCGGCGGCGCAGATCGTGCCACCGGTGTCGATCATGTCGTCGACCAGGACACACACCCGGCCCCGGACGTCACCGACGACCTCGTGGACGGTGACCTGGTTCGCCACGTCCGGGTCGCGGCGCTTGTGCACGATCGCCAGCGGGGCGCCCAGCCGGTCGCACCAGCGGTCGGCCACCCGCACGCGGCCCGCGTCCGGCGACACGACCGTCAGCTTCGACCGGTCGACCTTGGCGCCGACGTAGTCCGCGAGGATCGGCAGCGCGAAGAGGTGGTCCACCGGGCCGTCGAAGAAGCCCTGGATCTGGTCGGTGTGCAGGTCGACCGTGAGGATGCGGTCGGCACCCGCGGTCTTGAGCATGTCGGCGATCAGCCGCGCCGAAATCGGCTCCCGGCCGCGGTGCTTCTTGTCCTGACGGGCATAGCCGTAGAACGGCACGATCACCGTGATGGAGCGCGCGGAGGCCCGCTTCAGCGCATCGATCATGATGAGCTGTTCCATGATCCACTTATTGATCGGAGCCGTGTGGCTCTGGATCAGGAAGCAGTCTGCGCCGCGCGCGGACTCCTGGAAGCGGACGTAGATCTCTCCGTTGGCGAAGTCGAAAGCCTTGGTCGGGACCAGGCTGACGCCCAACTCGTGGGCGACCTCCTCGGCCAGCACGGGGTGGGCGCGGCCGGAGAAGAGCATCAATTTCTTCTCGCCGGTCGTCTTGATCCCGGTCACGTCACGTCTCCTTGGATGTCACTTTGGTGCGCGCTTTTACGGTACGCCCCCGCATGGGCGCACCGGTTCGCAGGTCACTGCCCGCCCTCGTCCTCCTGGCGCGCGGCCGCGGCGGCTTCCGCCGCCTGCGCCGCCGCGCTTCCGGGGCGCTTGCGGGCGACCCAGCCCTCGATGTTCCGCTGCTGTCCGCGTGCGACGGCGAGCGATCCCGGGGGCACATCCTTGGTGATGACCGAGCCGGCGGCGGTGTACGCCCCGTCTCCTACTGTGACAGGAGCCACAAACATGTTGTCCGAACCGGTCTTGCAGTGGCTGCCGACGGTCGAACGGTGCTTTTTCTCACCGTCGTAGTTCACGAAGACGCTGGCGGCGCCGATGTTGGTGAAGTCGCCGATCGTGGCGTCGCCCACATAGGACAGGTGCGGCACCTTGGTGCCCTCGCCGATCTCGGCGTTCTTCATCTCCACGTACGTACCGGCCTTGGACTTGGGGCCCAGCCGGGTGCCGGGGCGCAGGTACGTGTACGGCCCGGCGGAGGCGCCCGCGCCGATCACCGTGTCGAACGCCACGGTGAAGCTGGCCACCGCGCCCTCGCCGACCGTGGTGTCGGTGAGCCGCGAGTTCGGGCCGACCTCGGCGCCGGTGGCCAGGTGCGTGGTGCCCAGGAGCTGGGTGCCGGGGTGGATCACGCTGTCCTGCTCGACGGTGACCGTCACGTCGATCCAGGTGGTGGCCGGGTCGATCACCGTGACCCCGCTGAGCATCGCGCGCTCCAGCAGCCGGTCGTTGAGCAGCCGGCGGGCCTCGGACAGCTGCACCCGGTTGTTGATGCCCACGATCTCGCGGTGGTCGGCGGCGACGGACGCGCCGACCCGGTGTCCGGCTTCGCGCAGGATGCCGAGCACATCGGTGAGGTATTCCTCACCCTGGCTGTTGTCGGTCCGCACCTTGCCGAGCGCGTCGGTGAGCAGCTGGGCGTCGAAGGCGAAGACACCGGAGTTGATCTCGCGGATCGCGCGCTGGGCGGCGGTGGCGTCCTTGTGCTCCACGATGGCGGTGACGGCGCCGGACGCCTCGTCCCGCACGATGCGGCCGTAGCCGGTGGCGTCGGGCACCTCGGCGGTGAGCACGGTCACCGCGTTCCCGTCGGCGGCGTGCGCCCCGGCGAGCTGCTCGAGGGTCTCACCGGTCAGCAGCGGGGTGTCGCCACAGACGACGATCACGGTGCCGTCGAGGGCCACGCCGCTGTTGGACAGCTCCTCCAGGCCCATCCGGACCGCGTGCCCGGTCCCGTTCTGCTCGTGCTGGACGGCGGTACGGGCGTCGGCGTCGATCTCGGCCAGATGGGCGGAGACCTGCTCCCGGGCGTGGCCGACCACGACCACCAGGTGCTCGGGCGAGAGCTCGCGGGAGGCGGCGACGACATGCCCGACGAGGGACCGGCCGCAGATGGCGTGCAGAACCTTGGGGGTCGCCGACTTCATGCGGGTGCCCTCACCCGCTGCGAGGACGACGACGGCTGCCGGGCGGTTGGCGCTCACGGGTGTGCCCTTCGGCTTCGGGTCGGGGGTGGACACCCGCAGGATACCGAGAGGTTTCCCCCCAGAAACGACCGCGGGTCCCGACCGTAAGGATCGGGACCCGGAAGTGAGGCTCCCCCGCCAGGACTCGAACCCGGACTAATGGCACCAAAAGCCACTGTGCTGCCAATTACACCACAGGGGATAGCAGAGAGATCCAAGTCGGACACCCGGTCGGGCGGTCGACTTGGCCCCCACCACTATGCCGTACCACCAGCCTCCGACGCGACGGTATGGGGCAGTGTCCGGCTCGCCGCCCCCGCGGGGTGTTCCGCCGCGCGGACACAGCCATCGAAAACATGGCCGATTCAACCGTTCGAGTTAAAACCGTTGATATACCGACCATTCGAGTGAGACATGTGCGGCCGTGTCCCCCGGAAAAGGGCTGGCCTGCGGCCGTAGTCTGGTCGCTATGAGTGCGACGGGGGCATCTGAGGACACGAGTGCGCGCGGCGCGCCCGCCGGACCTTTGTGGTGGTCGCGGCGGCGGAGCATGGTGCTGGACATCGTGCTCGGCGTCGCGTCGGCGGCCGAATGCGCCGCGGAGGGCGTCGGGTTCGCGCACGACGCCCGGATGCCGGTCGCCCTCGGGGTCGTGCTCGGGCTGATCATCGGGGCCACCCTGGTGCTGCGGCGGCGCTGGGCGATCGCCGTGGTGCTGATATCGATCGCCGTCACCCCCGCCGAGATGGGGCTGCTGCTCGGCGTCGTCGGCCTCTACACCCTCGCCGCGTCCGAGGTGCCGCGGCGGATCTCGGCGGTGCTGGCCGGGATGGCGGGGGCCGGGACCTTCCTCGTCGCGATGATCCGCTTCCAGCAGGACAACCCGCGGGAGACCTGGGGCGCGGCCGTCTGGGAGGCCCCGCTCTTCTCGTTGACGATCACCCTGGCGCTGACCACGCCGCCCGTGCTGCTCGGGTTGTACGTCCGCGCCCGGCGGCGGCTGGTGGAGAGCCTGCGCGAGCGGGCGGACGGCCTGGAGCGCGAGCTGTCGCTGCTCGCCGAGCGGGCCGAGGAACGGGCCGAGTGGGCGCGCAACGAGGAGCGCACCCGGATCGCGCGCGAGATGCACGACGTGGTGGCGCACCGGGTGAGCCTGATGGTGGTGCACGCGGCGGCGCTGCAGGCGGTGGCGCTCAAGGATCCGGAGAAGGCGTCGAAGAACGCGGCGCTGGTGGGCGACATGGGACGGCAGGCGCTGACCGAGCTGCGGCAGATGCTGGGCGTGCTGAGGTCGGACGTCCCCGCCGAGGGGAAGCCGGTGCCGCTGGCCTCGGTGGCGGTCGCCGCCTCGGCGGCCGCCGAGGCGGCGTCGGCGTCGGCGTCGGCCATCGAATCCGTCGAGGACGCGGCCGGGCCACGGCTGGTGGAGCTGGAGGCGCTGGTCGGGCAGTCGCGGGCGGCGGGGATGGCGGTGGAGCTGTCGGTGGAGGGCGAGGAGCGGCGGTACGCGGCGCGGGTGGAGCAGACCGCGTACCGGGTGGTGCAGGAGGCGCTGACGAACGTGCACAAGCACGCCCCGGGCGCCAGCACCCGGATCCGCTTGGCGCACCGGGGCGCCGAGATCGCGGTGCTGGTGGAGAACGGCCCCTCGGAGCGGGGCGCGGCGGACGCGGGGCTGCCGAGCGGGGGCAATGGGCTGGTGGGGATGAAGGAGCGGGTGTCGACGCTGGGCGGCGGCTTCGTCTCGGGCCCGACGGACGCCGGTGGCTTCCGCGTCTCGGCGGTCATCCCGGACCGCACCCGCACGCCCGACCGAGCCAGGACGGCATAGGGCTCGCCCCGCAGGGGCGCGGCGCCGCGGACGGCTGACGTCGCGAGGGGCAACGGCGAGTGGCCGTAGGGGTGCGGGGAACTGCGCGACCAGCCGCGACGGCGCCGCGGACGGCTGATGTCGCGAGGTTCAACGGCGCAAACACCGCACCGCCGGCGCAGCGCTCAGGCGCGGGACAGACGCGGCGGAAGCGTGCCGGTGATCAGGGTGCCCAGCGCAGCGTCGAGCGTGGCGCCCAGATACCAGTCGCCGGTGTGGTCGAGGCTGTAGATCCGCCCCTCCGCGTCGATGGTCAGCAGCCCCTGCCCGTCGGCCTCCTCGCCCAGCGGGCAGACCTCCGTCTCCAGGGCGCGCCCCAAGTCGCCGAGCGTACGGGCCAGGTGCAGGCCGTGGAGGGGGTCGATGCGGAAGGGGGTGGGCGCGATCTGGCGCCCGGCACCCGGCGGCTGGACGTGCAGTCCGCCGAATTCGGCCCAGGCCTCGACGGCGGCGGGGAAGACGGTGTGCCGGTGCCCGGAGGGGGAGGCGTGGGCGGACAGGGTGTCCGCCCAGTGTTCGGCGCGCTGCATGTCCCAGCGGCCCGGCTCCCAGCCCGCCTCGCGCAGCGCGGCGTCGACGGGGACGGGGAAGCGAGTGGTGTCGGTGCGGTCGATGGGGCGGGTCACGCTTCCTCACCCACCACCCGCACGCCGAAATGGGCCAGCAGCGCCGTGCAGGAGAGGCAGGGCGGGGCGTAGGAGCCGTGCTGCGGGTCGCCCGCTTCGCGGATGCGGCGTGCGGTCAGCTTGGACTGCTTCAGGGAGCGGCGGGCCTCACCGTGGGTGAGGGGTTTGCGGGCGGCGCGTTTGGAGCGGCCCGCTTCGACGGCGGTCAGGTGGCGGGAGAGCAGGACGGCTTCGGGGCAGCGCCCGGTGAAGCGTTCGCGCTGCCCGCTGGTGAGCGCGTCGAGGAAGTCCTGGACGAGGGGGTGGAGGGTGGGCGGCTGGTCGGCCTTGCCTCCGGTGCAGGTGAGGGTCTCGCCGCGGACGGAGAGGGCGGCCGCGACGGCGGGCAGGAGCGTGTCGCGGCGGTGGTGCAGCGGGGGCGGGCCGGCGTCGGGGTCGACGCTGCTCCATCTGAGCCGGGGGTCGCTGGCCGCGGGGGCGGCTCCGTCGCCGACCCCGTTGCTCTGCGTGATGTGCATGTGGTGGGTCCCTCCCTGTGCAATCCACCGCAATCCCCCGGTTGCGAAAGATCAGCCTGCCAAACGCGACGGGAAATGCGGTAGTCCGGGTCCGTCGGCCCAGGTGGGCGGGCGGGGTGGTGGCCGACCGGTTCCGCTTGTGGCCCCACCGCATAGGCTGTGCCCCATACGCCAGCATCAGCAGGGGGCAACCGCCATGACGACAGGTCGGCTCGGGCAGCATGCCGCGCCACCGAACACGGCCTACGCCGGGCAGGTCGTGCACTTCCCGGATCCGGTTCGGGCCGCCCGCCACCCCATGGGCGTCCGGGTCGACGAAAACGGCTTTCCGGACTTCTCGCCGTACGCCCGCGTGGCCGCCGAAATCGCCGAGCCCCCGGAGGGTTTCGGGGTCGACGAGCTGCGGCTGACCGATTTCGTATCGGCGAACGCCGCGCTGCACGCCACCGGTCATGAGCTGTGGAACGACGTCTCCGCGGTGGCCACTCCGCACGGCTGGACGTGGCACCACGTGCCCGGCGGCCGCCGGATGGAGCTGATCCCGGTCGAGGTCAAGGCCCTGCTGCGGCATCACGGCGGGCTGGCGACGGCCCCGGTGGACCAGGACAAGCGGGGCACGCGCCCGTTGCAGGACACCCGGCCGATCCACTTCGGGCTGCCGGTGCGGGGGCTTTCGGTCACCGAGGAGCAGGTGCTGGGCGTGGAGGAGGACCTCGGTTACCGGCTGCCGGAGTCCTACCGCGCGTTCCTGAAGGCGGCGGGCGGGTGCGCGCCGGTGGGCGCGGCGCTCGATCCGGAGCTGGGGCTGCTGGTCGACCAGCCGTTCTTCACGGTGCGCGACGAGGCGGCGGTCAACGACCTCGTCTATGTCAACAAGTGTCTGCGCGACCACTTCACCAAGGACTACCTGGGCGTGGGCTTCGTCCAGGGCGGAGTGATCGCGGTGAAGGTGAAGGGTGACGCGATCGGCTCGGTGTGGTTCTGCGCGTACGACGACGCGCGGGACCGCGACGGCTGGACGGTCCAGGAGCGGGTGGAGCGGCTGATGCTGCCGTGCGGGGAGGACTTCGACGCCTTCCTGCTGCGGCTCGCGGGCAATCCGCCGGAGCTGGAGACCGTGGCGAACCTGATGGTGGACGGCGGATTCGCGTACGCCGTACCCGTGGAGGGGTGAGCGCGATGGTGACCTTCGCACAGGCGCAGGAGCGCGCCGAACTCTGGATCAACGGCGAGGTGCCCGCCTACCAGCAGCGCGAGGTGCGGGTGCGGGAGTTCGACCTGGGCTTCGTGGCCTGGGCCGAGGACCGCCCGGACGGAGCGGTCTCGGGCGCCCCGGTGGACGGCGCGCGGCTGGTGATCGCGCGGGACAGCGGGGAGACGACGCTGTGGCCCGGGCTGCCGGTGGGTGAGGTGATCCGCCGGTACGAGGAGGAGTACGGGGCGAACGACGAGCGTGCCCAGGAGACCTCCGGGCGGCAGCAGCGCATCGACCTCAATGTGACGTCGTTCCTGCTGACTCCGCCGGAGTGGCTGCAGGAAGCGGCGGACGCGATGAGCGGCGGTGAGGGCGGCGCGGACGCGCCGGACGTCCCCGCGCAGCGGTCCGCCGGGGAGGGCGCCCCCGCGGCGGACGAGCCGGTGGACGACTGGCCGTCGGGCGGTGTCCCGGCGCCGCGGAGCGAAGCGGGGTCCGCGTCCGCGCCCGCGTCCGGTCCGGCCGGTGGCGGCGAGCCGCGGGATGCCGTGCCCGCGCCGGAGCCGGTGGACGACTGGCCCTCGGACGGTGTGCCGGCGCCGCGCGGCGAGACGCCCGCCTCCGGATCGCCGTCCGCGCCCGCGTCCGGTGTGCCGGCGCCGCGCGGCGAGGCGCCCGCCTCCGGATCGCCGTCCGCGCCCGCGTCCGGTTCGGCTTCCGCTTCCGCCGCCGACGAGGGCTGGCGTGACGGTCCGCCTCCGCCGCCGCCCGGTGGCCGTGAGCCGCGCGACGCCGTGCCCGCACCCGCGCCGGTGGACGACTGGCCGGCCGATGGCGTGGCGCCGCCGCGGCGGAACAGCGACGTGGACGACTGGCCCACCGACGGGGTGGCGCGGCCGCGCACCGACGCGCCCGCACCGCCGCCCCCGCCCGCCCCGGCGCCCGGGGGCAGCGGCCCGTGGGTCCCGCCCCCGCCCGCCCCGGCGCCCGCCTCCGGCGAGACGCCGAAGGGGCAGGGCACGCCCGGCGGCGGTACGCCGTGGGCCGACACCAACTCCGCGACTGACGACGGCGATCGCTCGGTCGCCCCGCCCGCCACGGTGTTCGCCCCGCCGCTCGCGGGCTCGGACGACGAGGACACCCCGCCCCCGGGGGTGCGCCCGGACGCCAAGACCGAGCTGATGTCGGCGGGCAGCGCGCTGCCGCCCACCTCCGTCGCCCCGCCCTTCGACTTTCCGGGGGCGGCGGGCGGTTCCGGCGCGTCCCCCGGTGCGTCCTCCGGCGCGGGCGACATCGCGGACGCCGCCACCCACAAGGCGGGTCCGGCGACCCCGCCGCCGCCCGGCGCGCCGGGTACGCCCGGCGCCCGGCCGGGTGCGGGCGCGCACACGCCTCCGCCGCCGAGCCCGTCCGGCCCCGGCGCTCCGGGCGCTCCGGCCGGGGGGTACGTACCGACGCAGCTGGTCTCGCAGCTCGACGCCGACAGCATGGGCGGCGGCATCCCGGGCGCCCCGGGTGCTCCCGGTGCCCCCGGCGCTCACGGCGCGCAGAGCGGTCCGCCGACCCCGCCGCCGCCTTCCGCCCCCGGTACTCCCGGCGGTGGGGTGCACGCGGCGGCGACGATGCTGTCCGGCCCGGGCGGGACGGGCGCACCCGGCCAGACGCCGCCCGGCGGGAAGACGCCGCCGCCTCCGTCCGCCCCGGGCGCGCCCAGTGCCCCTGGTGCTCCCAGTGCCCCCGGTGCTCCCGGTGGCGGTATGCACGCGGCGGCGACGATGCTGGCGGGTGGTCAGGTGCCACCGCCCGGCCCCGGCGCTTCCGGTTTTCCGCCGCCGCCCGGCCCTCCCGGTGTTCCGGGGCAGGCTGGGCCATCCGGCCCGCACCCGCCCGGCCCTCCCGGTGTCCCCGGTGCGGGTGGTCCGCACACCCCGCCGCCCCCGCCGGGCCCCTTCCCCGGTGCGCCCGGCGCCCCGGGCGCTCCCGGCGCTCCCGGTGGCGGCGTGCACGCGGCGGCGACGATGCTGGCGGGCGGTCAGACCCCGCCGCCGCCCGGCGCACCCGGCGCCCCCCACATGCCGCCGCCCTCCGGTCCGCCCGTGCCCGGGATGGCTCCGCCGCCCGGCGCTCCGCAGCCGGGTATGGCGCCGCCCGCGCCCGGTGGCGGGTACGCGTACCCGCCGCCGCCCGCCGGGCTGCCGACGGTCGGCCCCGGCTATATGGCGGTCCTCCGCTACCGCGCGCAGGACGGCTCCGAGCAACAGCTGATCCGCCGTTCGGCGCCCGGCACCCCGCATCCGGAGTGGCAGATCCTGCACGAGCTGCGGGCGATGAACGTGCCGCCGCAGCAGGTGCTGGAGCTGCACACCGAGCTGGAGTCGTGTGATCTGCCGGGTGGTTACTGCGCGCGGATGATCCGTGAGTCGTGGCCGCAGGTGCGGATCAGTCACACGGCGCCGTACGGGCGGGACCACGCGACCCGGCAGCAGGGCGTGCGCCACCTCATCGAGCACCAGGGCGAGCTGCACCAGGTGGCGGACGGCCCGGCCCGCCCGGCGCCCAACCGGGTGCCGCTGCCGCACCCCAGCCAGGTGCAGCCGATTCCGCCGGTGCCGCCGGAGGGGCTGGCGCATGAGCTGGGCCAGGCGTTCGGGCCGCAGGGCCTCGTACGGTTCGACCAGCGCGCGGTGTCGCGGCAGGGCGTACCGGACGTGGTGGCGCAGACGCTGGTGTGGGCGGGGCTGCCCGCGGACTTCGGCCCGTTCTTCTGGGCCCAGGCGCAGCAAGGCCGTCCGGTGCCGACGCTCGCCGAGCTGGCGGCGGAGCGGGGCGTGCAGCCCGCGGCCGACGCCGGGTCGTACCTGGTGATGGGCAACGACTTCGGCCGTCAGCTGTGTGTGCAGTACGGCACGGCGCACATCGTGGCCGTGCCGCTGGAGGCCGCGCCGCAGCCGGTCCCCGCGCAGTTCGTCAACACCGGTCTGCCGGAGTTCGTGCGCTGCATGGGGCTGCTGGGACGTATGTGGCGGCTGCGGTACGGGCTGACGCCGGAGCAGGCGGGCCGTTGGACCGTCGACTTCCAGGCGCAGCTCGCGGCGCTGGACCCGGCCGCGCTGTCCGCGCCGGACAACTGGTGGGCGGTGCTGCTGGAGCAGATGTGGGACGGTCTGCTCTGACACCACCCTCCTAGGAGCCATTCGAGGCGCCCGACCCCCGTGACGGGGGCGGGCGCCTCGTCGTTGTGGTACCCGGGCGGGCCCCGGCCGGGGAGATGGGCGGAGTGTCGCGTTATGGGCGATAAGACCCCATCCATCAAGATGTGCGCCGGAGCGCGTTGCCTACCGGACAAAGGGGTTCCAAGGATGGGCGCATCGGTGTCACGTCATGGCTTCACCATCGGCGGACGGGGCCGTGGTTACCGTCCCGCGCAGGTCGACCGCTATGTGGCGGAGCTGTCCGAGGCGCGTGACGCGGCGTGGGAACGCGCCGCGCGTCTCACCGTTCTCGCCAACGAACTGGCCGCCGACGCCGAGCGGCTGCGTGAGGTGATCGCCCAGCTGGCCCCCCAGACGTACGAATCGCTGGGCGATCGCGCGCAGCTGATCCTCATGGCGGCCGAGGAGGAGGTGGGCTGTCTGCGGGCCGCGGCCGAGGCGTCGGCGCAGGAGGAGTGGGAGGCGGCGCAGGCCGCCGCCCGGGCCGTCCGGGATGCCGCCCGGGACGACGCGGAGCGGGTGCGGGAGGCCGCCGAGGCGTCGGCGCGCAGCACCGTGGAGGAGGCCCAGGCGCAGGTCGAGGAGGTGCGCGCGGCCGCGCGCCGGGACGTCAAGGAGTGGCGCAGCGAGGCGCTGGCGGCGTTGAAGGAGATGCGCGGGCGTACCGCGGCGCTCCTCGCCGAGCAGGAGCGGGAGCACGCGGAACGGTGGGAGGCGGCCGGTCATGAGCTGGTGGAGCGCGACGCGGCGATGACCGCGCGGCTGATCCAGATGGAGGAGCACGCCCAGTCCAGGCTGGCGGACGCCAAGCGGGAGTACGCCATGGCGGACCAGGCGGCGCGGCTGCGGCAGGAGGACGCGCAGGCGCAGGCGGCGGAGATCGTCGCGCAGGCCCGGGCCCGGGAGGAGCGGCTGGCCCGGGAGACGGAGCGGACGCTGCGCGAGCACGTGGAGCGGCGCGAGGAGCTGAAGGCGCATCTGGAGCATGTGCGCGGCAGCCTGGCGGCCCTGACGGGCAAGCCGGTCGCGGAGGACACCGCGTCGGCGCCGCATCCGCGTCCGCACCCCGAGACCTGACGGCTGGCCCGGCCCGGGGTCAGGTCTCCCGGGCGGGGTTCGCCGTCAGCGGGCCGGCGGCGGGTTCCGTTTCCGTTCCGCTTCCCGTTTCGGTACGGACCGGGAAGCGGCGCGGGGCGAGGAACAGCAGGGCCAGCAGGGCGAGGACGGCCGCGGTCGCGGCACCCAGGTAGACGCGGTCGACGGCGGTGTCCACGGCGCGCCGCAGATAGTCGGCGGCCTGGGCGCTGAGGGCGCCGGGGTGGTCGAGGGCGTGGGAGATCGAGTCGAGGTCGCCGGGGAGGCCGTCGCGGATGCCGGGCGGAGCGGCGGCGAGCCGGGCGGCGAGGGTCGCGTTGGCGACGGCCCCGAACAGGGCCGCGCCGATGGACTGGCCGACCTGGCGGCAGAACAGGATCGAGGCGGTGGCGGTGCCGCGCTCGTTCCAGCCGACGGACGACTGCACACCGATGATCAGCGGGAGCTGGAAGAGCCCGAGCGCGGCGCCGAGCAGCAGCATGATCAGCGCGGGCTGCCAGGCGGCGCCGGGGTAGGGGAGCAGGGGGAAGGCGGCCAGGATGAGCCCGGCGGCGCCTATGCCGATCATGGAGCAGTTCCGGAAGCCGACGCGGTTGTAGACGCGGCTGCTGAGGGCGGCCGATATGGGCCAGCTCAGCGTCATCACGGACAGCACGAACCCGGCGGGGATCGGCCCGAGTCCCAGCACCGACTGGGCGTAGGTCGGCAGGAAGACGGTCGGGGCGATCATCAGGAGGCCGAGCGCGCCGAGCGCGAGGTTGACCGCCGAGATGGTGCGGCGCCGCCACACCCATCCGGGGATGATGGGTTCGGCGGCGCGCCGTTCGATCCATACGGTCAGGGCCGCGCATCCGGCGCTCGCCGTGAGCAGCGCGAGGGAGGGTGCGGAGAGCCAGCCCCAGGCCACTCCGCCCTGGACGAGCGCGGTCAGCAGCAGCCCGCCGCAGGCGAAGATGGCGAGGGCGCCCGCCCAGTCGATGCGGGGCCGGGCCGCCCGCTGCCGTACCGGTTCGTGCAGATGGCGCACGATGAGGGTGAGGGCGAGCGCCCCGATCGGCAGGTTGATGAGGAAGATCCAGCGCCAGTCGGCGTATCCGGCGAGCACACCGCCGAGCGCGGGGCCCGTCACCGCGGACAGGGCCCATACGGAGGAGAGCCGGGCCTGGATCTTGGGGCGCTCCTTGAGTGGGTAGAGGTCGGCGGCCACCACCTGGATGGTCCCCTGGAGTGCCCCGCCGCCCAGCCCCTGGACGACGCGGAAGGCGATGAGGGAGGCCATGTTCCAGGCCCCGGCGCACAGCAGCGAGCCGACGACGAAGACGATGGTGCCCGCGACCAGGATCGGCTTGCGGCCGAAGGTGTCGGAGAGCTTCCCGTAGACCGGCAGGGTGACGGTCACGGCGAGCAGATAGCCGGAGAACAGCCAGGAGAAGACGGAGAAGCCGCCGAGATCGCCGACGATCTGCGGCACGGCGGTCGAGATGATGGTGGTGTCGAGGGCGGTCAGCGCCATGCTCAGCATCAGCGCGGCGACGACGGGGCGGCGGCCGCGGGGCGTGGCGGTGGCCGCGTCACGGGGAGGGGGGTTCTCGGGGAGGGGGAATATCGGGTCCGCGTCAGGCCCTTCTGCGGTGCCGCCCACCGTGGCGCACTCCCTCCGCCGGTCCGCGCCGGCTGATGTCTCCAGTTCTTGTACGACCCACCATTCCATGCCGCCTCGGGGCGGGGGAAGAACGCATCAGGGCTGCTGAGGCGCCGGACTTGCACCTTCCGTTACGTAGGGGTGCAGGGTCGACCCCGAGACGCGCTCCACCGGAGGGCTTACTCCCCTAGGGGATACGTCCCTCTTCCTCCTACCCGGGGTTCGTTCCGGGGAAGGACGAGCCGGGGCGTACCGCTCCCTACTGTGGTTACGGCCAGCAGGACCGAGGGGGGTAGGGCTGGCCCCACCCGAAGAGGGCGCCGGACCTCATCGTCCGGGCCGCCGGATTCCGGAAGGCTGACCGGGCGGGCGGACAGATGTGATCGGACACTTGTGATCGGACCTGTGTGACCATCCCGGGTCCGATATAGACGACAAAAAGGAGAACACCGTGACAACGGCCGTATCGATTCCCAAGACCGGGGGCAGCGGAGGACATACGGCCGTCGCCGCCCGGGCACGCCAGGTGGTCAAGGCGTACGGCTCCGGCGAGACCCGGGTGGTCGCGCTGGACCACGTCGACGTGGACATCGCCCGCAGCCGGTTCACGGCGATCATGGGCCCGTCCGGGTCCGGCAAGTCGACGCTGATGCACTGCCTCGCGGGTCTGGACACCGTCTCCTCGGGGCAGATCTTCATCGACGAGACCGAGATCACCGGGCTCAAGGACAAGAAGCTCACCCAGCTGCGCCGGGACCGGGTCGGCTTCATCTTCCAGGCGTTCAACCTGCTGCCGACGCTCAACGCGATCGAGAACATCACGCTGCCGATGGACATCGCGGGCCGTAAGCCCGACCGGGCCTGGCTGGACCGGGTGGTGCAGACCGTCGGCCTGGCCGACCGGCTCCGGCACCGTCCGAACCAGCTGTCCGGCGGTCAGCAGCAGCGCGTCGCGGTGGCCCGCGCCCTGGCCGCCCGCCCCGAGATCATCTTCGGTGACGAGCCGACCGGAAACCTGGACTCCCGGGCCGGTGCCGAGGTGCTGGGCTTCCTCAAGCGGTCCGTGGACGAGCTGGGCCAGACGATCGTGATGGTCACCCACGATCCCGTAGCCGCCTCCTACGCCGACCGGGTGCTGTACCTGGCCGACGGCCGGATCGTGGACGAGATGTACAACCCCACCGCCGACCTGGTCCTGGAACGCATGAAGCACTTCGACGCGCGTGGACGGAAGTCATGACCGTCCTCAAGACCTCACTGCGCAACTTCCTCGCCCACAAGGGACGGATGGCGCTGTCCGCGATCGCCGTCCTGCTGTCCGTGGCCTTCGTCTGCGGCACCCTCGTCTTCACCGACACCACCAACGCCACGTTCGACAAGCTCTTCGCGAGCACGGCCTCCGATGTGACGGTCAGCCCCAAGGGGGCCGGCGACAACGACACCCGGCAGGGCCGGGTCCGTACCCTGCCCGGCTCGGATCTGGAGCGGCTGCGGCGGATCGACGGTGTGAAGTCGGTGGCCGGGGACGCCACCAGCGAGGCGGTCACCGTCGTCGACCGCAAGGGCGACAGCATCGGGCCCAAGTCCGGTGCCCCGACCATCGGCACCAACTGGGACTCCACCGAGCACCGCTCGGTGAAGCTCACCTCCGGCCACGCGCCGCGCGGCCCCACCGAGGTGATGGTCGACGCCGACACCGCCGACAGCAGGAAGCTGAAGCTCGGCGACGACTTGCGGATCATCGCCGTGCCCGGTGAGTTCCGCGCGAAGATCGTCGGCATCGCCACGTTCCAGGTGACCAACCCGGGCGCCACGCTCGTCTACCTGGACACCGCCACCGCGCAGCGGAAGCTGCTCGGCGCGCCCGGCGCGTACACCAGCTACGCGCTGACCGCGCGGCCCGGCGTCAGCAACGACCAGCTGAAGAAGACCGTGGTCGCCGACCTCGGCCCCGGCCTCAAGGTGCAGACGAAGGCCGAGTCCAGCAAGGAGGCGGAGAGCCAGATCGGGTCCTTCCTGGACGTCATGAAGTACGCGATGCTCGGCTTCGCCGGAATCGCCGTCCTGGTCGGCATCTTCCTGATCGTCAACACCTTCTCCATGCTGGTCGCCCAGCGCACCCGCGAGATCGGCCTGATGCGCGCCATCGGGTCCAGCCGCAAGCAGATCAACCGGTCGGTGCTGATCGAGGCGCTGCTGCTCGGCGTCGTCGGCTCGGTCCTCGGCGTCCTCGGCGGCGTCGGCCTCGCGGTCGGCCTGATCAAGCTCATGGGCAGCGCGGGTCTGCACCTGAGCACCGACCAGCTGACGGTGAAGCCCACCACGCCCGTCGTCGGTCTCACCATCGGCATCGTCGTCACCGTCATCGCCGCCTACATCCCCGCCCGCCGGGCCGGGACGATCTCCCCGATGGCGGCCCTGCGCGACGCGGGCACCCCGGCGGACACCAAGGCCGGACGGATCCGGGGCGCGATCGGCACCCTGCTCACCGCGGGCGGCGCGGCGGCCCTGGTCGTCGCGGGCAACGCGGACAAGGCGGTCGACGGCTCGCTGTTCCTGGGCGTCGGCGTGGTGCTGACCCTCATCGGCTTCATCGTCATCGGCCCGCTGCTGGCCGGTCTGGTGGTCCGGGCCCTGGCCGCCGTGGTGCTGCGGATCTTCGGCCCGGTCGGCCGGCTGGCCGAGCGCAACGCGCTGCGCAATCCGCGCCGCACCGGCGCCACCGGCGCGGCCCTGATGATCGGCCTGGCGCTGGTCGCCTGCCTGTCGGTGGTGGGCTCCTCGATGGTCGCCTCCGCCACCGACGAGCTGGACAAGTCGGTCGGCGCGGACTTCATCGTCCAGTCCGACAGAGGCCAGCCGATCACCCGGCAGATCGAACAGGCGGCGCACCGGGCCAAGGGCCTCACCCACATCAGCGACGCCAAGCAGATCGACGGCGCCGAGATCACCGTGCCGAACGGCAAGCGGGTCACCAAGGATCTGATCGCGGCCGACCCGACGTACGCGGACGACGTGCGGACCCCGGTCGTCGCGGGTGACCTGGCCGCCGCGTACGGCGAGAACGCCATGTCGGTGCCGGAGGGCTTCGCCAAGGACCACAAGGTGAAGCAGGGTGACACCCTGACGGTCGCCTTCAAGGAGGGCCGTACCGCGAAGCTCAAGATCGCGGCGATCACCTCCGACGACGTCACCCTGGACAAGGGCGCGCTCTACCTCAACATCACCACCGTCGAGCGCTATGTCCCCGTCAAGATGATCCCGGCGACCATCACCATGCTGGCGCAGGCGAAGGACGGCCAGGAGGCCGCGGCGTACAAGTCCCTCAAGGCCGAGCTGCACCAGTACCCGTCGGTCAAGGTCCGCGACCAGACCGACTACAAGAAGGAGATGAAGGACCAGATCGGCCAGCTGCTCAACCTGGTCTACGGTCTGCTGGCGCTCGCGATCATCGTCGCCATCCTCGGCGTGGTGAACACCCTCGCCCTGTCGGTCGTCGAACGGACCCGGGAAATCGGCCTGATGCGCGCCATCGGCCTCTCCCGGCGCCAGATGCGCCGCATGATCCGGCTGGAGTCCGTCGTCATCGCCCTCTTCGGCGCGCTGCTCGGCCTGGGCCTCGGCATGGGCTGGGGCGCGACCGCGCAGAAGCTGCTCGCGCTGGAGGGGCTGAAGACCCTGGAGATCCCCTGGCCGACCATCATCACGGTCTTCATCGGCTCCGCCGTGGTCGGCCTGATCGCGGCCCTGGTCCCGGCCTTCCGGGCGGCGCGGATGAACATCCTGAACGCGATCGCGACGGACTGACCGGGGGGAGAGAGGGCTGCCCCTTCCATGGGGGGAGGGGCAGCACGGATCGGCCCGGTGCGCGACGGGGGAGCGCACCGGGCCGGTTCTTTCGCTTTGCCCGGGGCTCACGCCGCCGCGAGCGCGCCCCCGGACCGCAGCAGCGGCACCACATGGTTCCGGATGGCCGACGCCAGCCGGACATCGCCCTCGCCCGCCGTCCAGCGCACATGCGCCAGTTCGGCCGCCGGGCGGGGCTCCCCGTCGATGCGCGCCCGGAACACCGTCAGCCGCAGCGGCACCCGCTCCAGCGCGGCCACCCCCTCGAACTCGCCCAGCAGCCGCGGCTCCAGCGGGGCCACGCCCAGCTCCTCGTCCAGCTCCCGGGCCAGCGTCTCCAACGGGCCCTCGCCCGGATCCGGCTTGCCGCCGGGCAGGTAGAAGACCTCGGGCGCCGCCTTCTTGCTCACCACCAGCAGCCGCCCCCGCTGGACGATCGCGGCGGCGACAACGATCATCGGCTCTGCGTCCTCGTACGTCATGCGGGCGATTCTGGCAGCCGGGGTGAGGCCCTGGGCCAGCGGATTTCCTCCGGTTGACTTGGAGCGCGCTCCAACTCCTAGCGTGATCGTCACGACCACGAAGGAGGCACCCGATGTCCGATCTGCCGACCCGCCACTTGGGCCAACTCACCGTCGCCGCCCAGGGCCTGGGCTGCATGGGGATGAGCCACGGCTACGGCGACTCCGACGACGCGCAGTCGATCGCCACCATCCACCGCGCCCTGGACCTGGGCGTCACCCTGCTGGACACCTCCGACTTCTACGGCTCCGGCCACAACGAGGAGCTGGTCGGCCGCGCACTGGCCGGGGGACGTCGGGAGCGGGCAGTGGTGGCCACCAAGTTCGGCTTCGCCAACCGGCTGGGCGAGCCCACCGCGATCCGGGGCGACGCCGCGTACGTCCGCCAGGCCTGCGACGCCTCGCTGCGCCGCCTCGGCGTCGACCACATCGACCTCTACTACCAGCACCGCGTCGACCTGGAGGTCCCGATCGAGGAGACCGTCGGCGCGATGGCCGAACTGGTCCAGGCGGGCAAGGTACGCCACCTCGGGCTGTCCGAGGCCGGCGCGGAGACGATCCGCCGCGCCCACGCGGTGCACCCCATCGCGGCGCTGCAGAGCGAATGGTCGCTGTGGACCCGGGACCTGGAGCGGGAGACCGCCCCGGTCTGCCGGGAACTCGGCATCGGCCTCGTCCCCTTCTCCCCGCTCGGCCGTGGCTTCCTGACCGGCCGCTACACCTCGGTCGAGAACCTGCCGGAAACGGACATGCGCCGCACCCAGCCCCGGTTCGCGGACGGCAACCTCGAGCAGAACCTGGCCATCGTCGACAAGCTGAACGAACTGGCCGCCGAGAAGGGCGTCACCGCCGGGCAGCTCGCCCTCGCCTGGGTGCAGCACCGGGGCGACGACGTGGTGCCGATCCCGGGCACCCGCCGCGAGAAGTACCTGGAGGAGAACCTCGCCGCGGTCGCCATCGAGCTGTCCGCGGAGGAACTGGCCGCGATCGACGCCGCCGCCCCGGCCGACCAGGTGGCCGGAACGCGCTACGACGAGAAGAGCCTCGCCTTCGTCAACCGCTGATCGTTGTGAGCGAGGCGATCACCGCGCCCAGCGCGTCCTGTTCCCCCTCCGCCAGCGCGGCGACCAGCCGCTCCCGGTAGCTCCCCGGCGGTACGTCGCCGATGTGCGCGGCGGCGCGTACGTAGTGCCGGTGGGCAGCGGCCGGGTCACCGAGCGCCCGGTACGCCGAGCCCATGTTCGCGTGCAGCGAGGCGTAGAACCCGCGGACCCGGTCGTCGCCGACCGCGTCCGCGCGGTCCAGGCACTCCTGGTTCCAGCGCAGCGTCTCGGCGGGGGTGGGCTGGTGCCGGGCCAGGTAGTGCGCGGCCACGCACTTCTCGTAGTCGTCGGTGGCGGCGTCCCACGCCTGCCGGAAGAGGGCACGGGCGTCGTCGGCCCGGCCCTCGGCCTCGGCGGTCATGCCCTGGACGCACAGCCGCACCACGGTGTTCCCGGGGTCCATCGCGGTCTCCTTCACGATGTCCGTACCGGCATGACGAGCGTCGTGAAACTGCCCTGATCGGCGGACCGCACGACGACGGGCTCACGGTCCGAGGCGATCTCCAGCAACACGTCCGGCCCCACGCCCGCCTCCAGCGCGGGCAGCAGGACGGCCGGATCGAAGGCGATCCGCAGCGGCGGCCCGGTGCACAGGCCGGCCGGCACCGGGCCACCCTCGACCGTCAGCCCGCCGTCACCGGTCCGCAGCACCACCGGCCCGTCGCCGGGGAGCGCCGCGACGGCCTCACACAAGGCCACCCGATCCGTGATCACCCGATGCCGGGCAGCAGCCAGCCCGTCCAGCACCATGCGGTACGCGGGGAACACCTCATCCGCGACCGACAGCGCCCACTCCTCCCCTTGACTCCGTACGCGTACGTCGGCCCCCTCGACCTCGATCGCGACCTCCGCCAGCCCCCGCACCCACCCCGCGATCTCGCGCAGCTCCTCCACACCGACCGGCAGCCCACGGGCCTCACCCTCGATCGCGAGCGGCCGCAGCGCACGGACGGACAGCCGGTAGCGGTCGGTGGCGACCAGCCGCAGCTCCTGGTCGGCGAGTTCGATCAGCACGCGGCCCAGCACCGGGAACTCCTCCCGCACCGCGCCCGCCGCCACCGCCGGACCCACCTGCCGTACCGCCCCCGCCAGCTCGGCGCCGCCGACCGTGGCCCGCGCGTGGCGCGCCCCACCCGGCAGGGTGCGCAGCACCTCCTCGATCGCCGCGCGGGCGGCCGCCGCCGACTCCCGGGTCCGCCGCAGATGATCCCGTAGCCGCTCCCGGGCCTCCTCGGGCGGGCCGTCCAGCACCGCGGTCGCCTCGACCAGCGGCAGCCCGGCCTCCCGCAGCCGCCGCAGCAGCGTGGCGCGGGGCGCCTGCTCCGGGGCGTAATACCGGTACCCGGTGGCCGCGTCCACCCGCGCGGGCCGCAGCACCGCGCAGTCGTCGTAGAACCGCAGCGCGCTCGGCGCCAGCCCGACCCGGCGGGCGAAGGCACCGATGCCCATCAGGGGCTCGTCGTCGTCCATGGCCCACATGCTCGGCGTTCATCCGGCTCGAAGGTCAAGCGGAGCCGCACCGATGAGTTTCGCCCCGCGCCCCGGTCATACCGGCATAACCCATTCCACTCCAGGGAGGTCATCATGACCGAGACAGCGAAGGGCACCCGGCTCGCCGAGATCGGCCGGGTCGCCGTCACCGTCGCCGACCAGGACCGGGCGCTCGACTTCTACGTCAACACCCTCGGCTTCGAGAAGCGTGCCGACATCCCCTTCGGCGACGGCATGCGCTGGATCGAGGTGGGCCCGGAGGGCGCCCCGACCGGCATCGCGCTCGTCCTCCCGCGCGAGGGCCAGCAGGCGTCGGCGTACGAGACCGGCCTGATCCTCACCTCCGAGGACATCGACGCCGACCACGCCACCCTGCGCTCACGCGGCGTCGACACCGACCCGGAGGTCCAGCGCTGGGGCGCCCCGGTCCCGCCGATGTTCAGCTTCCGCGACGCGGACGGCAACACCCTGATGGTCGTGGAGAACGGCTGAGCCCCACCCCGCCGGGAGCCGGTCCGCACACGGGGGCGGACCGGCTCGCGATCACAAATCGTGGGGGCAGCCGGTGGGCCTTGGCCAGTCGCGGGTTTCACGCGGCATTGTCCAGACCGACGAGCACCTTCGCGATACGCCACTCACTTTCGGCGTGCCGCAGCGTGAACGTGTAGAAGCCGGTCGCGATCACGGTCGGGCTCCCGCCCGCGTTCGACGTCAGCATCAGGTAGGCCCACACCACGGCCGTGTCGGCCTCCGCACGGTGGAAGACCATGTTGACCAGGTTGTGCCTTCGCTGCTCGGTTTGCGCTTCCGTTGCCTCTCGCACCAAGTCGAGAATCGCCGCGCGTCCGATGAACGGGCCCTGCTCGACCTCACCGGCGATCGAGGCCGTCCACGTGGCGTCCTCGGTCAGGGTGCCCTCCAACGCCACCAGATCTCCGTGATCCAGGGCGAAGGCGTGGCGCGCCAGCGTCTGCTGAACGGCGAACTGCTCTGCGGGGTCGAGGTTCACTTCCCCCGCCGGCGTTGTGTTGAGGTGGCTGCTTCCCCAGCCGAAAGCCGCAGTCGTCGTCATGTCGAACCTCGTTCGTGCTCGGTTGGTGAAAGATCGGGGCGCGCGGTGCGACCGTGTCGGCGATCTCCTGCGGCGAACCGAGCCGACCGCACGGGTCCGCTCGGTTCGCCGCGGCGAGAATCGCAGCCGCTTGGTCGCCACACGCGCCCGCGCGTTGGTGAAACGGCTCGTTCCTAGGCGACCGTGAGTACGATCTTGCCTCGGATGTGCCCTCGGGCGGCGCGCTCGTGCGCGGCCCGGGCGTCCGCGAGCGGAAACGTGCTGTCGATCGCGACGCGCAGCGTGCCCGTGTCGAGCAGGCGTCCCAGTTCAGCGAGTTGCGTGCCGTTCGAGCGGACCTGGGTGGCCGTGACCGTGACGCCCAGCTTCGCGTTCTCCTCGTCGTCGAACTCGCCGAAGTACACCGGGTAGAGGGACCCGCCGCGCTTGAGGGTGCGCAGGAAGCGCCTGCTGCCGGAGCCCC
>NZ_JBEYAL010000078.1:0-23199 GCF_040631655.1 Streptomyces sp. NPDC019937
GAGAGCGCAGCGGCGCTGCGTGCGACGAGCGCGGGGCCGCGAGGTGCCGTGCCGGGCGTCGGGAGCCCGGCATGATCCACACGACACCCCCTAGGACACCACGTCCTTGCGGCCGAAGCCGCGGAAGGCGAGGGCGACGAGCACCAGCGCGTACGTCACCGACACCGCCGTCCCCTTCAACATCCCACCCCACTCCAGGTGGGGCTGGAGCGCGTCGGCCCAGGCGAACTGCCAGTGCGCGGGCAGGAACTCGCGCCAGGAGCCCAGCGCCGTGACGGCGTCCAGCACATTGCCCACGATGGTCAGCCCGACCGCGCCGCCCACCGCGCCCAGCGGTGCGTCCGTCACGGTCGAGAGCCAGAACGCGAGGGCGGCGGTGACCAGCTGGGACAGGAAGATGTACGCGACCACCAGGGCGAGCCGGGCGAGGGCGTCGCCCGTGCCCAGTTCGCCGCCGGTGGGCAGGCGCAGCGGCCCCCAGCCGTACGCGACGGTGCCCACCAGAAGCGCGACGAGCGGCAGCAGCACCATCGCGGCCGCGCTGAACGCCAGCGCCACGGCCAGCTTTCCGGCCAGCAGCCGGGCCCGGGGCACGGGCGCGGCGAGCAGATAGCGCAGCGAGGACCAGTTGGCCTCCGAGGCGACGGTGTCACCGCAGAACAGCGCCACGGGCACGACGAGCAGGAAGGCCGCCGAGACGAAGAGCGCGGTGGCCGCGAGGTTGGCGCCCGATGAGGTGGCGGTTTCCATCAGGGTCGCCCGGTCGTCCCGCCCGTCGGGGGTGCCGCCGATCGCGAACGCGGCGACGAGGACGAACGGCAGCGCGGCCAGCACCACGCCCATCACCAGGGTGCGGCGGCGGCGCAGCTGCCGTACCGCCTCGACCCGCAGGGGCAGGGTGTGGCGCGCCCGGTAGCCGGGCGCCGCCTCCGTCGCGGAGCTCACGGAGCTCACGGGGCTCACGGAGCCGCTCATGCGGACCCTCCTTCGATCAGCGTCAAGAACGCGTCCTCCAGGCGCCGGTTGGGCCCGAAACTGGTCACCGGGATCTCCAGCCGCACCAGTTCGGCGAGCAGCCGCGCCGGGGTGGCGCCGTCGATCAGGACGAGCAGTCCGGCGTCGGTGCGCGCCGCGGAGGTGATGCCGGGCAGGGCGCTCACCTTGTCGACCAGCGCGTCGCTCAGTTCGCCCTCGTGGCCGACCAGCAGGCTCTCCCCGGTGCCGGTGATCTCCCCGACCGGGCCCGCCTGCACCAGCCGGCCACGGTCCATGACGACCAGATGGGTGCAGGACTGTTCGACCTCGGCCAGGAGATGGCTGGAGACGATCACCGTGCGGCCGTCGGCCGCGTACCGGATCATCACCTCGCGCATCTCACGGATCTGGGGCGGGTCGAGCCCGTTGGTCGGCTCGTCCAGGATGAGCAGATCCGGCAGGCCCAGCATGGCCTGGGCGATGGCGAGCCGCTGCCGCATGCCCTGGGAGTACGTGCGCACCGCGCGCTCCAGCGCGTCGCCGAGCCCGGCGATCTCCAGCGCCTCGTCGAGGTGCGCGTCCTCGGCGGGCCGTCCGGTGGCGCGCCAGTACAGCTCCAGGTTGGCGCGTCCGGTCAGATGCGGCAGGAAGCCCGCGCCCTCGACGAAGGCACCCACCCGGGACAGGACGGGCGCGCCGGGCCTGATGGCCTGTCCGAAGACGCGGATCTCCCCGCCGTCGGGGCTGATGAGCCCCATCAGCATGCGCAGCGTGGTGGTCTTTCCGGCGCCGTTCGGGCCGAGCAGACCGAGTACCTGTCCCTTCTCGACGCGGAAGGAGAGGTCGCGTACGGCGTACCGGTCGGCGGACTTGGCGTAGCGCTTGCTGAGGTCGGTGATCTGCAGCGGTACCTCGGCCAGCGCGGGGTCGGGCGGTGGCGCGGCCGTCGGCCGACGGCCGGTCAGCAGCAGGGCGAGCGCCACCACGGCGCCGCCCAGCGGCAGGCCCCACACCCACCACGGCAGCGAGGCGGGCTGGGTGTGCACCCCGGGCGCGGTGGGCACGGTGAGGCCGTCGCCCGCGAGGGCGACGCGGTACGTGGCGGGCTGCGCCGGGGACGCGTAGCCGAGGTCGGTGGAGGCGAGCACGAGCCGCAGCGAGTGGCCCGCGGTGATCTCGTGGTCGACGGCGGGCAGCCGGAGCGTGACGGTCTTCCCCTTCTTCGCGTCGGTGACGCGTACGGGGGCGACGAGCTGGGAGGGCAGCACCTGCTGTCCATCCGGCCCGACGTCGTACACCTTGGCGAACAGCACGGCGTCGTCGGTGTCCGCCCGGACGCGGACCTTCACCTCGGGCGTCCCGGTGATGCGCAGGGGTTTCCCGAGCGGTGCGGAGTCGAAGCGGGCGAACTGGCCGGGGATGTCGAGGGAGAGGCCGATCCCGAGTGAGGAGGCCTGGGACAGCGCGGCGATGCCCGGCACCGTGGAGACCGACGGCGGTCCGCCACCGGGCGGGTTCGCGAACGACTGCTCGCGGCCGCGCAGCGCCACGGTTCGCCGGCCGTCCTCCAGTCCGGGGTAGCGGTCGCCGGTGGCGCCGCGCATCTGGAGGGCGCCGTTGGTGGAGTCGACGCCGCCGGCGCGGGTGACCCGGAAGGCGGGCCCGGTGTCGGTGCCCCGGTCGCCCTTGAGGTAGCGGTCGAACCAGTCCCGGGTGCGTGCCTGGACGCGCCCGGTCTCGCGGTCGCCGCCGTCGTGTCCCCCGTCGGTCCAGTCCACGTCGACCGGGGCGCCGTTGGCTTTGATCGCCTTGGCCATCGCATCGGCTTGGCCGAGCGGGAAGAGGGAGTCGGACTGGCCCTGGAAGATCAGCGTCGGAGTCTTGATCCGGTCGGCCACGGCGGACGGGCTGCGGGCCTCCAGCATGCGACGGGCCGCCTCGTCCGGTTTCCCGGCGACCGCGACGCGCTCGTACATCGCGCACAGTTGCTTCTCGAACCGTCCGCAGCCCTGATCCCGCCCGTCCGCGGTGGCCGGGGCGCTCGGGGCGGCCTGGGCGCCCTGACTTCCCTGGCCGCCCTGACTGCCCTGACCGCCTTCACCTCCCTGGCCGCCTCCGGGCGCGTTCTGGGAGTCCTGGGAGCCCTGGCCTTCCTGGCCGCCACCGGAGAGACCGGCCGAGCCGGTGGTGAAGAAGAGCCCGGCCCACAGCTTCTTGAAGACGCCGTCCGGGAAGAGCGCGTCGGCCAGGTTCCAGTAGGTGATCTCGGGCGCGATGGCATCGACCCGCCGGTCGTACCCCGCGGCGAGCAGCGACAGCGCGCCGCCGTACGAGGCACCGGCGATGCCCACGCGCGGATCGCCCCGGGCGTCGAGCCGCACCTCGGGCCGCTTCGCCAGCCAGTCGATCAGCCGCCGGGCGTCGGCCACCTCGTGGTCCGGGTCATTGATCCCGATCTTGCCGGTCGATCTGCCGAAGCCACGGGCCGACCAGGTCAGCACGGCGTAACCGTCCCGGGCCAAGCCCTCGGCCTGCTGCCGGACGTCCTCCTTGCTGCCCCCGAAGCCATGGGCGAGCAGCACCGCGGGGCGACGGCCCCGGCCCGCGGTGAAGTACGAGGTGTCGAGGCGCGTCCCCGGCATGTCCAGCACCCGGTCCTCACGGTGCACGGCGGGCGGGTCGTCGGCGGCTACGGCGGCCCAGGTGCCCGTGCCCGCGAGGACGGCGACGGCGGCCGCCGTCGCGAGCAGCCGCCGACCGCGCAGGGTCTTTCGAAGATCCATGACAGAACCCTAGGCATGAGATGCCGACGCCGGAGCTGACATCAGACGGATTCCGTCCTGCTTCTCAAGGAGTATCCGGCCACGCGCCGTACACCGAGTGCGGTACGCGGCCGAGCCCGCCGGCCGGCGGACTGCTGCTGCGGGGCGGTCCGGCGGCCGCGTGCTCAACGGTGCTGTCGCGGGACCGCTTTCCGGGCGTCAATGACGCACATGGGACCGTAGCGGGGTGCGCGCGGGCGGCAAAGAAAGCGCACAAGCACGGTCAGGAATAGTCCTTGCCCATCACACTCGTAAAGGTTTCCGGGTCGACAGTGAATCCACGAATGACACCGTGGATTCCCCATTCCCCCGATTCGTCCCGGGCGAACTCCGCGACCGTGGCCGCTGTGGCTCCGGAGACGCCGGTGAAATCGGCTTCCAGCAGCTCCGTATATCCCTCGGCAATCCGGACGCTGGCATTCCGGACATCGCCGAAGGTCTTCCGCCCGGCGCTCTGCTGGATGGCCACACCCACCACGACGCGGGAGTACTCCTCCGACAGCCGCTCGAACTCCAGCGTCATCGCCTCGTCGGTGCCCAGCCCCTGGCCCGTGCGGCTGTCCCGGTTGAGGTAGATGGTGCCGTCGGGCGACCTGCTGTCGAAATGCACCAGGTACGCGGGTTCACCGTACGGATCGGACGCACGGTAGGTGCCGGCGACGATGTCGAGATCATTGGCCGGTTCACCACTGGCGCTGGGGTCCCACTTGAGCGCCACCTCGATTTTCCCGAGCCCCTTGTTCAGACCACTCATCCAGACTTCCCTTTCGCCTCACCGGTGTTGAATACGCGTCCGGTCAATCCTATCGTGCGCTAGGCCAGTTGAGGCTTTGGCCAGGGACGGAGCGCCCGGCGCTCCGGGTGCTCGGCGATCTTCCCGGACCGCCCGGCATTCCCCCCGGTGCCCCTCCCGCGAGGGCGGCTCTCTACTATGGGCCTCCGTACTAACGGAGGTAAGCGTCTGACGACGGAAGGAAGCGTCCATGCGGCGGCTGGGGGATCTCGAGGCGGAGATCATGGATCGCCTGTGGACATGGCGGCGTCCGGCGACGGTGCGGGAGATCGTCGACGACATCAACACACAGCGGCCGGTCGCCTACACCACGGTGATGACCGTGGCCACGATCCTCTACAACAAGGGCTGGCTGCAGCGCGGCAAGGAGGGCCGGGCCTGGCTGTACTCACCGGTACGCAGCCGTGAGGAGTACTCCGCCGCGCTGATGGAGGACGCGCTCGGCACCAGCCAGGACCGCCCCGCGGCTCTCGCCCATTTCGTCGAGCAGATGGGCCCCGAGGAGGTCAGCGCCCTGCGCAAGGCGCTGCGGGCGGCCGGGCGGCGGAACCAGGAGTGATTCCGGCGCTCGCCCTGGCCTGCTACGCGGCCGCGGTCGGCACGCTGGCCCCGCGGGCCCTGCTGCGCAGCGCCTGGCCGTACCGCTCCCCCGCACTCGCCGTGGCCGCCTGGCAGGGACTGAGCGCGTCGTTCACCGTCGCGCTGGCACTGGCCGCGTACCACCTGGCCGTCCCGACCGGACACCTCGACGCGGGAATGTCTGGCTTAGTCCACTTCTGCGGGCTGACCTGGCACGCCCGCGTCCCGCTGCCCGCCCCCTTCGACGTCCCGGCCGCCGTGCTGCCGCTCCTGGTGGCGCTGCTCACGCTCGTCCGCTTCGGCCACGAGGTGCTGCGGGCGCGGCGGGCCCGCTCCCGCCACATGGGCGTGCTGGACGTGGTCGGACGGCGCTCGGCACGGCTGCGCGCCACCGTCCTGGACCACGCGATGCCCGCCGTGTACTGCCTGCCGGGCCGCTGTCCGCGCGTGGTCGTCAGCACAGGCGCGCTGCGCGCGCTGTCCGGCGCCCAGCTCGACGCCGTACTGGACCACGAGCGCGCCCACATCGCGGGCCGCCACCATCTGGCGCTGGCCGCCGCCGAGGCGTTCGCCAGGGCCTTCCGGTGGCTGCCGCTGGCGCGGGCCGCCCGGGAGCAGACGGCGATGCTGCTGGAGATGGCGGCGGACGACCGCGCGCTGCGCCGCCACCCGCGCGAGACACTCGCCACGGCGCTGTACGAGATGGCGGCGGGCCGCACCCCCCGCGGGGCGTTCGCGGCCGGTGGCCCCGGCGCCCTCGTACGGCTGCGCCGCATGCTGGGCCCGTGCCGCCGCCCGCACCCCGCCCTCCGGTTCGCGGTGGCCACGGCCGCCGCGACCCTTCCGCTGCTGCCGGTGGTGATCGGCTGCGCCCCGGGGATGATGTAGCCACCCCCGGGGCGCGGCGGCCGCCCCGATCGACAGCCGGTCGTGCCGGTCAGAGCCGGTCGAGGATCTTCCGCAGGGTGGTCACCTCGGCGGACTGGTTTTTGATGACATCCCCGGCGAGCTTCTTGGCCTTGGCGTTACGCCCGCTCTTCTGCTCGTCCTCGGCCATGGTGATCGCGCCCTTGTGGTGGTCGATCATCATCTGCGCGAAGGCGCGGTCGAACTCGGCGCCCTTGGCGGCCTTCAGCCGGTCCATGTCCTTCTGGGACATCATCCCGGCCATGCCGTCCGAGCCGTGATCCATGCCGGGCATGGAGTCCGAGCCGTGATCCATGCCGGGCATGGAGTCCGAGGACGGCGAAACCGGCTTGCCCCAGTCCTTCAGCCAGGACTTCATGGTCGCGATCTCGGGGTCCTGGGCCTTCTCGATCTTCCCGGCCAGGGAGGTGATCTGCCCGTCCCCGGCGCGGCCGTCCGCCAGCTTCGCCATCTCCAGCGCCTGCTGGTGGTGCGGGATCATCATCTGCGCGAACGAGACGTCCGCGTCGTTGAAGTCGCCCGACGCCGGGGTGGCGGTGGCCTTCGCGGAGACGGAGGAGTCCTTGCTCCCGTGATCCATGCCCTTCATGTCGTCGTTCCCCCCGCAGGCGGCGAGCAGCAGTCCGCCCGTGGCGACGATGCCCACGACCGCCAGGCGGCGGCCTCGGGGACGGCGGGGTGCGTGCTGGAAGTTGGTCATGCCGATGTACCTCATGCCGTGTGTGATGTCGGTGTTCCGGTGTCTGCGTTCCGCGGGATGGCGGGGGTACGGCCTATATCCGCAGAACCGACAAGGTGGCGAGGCCGGGACTCGGCGAGGGAGGGGCGGGCCGCGGTACGGCGGCCACCGGGGCGGGCCGGGGCGGGGGCGGGCCACGGCGCCGTACGAGAGCGGCGTGCGGTACGGCCGTGAGCACCCACGCGCCCAGCACCGCCACACACAGCGAGGCCATGTCCATCCCGGTCATGGGCGCGGACGGGGCCGGGGACACGGCTCGGGAGCCGTCGGCCCCGAAGCCGTCATGAGGGGGCATGGCGGATTTGCCGGCTCGCGCCTCGTCCTTCATGGCCCCGTGCGTCCCGCCGGTGGCGTGTGCCGAGACACCCATGCCCGCGCCGGTGCCGCCATCGGGGTGCCCCATGGAGTGCATCATCAGCACACCGAGCGCGAGCACGACGACGAACAGGAGGCGTCGCAGGACACCGCCCGCTCGTACACGTCCGCTCGCGTTCACACCGCTCCTCCGACGACGATCACAAGGACGGGTGGCCCGTCACGATCACCTTACTGCTAAGGCAATTAGTAGCACGACGAGGGTCCCGTCGGCCGCCGGGGCAGGGCCGGGCGAGGGGATGCCGCCATGGAGGGTGAAACGCTCGAAAATGCGGACATAACCTAATAGAGAGACTGACCTCGAGGGCCGGGCCAGTCCGTCCGGGCCTCGCAGAGCGCAGGTGATCGCGTGGGTGTAAACGATCGGCACCCGGCACAGGATTACGCCCCGGCGCAGGAGCATGCCCCCGCCTGGGAGGCAGAGCGGGCACGGCTGAGTCTGCTCGAAACCGCGAGTGAGGGGCTGGGCGACGCGGAGCTGCTGCGGCTGGCCCTCGACCATCTGGTGGCCGGGCTTCAGGGCCTGGGCGGCATGGCGCATCTGCGCAGGCCGGACGGTCTGGGGCTGCGGCTGGTGGCGACCTGTGGTCTCAGCGGTTCACTGCTCGGACCGTGGCAGACCATCGAGTGGGGGGAAACGGCCGCTCCGATGGCCGCCTTCCACGGTGGCGCCGCCGTCTGGGCCGCCGACCCGGCAGGCCGCGATTCCCTCACCCGGAGCATCCCGCCGGGCATCTGCATGGCGGCCGTCCCGGTGCCGATGACCGCCGGGGCGCCGCTCGCGGTGCTGTCGGTGCTGACCTCCACGCCGCGGGCGGGTGACGCGGCCCAGCGCGCCCTGGCCCGGACGGTCACCGGCTGGCTGGCCCAGCGGCTGCGGCTGCTGGCGGAGGGGGCCCAAGACGCCGGGCGGGCTCGGCGGCAGGAGGAACGCCGGGCGCAGGACGAGCGGTCCGGCCCCTGGCTGCAGGGGGCGCTGCGGACGTCCCGGATCGGCGCCTGGGAGTGGGACCTCCGTGGCGCCACCCTGACCTGCGACGATCAGGCGCAGACGCTGCTGGGGTTCGAGCCCGGCACCTTCGACGGCCAGGTCAACACGTGGCTGAGCGCCATCCACCCCCAGGACATGCCCTGGGTGCAGGCGGTCTCCACCGCCGAGTCGCTGCGCGGCCGCAGCGAGTACAGCGTCGAATACCGGGTGCGGAAGCCCGACGGGACGTACCGCTGGGTGCAGGCGCGCGGGACCGTGGCGTCGCTGACGGACGGTGTCCCGGCCCGGGTGGTCGGCACGCTGTGGGACATCACCGAGACCCGCCGTTCCCGGGACGCCTTCAGCCGTGCCCTGCGGTACATGGGCGACGGGTTCCTGGTGGTCGACGAGGACGGGCGGATCACGTTCGGCAATGTCGAGGCCGAGCGTTTCCTCGGGTCGTCCGGGGAACTGCGGGGCCAGGTGTTGTGGGAGCTGCCGCGGGCGCGGGCGATCGGCGTGGAGCCGCGGTTCAGGCGGGCGGCGGCGGCGCGGGCTCCCATCGACTTCCACGCCCGCTGGCCGAGCAGCAACCGCTGGTACCACATCCGGCTGGTCCCGGTGCCCGACGGGATGACGGTGCACATCACGGATGTCACCGACCGCCGGGCACTGGACGCCGAGCGCTCGGCCGCCGCACACGCCGCCACCGAGCGCGCCACCCGGATCGCGGAGCTGACCAGTGCCTTCGCCGAGGCACTGACCACGCGGGACGTGGTGAAGGCGGTGGCCGACCGGGTGCTGCCGCCGTTCGGGGCGACCGGGCTGATCTGCCAGCTCATCGAGGACAAGCGGCTGCGGGTGGTGGGTTCCACCGGCTACTCGGACACCTTCCTCGGCTTCCTCGACAACGTTCCGGTGCCGCCGGAAGCCCCGCTCCGCTCGCCCGTCACCGAGGTCCTCGGCTCCCGCAGCCCGCTGTTCATCTCCTCGCCCGAGGACTACGCCAAGCGCTACCCGGAGACGGTCGGCTATCTGCAGCTGAGCGAGAAGAAGGCGTGGGCGTTCCTGCCCCTGGTGGCCTCGGACCACCGGGCCGGTTACTGCGTCGTCTCCTTCGACCGGCCGCGCCACTTCAGCGAGGAGGAGCGCACCCTGCTGACCGCGATCAGCGGGCTGGTCGCCCAGGCGCTGGAGCGGGCCCGGCTGTACGACGCCGAGCACACCCGTGCCCAGGAGCTGCAGCGCGGGCTGCTTCCCCGTAACCTGCCCGCGCTGCCCGCCGTCACGGCCGCCGCGCGCTACCTGCCGGCCGGGGAGGGCATGGAGGTGGGCGGCGACTGGTACGACCTGATTCCGCTGTCCGGGGAGCGGGTCGCGCTGGTCATCGGCGACGTCATGGGCCACGGGCTGTCGGAGGCGGCCACCATGGGGCGGCTGCGCACCGCCGTGCACACACTCGCCGATCTGGAGCTGCCGCCCGATGAGCTGCTGACGCATCTCAACGATCTCGTGGGCGCGCTCGGCGACGACTTCTACGCCACCTGTCTGTACGCCATCTACGATCCGACCACCAGCGTGTGTGCCTTCGCGTGCGCGGGTCATCCGCCACCCGCCATCATCCACCCCGATGGCACGGTGCACTCCCCCGGTTTCTCCCCCGACCCGCCGCTGGGCGCCGCGACCCCGCCGTTCGAGACCATCGAGGTGCAGCTGCCGGAGGACAGCATCCTGGTGCTGTGCACGGACGGGCTGATCGAGTCCGCGACCCGGGACATCGACCACGGCATGGCGTATCTCTCCCGCACCCTGGCGGGCGCGCTGGCCACGACCCCGGACCTGCTTCCGCGCCCGAGCGCCACCGGTGGCGGTTCGGTGCTGGACGGGGGCGAGGGCCGTGTCCTCGGCCATCTCGACCGGCTGTGCGACACCCTCGTCGCCGCCCTGCTGCCCGAGCAGTCGCGCACCCAGGACGATGCGGCGCTGCTGGTGGCCCGTACGCATTCGATGACCGCGGACAGCATCGCGTCCTGGCGGTTGCCCGATGCGCCGATCGCCGCCGGGGAGGCCCGCCAACATGTCCGGGACCAGCTCGGCGCCTGGCAGCTGGACGAGCTGGCCATGACCACCGAGCTGCTGGTCAGCGAGCTGGTCGGCAATGTGGTCCGACATGCCAAGGGACCGATCAGGCTGCGCCTGCTGCGCAGCCGCAGCCTGATCTGCGAGGTGTCGGACGGCAGCCCCACCACGCCGCGGATCCGCCGGGCGTCCGACACCGACGAGGGCGGGCGGGGCCTTCAGCTGGTGTCCGCTCTCTCCCACCGCTGGGGCACCCGCTTCACTCCGACGGGCAAGTGCATCTGGGCGGAGCAGTCGCTGCCCACGGGCTGATCGCCCGAGGGACCGGCCGGGTCAGGCGGCCGGACGGCCGGACACCTCGCCGGCCAGCGCCTCGATGTCGGCGGCGGTCGCCGGGTCCGGGTCGCCCACGGTCATCCGGGAGGCTCCGGCGGGCAGTCCGCGGGCCCTCTGGGCATGCTTGATCCGGCCGATGCTGGGGCCGAGGAGACCGACGGTACGGTCCACCCGGTCCTGGAGGGCGGCGAGCCGTGCCGGGTCGGTGGTGTCATCGCGCAGCGCCGCGGCCAGGTCGAGGAAGGGTTCGGGGAAGGCGGCCGAGCAGCCGGAGACCACCCCGGCGCCACCGGCGGCCAGGACGTCGGCGAGCCGCTGGTCGTTGCCGGAGTAGATCTCGAACTCCTCCGGGAGCTCGGCGCGGTAGTCGGCCACTTCGGTCGAGGGGGTGCCGCTCAGCTTGACGCCGGCCAGCCCGCAGGAGGCGGCCAGCTTGCCGAATTCCACGGGCCCGACCGTCAGACCGCTGCGCTCGGGGAAGAGGTACGCGTACAGCTGGACATCGGGGGCGGCGAGCCGGATCCGGCTGAAGTACGTCTCGAGTTCGTCCGCGCTCGCGGGCAGGTAGTACGGGGTGAGCGCGGCGACGCGGCGGACACCGGCCGCCACGGCGGCCCGGGTGAGCCGGACGGCGGTGTGCGCGTCGGCGGCGCCGATGTGCGCGATGACGCCGTCGGCACCCGCCTCCTGCAGCGCGGTCTCGACCAGCAGCAGCCGCTCGCCCTCGCTCAGCGCGGGGAACTCTCCGGTGGTTCCGGCCACGAGCAGCTGTCCGGTGGTGCGGGCGGCGAAGCCGTACTGGGCGCGTGCCGCGTCCAGGTCGAGATCGCCACTCGGGGTGAACGGCGTGGTGAGCGCGGTGACGACGGTGCGCTGACGGTCCATGGGCCTGACTCCTCACTCGGAAAACCGTTATCCGTTTTCGGTTAACCGTTGACAGAGATCGTAACCGTGGCGAAAACTCATGCCACCCCCCAGGGCCCCACCACATCACTCCAGGAGCCGCATGTGATGTCCGAACATCTCGTGACCCTGTACCACCTGAACGATCTCGGCGCCGACGAGCTGCGCCGGCTGCTGCCCGGCCGCCCCGATCTGCGCATCACCGAGATCGGGCCGGACGAGGACCCGCACGACCACCGGGACGCCCTCGCCGATGCCACCATCGTGCTCGCCCCGCTGGAGAAGGAGCGAAGGATCTCCGCGGAACTGCTCGACGGGATGGAGCGCTGCCGCCTCGTGCAGTCGGTGGCCGTCGGCTTCGACGGCGTCGACCACCTCGCCGCCGCCGAGCGCTCGATACCGGTCGCGAACCTCCCCGGCTTCAACACCGACGCCGTGGCCGACTGGACCGTGGGCGCCCTGCTCTCCCTCCTGCGCCGCTACGCGGCGGGTCACGCGAAGATCGAACACGGTGGCTGGGGACCCGAGGGGCTGCGGGGGCGCGATCTGTCCGCGCTCACGGTGGGCATCGCCGGGTTCGGCAGCATCGGCCGCGCCGTCGCGCGCCGCCTCGACGGGTTCGGCAGCGACATCCTGGTGCACGACCCGGTGCCCTCCGAGCCGGACCGTACCTATGTGAGCCTGGACGATCTGGCCTCGCGCTCGAACGTGCTGACGCTGCACATGCCGCTGAACGAGGCCACCCGTGGTGTCGTCGGGGAGGACCTGCTGTCCCGGATGCCCCGGGGCTCGTACGTCCTCAACGCCGGACGTGGCGGTGTGCTGGACGAGGACGCGCTGGTCGGGGCCCTGGACTCGGGACAGCTGGCGGGCGCCGCGCTCGATGTGTTCGCCGAGGAGCCGCTGCCCGCCGACTCCCCGCTGCGCGGGCGGTCCGATGTGCTGCTCACCCCGCACACGGCCGGGGTGACGGTCGAGGCGTACCACGCCATCCGGGCGCGGCTCGTCGAGAGCGTGGACCGGGTGCTGTCGGGCGAGGCCCCGCGCAATGTGGTCAACGGCGTCATCAGCGGCGGTGTCCGGCCGTCGGCGGGGGTGTGAGCGACGTGGCTCTCGGCAAGACCTCCGCGCGGGCACCCGTCGCCGCCGCACCGAAGAGACCCGGGGGACGCGTCGGCAAGGTCCGCTTCGTCGTCCTCGGGCTGCTGTTCGCGGGCATCACCATCAACTACATCGACCGCGCCACGCTCAGCGTCGCGCTGCCGCACATCACCGAAGATCTCGGACTGTCCGACGGGGTCGGCGGACTGCTGCTGTCGGCGTTCTTCTGGACGTACGCCTTCGGCCAGATGCCCGGCGGCTGGCTCGCCGACAAGGTCGGTCCGCGCATCATGCTCGCGATCGCGAGCCTGTGGTGGGGGCTGGCCACCGCGGCGATGGGTCTGGCTCGCGGCGTGACGTCGCTGGTGGGCCTGCGCGCCCTGCTCGGCATCGGCGAAGCCCCCAGCTTCCCCGCCAGCGCCAAGGTGGTCTCCCGCTGGTTCCCGGCCTCCGAGCGCAGTTTCGCCTCGGCCACCTTCAACAACGGCAACGCGGTCGGCGGCGCCCTGTCCATCCCGCTGGTCACCCTGGTGGTCACCGGCCTCGGCTGGCGCTGGGCGTTCGCCATCGCGGGCGGCCTCGGCGCGCTGTGGGCCATCGGCTGGTGGCTCTACTACCGCGACCCGAAGGACCACCCCAAGCTGGGCGCCGCGGAGCTGGAGTACATCGAGTCCGGTCAGGAGCAGACCACGGCGGAGGAGAGCGCGGCCAGTGCCCGCATCGGCTGGCGGGACCTGTTCCGCTTCCGGATGATCTGGGCGATGATGCTCGGCTTCTTCTGCGTCAACTTCGTGGCCTACTTCTTCATCACCTGGTTCCCGACCTATCTGGTGGACAACTACCACCTGGACGCCCTGCACTTCGGCTTCCTCGGCATGATTCCGGGCATCGCCTCCATGCTGGGCGGCTGGAGCGGCGGCCTGTTCTCCGACTGGCTGGTGCGGCGCGGCACCGAGCGTACGAAGGCACGGAAGATCCCGCTGGTCGGCGGGCTGCTGGGCACCTCGGTGATCGCGCTCGCGGTCGTCTCGCCAGGCGTCGGCACGGCGCTGACCGCGCTGTCGGTCTCCTACTTCTGTTCCACCTTCGCGGCGGCCAGCGTCTGGGCGCTGCCCGCCGATGTGGCCCCGACGGCCGCGCACGTCGGCTCGATCGCCGGGATCCAGAACACGGCGGCCAACATCGCGGGCATCCTCTCCCCGCTGCTGCTCGGCGTGCTCAAGGGCATCACCCACTCGTTCGTGCTGCCCCTGACCCTGGCGGGGTGTGTGGCCCTGCTGGGCGCCGCCACCTATGCGTTCCTGCTGCCGAAGGTCGAGCGCCTGAAGATGGCGGGGTGAGAAGGAAATCGGAGTGATGGGGGCGGGCCCCCCGCCGCGCCCTGGTGAAGAGGGCGCGGCGGGGGGCCAGGATGGGTCAGCGGTCGCTTTCCTGGAGGAGCGAGCGCACCATGCGGCACGTGGTGTTGGACGGCGGGTGCACCCCGATCCGGACCGCGGTGGCACGTATCTTGCGGTTGCGCGCCTGCTCGGGGCGGTACACACCGGAGTTGAGCAGGGCTATGGCCAGGCGCATGGCCTTCAGCCGGCGGTTGTGGGTCTCGTACCACTCACGCGGACGCCCGGCGGGCATGCGCTTCTTGGGCAGGGTCGTAAAGCTCGGCAGGTCCGGAAGAGGGGTTGCGGCAGCGGCCATCGGCATCCTCCTGGGACAGTCGGTCTCGCTCTCTTTCACTGCCTCCATTCTACGGCGGGGCACTGACAAAGCCTCCTGGTCAGACGCCAGATGACCGGGATCGAACGGGCGTGGCGGGAGGCGTCTCGCGGTACGGTTGCACCATGGAGATCTGGATCAATCCGGCGTGCTCGAAGTGCCGCAGCGCGCTCAGTCTGCTCGACGCGGAAGGCGCCGGGTACACCGTCCGCCGCTACCTGGAGGACGTCCCCAGCCCGGACGAGATCCGCGGCGTACTGGCCCGGCTCGGACTCGAACCGTGGGACATCACCCGGACACAGGAGGCCGCGGCGAAGGAGCTGGGGCTGAAGGACTGGCCGCGCGACGAGAGCGCGCGCGACCGCTGGATCACGGCGCTCGCCGAACACCCCAAGCTGATCCAGCGGCCCATCATCACCGCCGACGACGGTTCCGCGGTGGTGGGACGGACCGAGGAGGCGGTGCGGGAGGCGCTCTCGCGCTCCACGGAGTGAGCGTGGCGCGCCACGAGTTCGGCCCTGGTCCCCATGGAGCACACGGGGACCAGGGCCCACGCCGTAGGGGGTGTCCACCGCCTCAGCGGCCCCGGCCGGTGGTCGGCTGCGGACGCAGCAGGAAGCGCTGTGTCTTGCCGCTGGAGGTCTTGGGCAGCTCGTCCACGAAGTGGATCCGGCGCGGGTACGCGTGCTTGGCGAACCGGTCCCGCACGAGCTGCTGCAGCTCGGTGGCGAGCGCCTCCCCCGGCCGGGCACCGGGGCCCAGGACGACGAACGCCTCGATGACCTCGCCGTACTCGTCGTCGGGGATGCCCACCGCCGCGGCCTCCGTCACGGCGTCGTGCTCCTGCAGCACGCTCTCCACCTCGAAGGGGCCGATGCGGTAGCCCGCCATCAGGATGACGTCGTCGCCGCGCCCGGAGAAGAACAGATCGCCCTCCTCGTCCTGCGCCGCGGTGTCGCCGGTGTAGAACCACCGCCCGTCGGGGCTGAACTTCTCGGCCGTACGCTCGGGGGCACCCAGGTAGCCCTCGAACCACATCAGCGGGCTGTCCGCGAGGTCGATCGCCACCCGGCCGGGGACACCCGTCGCCGCCTCGGCGGAGTTGGTGTCCTCGCGCAGGATCTTCACCGACCAGCCGGGCAGCGGGCGGCCCATGGAACCGGGCTTGAGGTCGATGCGCAGCGCCTCGTTCCAGGCGTGGGCGATGACCATGCCGGTCTCGGTCAGGCCGTAGTGGTCGCGTACGGGGACCCCGAGCGCCTCGCGCGCCCAGTCCACGACGTCCGGGGGCAGCGGTTCACCGGCCGCGGAGCAGCAGCGCAGCCGCAGGTCGCCCGGGGCGGCGCCCGATGCCCGCAGCTTGCGGTAGACGGTGGGCCCGGCGGTGAAGTTGGTGACGCCGTAGCGGGACAGCACGTTCCAGGTGTCCTCGGCGGAGAACAGGCTGTTGAACAGCAGGCTGCGGCGGCCGAGGGCGAGCGGAGCGATGATGGCGTAGTACAGGCCGTACGCCCATCCCGGGTCGGCGGCGTTCCAGAACACATCGGTGGACAGGTGGTCCAGGCCGAACTCCTGGTACATCGCGAAGCCCGCGACGGCGTTCAGCGGGATCGGGACGGCCTTCGGGGTGCCCGCGGTGCCGGAGGTGAACAGCTCCACGATGGTGGAGTCGCCGCCCACCGCCATCGGCTCGGGCTGCGCGGTGTGCGACTCCAGCAGCTCCGAGAAGGCGAGGTCGGTGCCGGTGACCGGACCGGTCGTGATGATCTGCCAGGGCCGCTCACCGGGGAAACCGGCCTCGGGGTCCAGCTTCGGGCGCTGATCGGCGTCGGTGATCACGGCCTTGGTGCCGTTGCCGATGGTGCGCAGCGCGATGGCCGGCGGGGCGAACGCGGTGAACAGCGGCACCTGTACGGCCCCGAGCCGCCAGATGGCGAGGGACGCGATGAGCAGTTCGGCGGACTTGCTCATCAGGGTGGCGACCCGGTCGCCCGGTCCGACGCCCAGGGCGGCCAGGGCGCTTGCCATGCGCGACGAGCGGTCGCGGAGCTCACCGAACGTCATGTCATGGCCGGTCAGGTCCTTGCTCACCACGGTGAACGCCACGGCGTCGGACGGATGCCGGTCGCACAGCAGGTACGCGGTGCACGCCGCTGGCTCACCGAAGGTCTTGAGCAGGTCAGCCATGCGCTGTTCTGGGCTGGTCAAGAGGGCTCCTTGGACTGGTTTCCACACGTCGCGCCATACAGGAGGTCGGCGGCACCTTCCCGTTGGCCTGTACACGCTATCGCGCTTTTCGATGTGCTCCGCAGCCGTGTGCGGTGGATTCCGGCTCGTCAGCGCGGTTTCACCCACCGGGTTTCCGTCGGGGCCGCGTCGCGGCTCGGTGGCGGCTCGGCCGCAGTCTCGGGTCACGGCTCGGTCGCGGAAGCCACAGCGGCACTCTGGCGTCACCCCGGCCCCCGGCCTACCGTGGCAGCGGTAGTGATACCGCTCGCACGGCTGGTCATGTCTGAGTACACCTTCCGGACAAGAGGTGAGCCTTGTTCCTCCGCCGAAGACGAGTCCGCCGATTAACGGTCGTCGCCACGCTCCTCGCCGCTCTGGCCGCCGTCGCGGCCGGGCCCGCGGGAGCCGCTCCCGACCGTACGCCGAGCGCCCGGCCGCCCCTCGTCGATCCGATCGACCCGCAGCGCTGGCGCAACCCCGACGACATGACATGGGCCGACTACCGCGCGGTCCCCGGCACCCGCTGGGCCGACCCGGACGTCAAGCCCACCCAGCGCACCTTCAAGGGCGCGCTGGTGCTCCTGGACTACCCGGACGAGGAGTTCACGGTCGGCCAACCGGCGGGCTCGACCCTGTTCGGCAACCCGCAGCCGTCCGCCTCCGGCATACCGCGCGACCGCCTGCCCCAGTTCTACGAGGACTTCCTCAACAAGCCCGGCGCGCTCAACAACGGTCACACCATCAACGAGTACTGGATGGAGGACTCCGGTGGCCGCATCGGCGTCGACCTGACGGCCTTCGGGGTGTACCGCATGCCCGCGAAGTCCTACCAGTACGGGGTGGAGGACTCGATGAACCCGGGCGCCTGCCCGGCCGGGGACACCTGCGACATGGACATCCGGGCCGATGGGAAGGCGGCCTGGACCGCCGATGTGGGCGGCGAGGAGACCAAGAAGTTCGACTTCGTCTTCTATCTCACCGCCGGGCAGGACGAGTCGTCCACCTGGCAGGAGTTCGGCCAGATGAAGTTCGCCGACCGGCAGGACGTACCGGCCGTGTGGGGTCCGCCGGCCGCCACCGGGAGCAACGCGGCGGCGACACGCTACGTACCGTGGACGTCGTGGCAGGCCGCGGCCCGTATCTGGCCCAACGCGGAAGACGGCTCGTCCCTCCAGACCGAAAGCTCCGGCATGGCCGTGTACGCCCATGAACTCAGCCACATCCTGGGCATAGGCGACAACTACAACAACCCCTACGGCACTCCTCTCAGCCGCTCCTACACCGGTATCTGGGGCATGCTCTCCCGCGGCTCCTTCAACGGCCCCGGCGGCCCGCACACCCGGTGGCGGATACCCGCCACCGCCGGAGGGTCGATGGGCGCCCAGCATGTGCTGCGCGACAAGCTGAAGCTGGGCATCGTGGACGAGAAGAACGTGCTGCGCCTGGACCGGGACGCCCTGGCGGGCTCCGGTCTCGCGGTCGCCCGGGTCACGGCGCGTTCCGCGCCCCCGGGCGAGAAGGGACTCGCGGGCGTCAACATCACCATGGGCAGCGATCTGTCACCGTCCTGCGACCGGAAGACCGATCCTCTGTGCGACGGCGGCGGCTACGACAACTACACCGTCGAGGTCGTGGACCGCATGGGCATGGACTCGTTCACCCCGGACAACGGCGTACTGATCACCAAGACCAAGAACAAGGACCAGGCCCCGTTCGCCTGGGTGGTCGACGCCCACCCCGAGGACATCGACATGGTGGACTTCCAGCGCCCCGACGGCACCACGCAGAAGATCACCATGGGCGACTACCGGCAGCTCAGCGACGCGCTCTTCCACGCCGGGGCCGACTCCGGCAGCCAGTACGAGTACATCGACCAGGCCAACCGGCTGCACTTCTACGTCCTCGACCTCAAGCGCGACCGGTCGGGCGTGCTCTCGTACACCATCGCCGTCAAATCCCTGGACGGCACTGGGCCGCAGCGGCGCGGCGTCGACCTGGACCGTGGCGTGGCGAAGGGCCACCCCTCGAAGGGCCGCGCCACGTGCACCTTCGACCTCGCCAACACCGGCCGCGCCGGAAACGCGGGCGCCCACCTGGATTCGGATGTCTACCGGCTGTCGGCCACGGCCACCGGCCGGGGCTGGTCCGCGTGGCTGCCCAACCGGCTCGCCACCGCCAAGGCCGGGTCCTCGGTGGATGTGGGCGTGGCCGTGACCGCGAAGAACGGGGCCGACCGGCACGGCAAGGTCGTCCTCACCGCCCGCTCCGAGAGCGACCCGCGCAAGACGGCCACGGCCACGTGCGCGGTGCGCACACGGTAGGGGCGGTGGCTGTACGTACGGGGATCTGAGGGGGCGGCCCGCCGGGACACCGGCAGGCCGCCCCCGTGCGTACCGTCAGTCGGAGTGCAGGGGCACCCGGAGGGTGTCCGGTTCGCAGCCGTGCGTCCCCGCGATGATCCGCGCCGCGCCCATGGTGAGCGGCACCAGGCTCTGCTGGTCCACCTTGTCGGGGGTGTCCCTCGGGTCGAAGATGTACATCGGCGTGGTGATCAGCTGCACCAGCGGCACACCCGTGTAGTAGAAGTACGCGCCGTCGGTGGCCGGGTTCGGTGCGAACGCGGTCGGCGACAGGATCCACGAGCGGCGCAGATCCTCGGCCGCGATCGAATCGGCCACCAGCCTCTCCAGCGCGGGTGCCTGGGTGGTGAACCACCAGCGCACCTCCGGGTCGTCGGTGGGGACGACCTCGCCGTCGACCACGACGGCCTGGCGGGCTGCGTGTTCCAGATGCATTTCGAGGACGACCTGCGGAAACAGCTCCGGATGTGCCGCGATGAACGCCTGGGTGCCCGCCGCCCCGGCCATATGGCCCGACGTCAGCAGGAACAGCATGTTGTGCGGGCGCAGCTCCTGGGGCACCGACGCCCAGAACCTGGCCTGCGCCAGGACGAGCGCCACCCCCGACGCGTCCTCCACCGCCGAGGCCCACGGTCCGTCATGGTGTGAGCCGATGATCACCCAGTGGTCCGAGGCGCCGGGCAGGGTGCCCACCACATTGTGGGTGGTCTCCTCGGTGATGGTGGCATCGGAGATGATCCGGCCCTCACACGCGCCGGAAGCCATCAGCTCACGGACCCGCTCGCCGTCGCTGCCGCTCAGCCAGATACCGGGAATCGAGCGCAGCTCGGCGTCATAGGGCCAGTAGAAGTCGCTGGTCTCCCAGGGCACACCGGTGAGCAGTCCGACATACGCGGTCGCCCCGTCCTTGATGGCGACGTCGAAGTCCAGCACATGCGGAAGGTCGAACGGCACGGTCTGGACCAGATCGGGGAAGACGCCCTCGGGGTCATAGGCGTCGGTGGCCCGGGCCTGTACCTCGGTCTGCGGCAGCTGGGTGAAGCCGATCTCCTGGACGGCGATGGCACCGCCCACGCCCCCGTCCTCCATCCGCACCAGCCGGCCCTCGGTGCCCTCGGTGGGGGTGGTGTACGGCAGGGCCAGGCCGGTGAAGCGGGTCACGTCGCCGGGGCGGCCGACGGGCCAGATCTCGAAGGCGGCGGAGCGCGGCCGCCAGATCGGTGTGGCCAGCGGCTCCAGCCGAACGTCCGCCAACCCCGTTTCCCGGAACTGTTCGGCGGCCCACTCCTCGGTCCAGCTGTCGGCGGCATAGCCCGCGCGGCGAATGCCTTGGCTGACGATCAGTTCGATCCAGCCCATCATCTCCTTCGAGGTGGGTGCTCGATCGACGTACTTCTCCAGCGCCGGCCAGCCGTTCATCGCCATCCTCCTTCATCCCGACGTCCGGTTCATGCTCGGCGGGCGGTCTAAAGCTGGGCTAATGGAGGAGCGGGTACGAAGCCCGGGCGAGCAGGGCAAGCCACGCGTTAGAGCACCTTTAGGGACGGCACAAATGATGGTCGCCGTATCCGCTCCAGGGCTCGCCAGTCGGCTCAGCCGCAGGTCAGCGCCCGATCATCCCGATTACCTGCCCGATGTCTGATGGGAGTCGCGTGTGCGTGAGTCGTGTGTGCGTGGGGTGTGTATGCGTGGGTTGTGTATGCGTGAGCCGTCTTTGCGTACCGGGAAGGCAGCAGGACAGGGCGCGCAGCACCCGGCGCGCCTGACGCGATGGTTGCGCCGTGCCCCGGTCGGTGTCGTCGGGGTGGCCGCCGTGGGTCTGGTGGCGTTCGCCGTCACTCCGGTGAACGCCGAACCGGACACCGGAGAGAAACCGTCGCGCGCCACCGCCACCAATCCGCTGCCCGCGCCGCCGCAGATGCGCGCGCTGGATTTCCTCCTCGGGTCCTACACCTGCGCGTACACACCCCCGCCGGGCAGTAGGGAGGCGGTGATGCACCTGACCACGAAGCGGGCCATGGGCGGGCATTACTACTACACCGACGCGACCCTGGAACCGGGCCATGTGGTCGGCCGGTCGTCGTTCGGATGGGATCCCGTGGACGGAAAGTTCATCGTCCAGTACCACGACAACTGGGGCTCTTCCGCCAACTACTCCTCGCCCGGCTGGAGGAACGGCCACCTGGTGTTCAAGGGGCCACTCAGCCAGGTGGTCACGCCCAGCGCCACCGGAAAGACCGACGGCGTGAACATGGACGTGGTGGACGACTACCACATGCTCGGTCCAGGACATTTCAAGGACGCCACGAGTTTCACCTTCCCCGACGGAACTACCTTGCGCGGCAGCTACGACTGCCGTCGCCCATAGCGGTTTGCCGAGGGAAGTGGGTGCGCCGGCCATGGCGAACAATGAAGAGAAGCTTCTCGACTATCTGAAGCGTGTGACGGCGGATCTGCGCCAGACACAGCGTCGTCTGAAGGATGTCGAGTCGGCCGGACACGAGCCGGTCGCCATCGTGGGAATGTCGTGCCGATTCCCCGGCGGAGTGCGCTCCCCGGAAGAGCTGTGGGAACTGGTCGCCACCGAGCGGGACGCCATCACGGAACTGCCCACGGACCGCAACTGGGACCTGGACGCCCTCTTCCACCCCGACCCGGAGCATCCCGGTACCAGCTACTGCCGCGAGGGCGGCTTCCTCGACGACCCCGCCGGATTCGACGCCGCGTTCTTCGGCATCAGCCCACGCGAGGCCCTGGGCATGGCGCCGCAGCAGCGGCTCGCCCTGGAGGCGTCGTGGGAGGCCATCGAGTACGCGGGCATCGATCCGGAATCGCTGCGGGGCAGCCTCACCGGCACCTTCATCGGCTGCGACCACCTCGACTACTGCACGGACGCCTCCCAGGTGCCCGAGGGCTCGGCCGGGTACTTCACCATCGGCAGCTCCGCGAGCGTGGTGTCCGGCCGGGTCGCGTACACCCTGGGCCTGGAGGGCGCCGCGGTGACGGTGGACACCGCATGCTCCTCCTCGCTGGTCGCCCTGCATCTCGCCTGCCAGGCGATCCGTCAGGGCGAATGCGAGCTGGCGCTGGCCGGTGGGGTCGCCGTGATGTCCTCGACGGCTCCCTTCATCGGCTTCAGCGAGCTGCGCGGGCTCGCCCCGGACGGCAGGTCCAAGGCGTTCTCGGCGAACAGCGACGGCATGACCCTGTCCGAGGGCGTCGGTGTCCTGCTGCTGGAGCGGCTGTCGGACGCCCGGCGCAACGGCCACCAGGTGCTGGCGGTCATCCGGGGTACGGCGGTCAACCAGGACGGCGCGAGCAACGGTCTGACAGCGCCGAACGGGCCCTCCCAGCAGCGGGTGATCCGGCAGGCCCTGGCCAACGCCCGCCTGGCCCCGTCCGAGGTGGACGCGGTCGAGGCGCATGGCACCGGGACCACCCTCGGCGACCCGATCGAGGCCCAGGCGCTGCTGGCCACGTACGGACAGGACCGGCCGGAGGACCGACCCCTGTGGCTCGGCTCCATCAAGTCCAACATCGGCCACACCCAGATGGCGGCGGGTGCCGCGGGCGTCATCAAGATGGTGATGGCGATGCGGCACGGGCTCCTGCCCGCCTCGCTGCACATCGACGAGCCGACCCCGCATGTCGACTGGAGCACGGGCGGGGTGCGGCTGCTGACCGAGGCGGCGGAGTGGCCTCGGGGGGAGCATCCGCGCCGGGCGGGCGTGTCGTCGTTCGGCATCTCGGGTACGAACGCGCATCTGATCCTGGAGCAGGCCCCGGACGCGGCGGAGGCTACGCCACCGGTAGCTGAGGCGGCCGGGGTCGGCGGGGTTGTGCCGTGGGTGGTGTCGGCGAGGAGTACGGAGGCACTGCGCGGCCAGGCGGCGGCACTGCTCGGCCGGATGAAGGCGGATGACGACGCGTCGTCGGTCGAGGTGGGCTGGTCACTGCTGAAGACCCGCTCGCTGTTCGACCACCGAGCTGTCGTGATCGGGGAAGACCGCGAGGAACTGATGGCGGGCTTGCAGGCCCTGGCGAGCGGGGCGCCGCATCCCGGGGTGGTACATCCCGGAGGGCCGGCGAGTGCTTCGGGTCAGACGGTGTTCTTGTTCAGCGGTCAGGGCAGCCAACGCCCCGGCATGGGCGCAGCACTGTACGACCGGTTCCCCGTCTTCGCCGAAGCCTTCGACGAGGTCTGCACACTCCTCGATCCCCACCTGGAGCATCCGTTACGCCAGGTCGTCTTCAGCCAGGACCCCGAACAGGCAGAGCTGCTGGACCACACCACCTAC
>NZ_JBEYAL010000079.1:0-21407 GCF_040631655.1 Streptomyces sp. NPDC019937
CGACGAGCGCGGGGCCGCGAGGTGCCGCCCGCCGCGGCAGCGGCTGATGTCACAGCGGCGTCGGGAGCCCGGCATGATCCACACGACACCCCCTAATCCTTGGCGAGGACGAACGACACCTTGGCCGTGCCCAGGCCGTCGAGCTTCGCCTCGACCAGGTAGGTGCCCGCGGCGGCGGTCTTGGCGCCCTTCGGGGTCGCGCAGTGGGCGGCGGTGCGCGCGCGGTCCCATTCCACGGTGCGCTTGGTCTCCCCGGAGGCGGGCACCTCGATGAGGGCGGTGGCGGTGCCCTCGGGGCAGTCGTCCGAGGCCCAGACGTGCTCGTTGTCCGCGTCCGTGATGGTCAGTGAGGCGGCCGCCCGGCCGAAGTCCACCGCGCAGGAGCTGTTCGAGGAGTTCTTCACGGTGATTTCGAACGTCGGCTTCTCATCCGGCTCGTACGTGTTCTTCACCTTCGCGTCCTTGACGCTGCGCACCGTCAGGTCGATGTCGCCGCGCTTGCACTCCGGCAGGCTCGACCCGACCGGCAGCCCCTGGCCGTCCCCGTCGCCGAGTCCGTCGCCGGTGCCGCCGGCGGCTCCGGTGCCGCCCGTGCCCTCCGCGCCGCCGGACCCGGTGCCCGCGCCGCCACCGCCGCCGCTCTCGTCGGAGCCGGAACCGGAACCGGAACCCGGGCCGGAACCAGAACCGGGGCCCGTGCCGCCGGTGTCGGACTCGTCGCGACCGCCCGGCCGTTCGCTGTTCACCGGCCCGGAGGAGGTCGGCCCGGGGGTGATCGTGCGCGCGGGTCCGCCGCCACCCGGCCCCTTGCCCTCGTCGCTTCCGCCGCCGCCCGAACCACCCCAGCCGAAGGCCCAGATGACGAGCAGCACGATGAGGGCGAGCAGGGCCAGCGCAACAGCCCTCCGCCGCCAGTAGATGGAGGAGGGAAGCGGCCCGATCGGATTGCGCAGAGATCCCACGCGGAAACTCTACGAGAGAACGGCGCCCGCACCCGCCAATAACCGCCGCCAGCCTCCCTACTTTTCTCATCATCCGACCGGATCGGCCACCTGGGCGACAACAGTCCGGGCGATTCCCGGCCGCCCATCGCGCAACCAGGCCTGAATTGCACCGTTTCGAGCAGATCTGCCCCGGCTCGACCCGAACGCCCGCGCCCGCGACCCCCATCGGGCCTTCCGTCGTGTCAGGATCGGATGTGATGACTGCCATTTCCGCCGCCCCGGCCGCCGCTACCCCGACCCCCGACGGTGCCGAGCTCCACCGGCCCGTCATCGACTGGTTCGACGCTCACGCCCGCGACCTCCCCTGGCGCCGCCCGGAGGCCGGCGCGTGGGGTGTGATGGTGAGCGAGTTCATGCTCCAGCAGACGCCGGTGAGCCGTGTGCTGCCGGTGTACGAGCAGTGGCTCGCCCGCTGGCCGCGCCCCGCCGACCTGGCCGCCGAACCGCCCGGCGAGGCGGTCCGCGCCTGGGGCCGGCTCGGCTATCCGCGCCGCGCGCTGCGGCTGCACGGCGCGGCGGCGGCCATAAGGGAGCGGCACGGCGGCGATGTGCCGGGGGACCACGCGCAGCTGCTCGCGCTGCCAGGGGTCGGCGAGTACACGGCGGCGGCCGTGGCCTCGTTCGCGTACGGACAGCGCCATCCGGTGCTGGACACCAACGTCCGCCGGGTGTTCGCCCGGGCGATCAGCGGCGTCCAGTACCCGCCGAACGCCACCACCGCCGCCGAGCGCAAGCTCGCCCGCGCCCTGCTGCCGGACGACGAGCGGACGGCGGCGCGCTGGGCGGCGGCCACGATGGAGCTGGGCGCGCTGGTCTGCACGGCCCGCACCCCCGACTGCGCGCGCTGCCCCATCGCGGCGTCCTGCGCCTGGCGCGGGGCCGGTTCGCCGGAGCACGACGGCCCGCCGCGGCGCGGCCAGACCTACGCCGGGACGGACCGTCAGGTGCGCGGCAAGCTGCTGGCGGTGTTGCGGGAGGCGGTCGCGCCGGTGCCGCAGGCGGCCCTGGACCAGGTGTGGCACGAGCCGGTGCAGCGCGCCCGGGCGCTGGACGGGCTGGTCTCCGACGGTCTGGTCGAACCGCTCGCGGGCGGCCTCTACCGGCTGCCGCTGACGTGATGCCGGCCTGACCCGGTTCACGGCCTCACCAGGCATCCTGTGACAGAGCTGTGACACTCCCAGGACCCGGTTCTGACACACCGTCGAACCGGGTTCCGCTGTTACACAACCTATGGGTAGCTGTGCGTTTGCCGAGGTGCTGACGCACATGGCGTCGCAACAGCGCCTCCGTAGCGTCCTTCTCGTTCCGGCCGAGCGGTCGGAATCCAACGTGGGGAAGACGCGGGATGGAGGGCTGCACGATGACCGGCAGCAGCGGCAAGGTTCTGGACTTCGAGGAGTACGTGCGCAACCGGCAGGACGCGCTGCTGCGCAGCGCCCGGCGGCTGGTTCCGGACCCGATCGAGGCACAGGATCTCCTGCAGACCGCGCTCGTGCGCACCTACGGCCGCTGGGACGGGATAGCCGACAAGTCCCTCGCCGACGCGTATCTCCGCCGCGTCATGATCAATACCCGTACCGAGTGGTGGCGCGCCCGCAAGCTGGACGAGGTGCCCACCGAGCAGCTGCCGGAGGCCAGCGTCGAGGACGGCACCGAGCAGCACGCCGACCGGGCCCTGCTGATGGACATCCTCGGAGTGCTGGCTCCCAAGCAGCGCAGCGTCGTGGTGCTGCGACACTGGGAGCAGATGACGACGGAGGAGACGGCGGAGGCGCTCGGTATGTCGACCGGCACGGTCAAGAGCACGCTGCACCGGGCGCTCGCGCGGCTGCGGCAGGAGCTGGAGAACCGCGAGCTGGACGCCCGCGCGCTCGGCCGCGAGCCGGCGGGCACGCCCGCCGCCGCGAAGCCGCTCCGGACGGGGAACCAGGTCCGGCGTGACCGCCAGGAGCGGGGGCAGGAACGGTGCGCGGCCTGATCAGGGCCTCTCCTGGCAGAACTGCCATGATCAGCGGTGGCGCGGTGGTGGGGCTCGCGGCCGCCGGGGGCTGGATGCTGGCCGGATGCACCGGCAACAGCCAGGGCGTGCGTACCGAGGGCCCGGCGCGCACCCAGTGGACCGCGCCCTCGGCGCAGGACCAGGGCTCGTACGCGAGTGGCGGGGCGACCAAGCCGCCGGCCGTGCAGAAGGCCGACGCGGTGCGGCTGATCAAGGACGACCCGAAGGTCGCCCAGGACCTGAAGACCCACCTCCAGCCGTGCACGGCGAAGGCCGGGAAGGGCAAGCCGGTCAAGGGCTACCCGGTGGAGGTGGCCCGGGGGAAGCTGACCGGACCTACCGCGTCCGATCTCGTCATCAACGTCACGACCTGCGACGACGGCTTCGGCATCGGCTCGTATGTGTACCGCAAGGTGGGGCGCGGTTACGAGAACGTGTTCAGCGACCAGCAGCCGCCGGTCTACGCCGACGTCGTCAAGGGCGATCTGAGCGTCACCAAGCTCAGTTACGCCTCCGGGGACACCGTCTGCTGCCCCTCGCGCGAGGACGTCATCACCTACCGTTGGGCGTCGGGCAGGCAGGCTTTCACCGTGGTCCGGCACAAGCACACCGACTACAGCAAGAGCAGCCCCACGGAAGAGCCCGCCCCCAGCGCCTCCGCGACCGGCGGCGGCGGCGAGGACGACGGAACGGAAGGCTGAACCGAGGCTGTGGCCGAAACCCATGTGCTCTTCGTCGAGGACGACGACGTCATCCGCGAGGCCACCCAGCTCGCCCTGGAGCGCGACGGCTTCCTGGTGACCGCCGCTCCCGACGGGCTGACCGGTCTGGAGCGGTTCCGCGCCGACCGGCCCGACATCGCGCTGCTGGACGTGATGGTGCCGGGCCTGGACGGGGTCAGCCTGTGCCGCCGGATCCGCGACGAGTCCACCGTGCCCGTGATCATGCTGTCGGCCCGCGCCGACTCGATCGACGTGGTGCTGGGCCTGGAGGCCGGGGCCGACGACTACGTCACCAAGCCCTTCGACGGCGCCGTGCTGGTCGCCCGCATCCGCGCCGTGCTGCGCCGCTTCGGCCACGCCAGCGGCCCCGGCGGCCGCGGCGGCGAGCAGCCCGGCGCCGACGAGCCCGGGGGCGGGGTGCTGCGCTTCGGCGACCTGGAGGTGGACCCGGAGGGCATGGAGGTCCGCAAGGGCGGCGAGCAGGTCGCGCTGACGCCGACCGAGATGCGGCTGCTGCTGGAGTTCTCGACCGCGCCCGGCACCGTGCTCTCCCGCGACCGGCTGCTGGAGCGGGTGTGGGAGTACGGCTGGGGCGGGGACACCCGGGTCGTGGACGTCCACGTCCAGCGGCTGCGCGGCAAGATAGGCCAGGACCGCATCGAGACGGTCCGCGGCTTCGGCTACAAGCTCAGGGGCTGACGCGGGACCATGGTGCGACTCGCGCTCCGCTCCGGACTGCGCTGGAAGGTCAGCCTGGCCATCGCCGCGGTGAGCGCGCTGGTCGCCGTCGCGCTGAGCCTCGTCGTCCACAACGCGGCCCGGGTCTCCATGCTCGACAACAGCCGCACGGTGATGGACGAGCGGGTGAAGGTCGCCCAGAAGTGGTACGAGGAGTCCCGGGTGCTGGGCTTCGGCGCCAAGCTGGACGACCCGCGGCTGCCCGAGGACCTGCGGAAGTTCGCGGCGCGCGGGCAGCGCGCCACCTTCCTGGAGGACTCCGGCACCGGCAGCCCCGAGGTGTGGGCGTCGGTGCCGCTGCGCGACGGCAAGGTGCTGTCGGTCCACACCCGCTTCCAGGACCGCTTCGCCGTCCTGGACGACCTGGACCGGGTGCTCATCCTCGGCTCGGTCTCCGTGGTGCTGGGCGGGATCGCGCTCGGCGTGCTCATCGGCGACCAGCTCTCGCGGCGGCTGCGCAAGGCCGCCACCGCGGCCCGCAAGCTCGCCGAGGGCGACTCCGAGGTGCGGGTACGGGACGCCATCGGCGGCCGGGTGCGCGACGAGACCGACGACCTGGCGCGCGCCGTCGACGGCATGGCCGAGGCGCTCCAGGAGCGGCTGGAGGCGGAGCGGCGGGTCACCGCCGACATCGCGCACGAGCTGCGCACCCCGGTCACCGGGCTGCTCACCGCCGCCGAGCTGCTGCCCCCGGGCCGCCCCACCGAGCTGGTACGGGACCGGGCGCAGGCGATGCGCACGCTGGTGGAGGACGTGCTGGAGGTGGCCCGGCTGGACGGCTTCGCCGAGCGGGCCGAACTCCAGGAGATCGATCTCGCCGAATTCATCATCCGCCGGGTGCGCGTGGTGGCCCCGGACGCCGTGGTCACGGTGGACCGTGACGCCCACGTCTCCACCGATCCGCGCCGCCTGGAGCGCATCCTGGGCAATCTGCTGGCCAACGCCGCCCGGCACGGCAAGCCGCCGTTCGAGGTCACCGTGGAGGGCCGGGTGCTGCGGGTCCGCGACCACGGGCCCGGCTTCCCGGAGTCGCTGCTGAAGGACGGGCCGAGCCGGTTCCGCACCGGCAGCAAGGACCGGGCGGGCAAGGGCCATGGGCTGGGCCTGACCATCGCCGCCGGCCAGGCCCGGGTCCTGGGCGCCCGGCTGACGTTCCGTAACGCGGACCCGGCGGTGGAGGGCGAGGAGGGCGCGGTGGCGGTGCTCTGGCTGCCGGAGTCGGCGCCCACCAACACCGGCAGCTTCCCCGTCATCGACGTCCCGGACTGAGACGTGACGGAGCCGCCCGCCCTCGGACGAGGGGCGGGCGGCTCGCTGTGGGCTCGTACGCGTCAGACGGGCGTACGCGTCAGACGGGTTCGGCGACCGGCGTCACACCGGCCGGGGACTCACCGCTGTCGGCGGACTTGGCGCCGCCGCGCAGCGGGACCTCCTTGATGAACCAGGCCGCCAGGAAGCCGACGACGCTGATCACCGCGCCCCACAGGAACACCTGGTGGGCACCGTCGGCCACGGCGTGGAGGTAGGCGTCCTTGATGGGCGGGGGCAGCTTGTCGATGCTGCCCGGGTCGAGCTGGGCGCTGCCGGATGTGGCGGCCGCGGCCTTGGCGCCGCCGCGCTCGGCCATGGTGTTCCCCACCTGGTTGGTGAACAGGGCACCGAGGATCGCGACGCCGAAGGAACCGCCCAGGGTGCGGAAGAGGGTGGCGGAGGAGCTGCCGACGCCCATGTCCTTCATCTCGACGCTGTTCTGCGCGATCAGCATGGTCGTCTGCATGAGGAAGCCCATGCCCGCGCCGAGCACCGTCATGTAGATGCCGGAGGTGAGGCGGGTGGTCTCGGTGTCCATCTGCGCCAGCAGGAACATGCCCGCGGTGATCAGGAAGCCGCCCAGGATCGGGAAGATCTTGTACTTGCCGGTCTGGGTGGTGACCCGGCCCGCGACCAGCGACACGGCCATCATGCCGAGCAGCATCGGGAGCAGCAGCAGGCCGGAGTTGGTGGCGCTGGCGCCCTGCACGGTCTGCTGGAAGAGCGGCAGGAAGGTCATGGAGCCGAACATCACGAAACCGGTGAGGAAGCCGATGACCGTGACCAGCGAGAAGTTGCCGATCCGGAAGATGTGCAGCGGCAGTACGGGCTCGGCGACCCGCTTCTCGACGAACAGGAACGCGGTGAGCGCCACGACACCGAGCACCCCGAGCCCGATGATCTCGACCGAGCCCCAGGCGTACTCGTTGCCACCCCAGGTGGTGAGCAGCACGAGCGCGGTGATGCCCACGGTCAGCAGGGCAGCGCCGGTGTAGTCGATGCGGCCCTCGAAGCGCTTCTTGGGCAGGTGGAGCACCGCGCTGATCGCGAAGAGGGCGATCGCGCCGAGCGGGATGTTGATGTAGAAGATCCAGCGCCAGCCGAGGTGGTCGGTGAGGGTGCCGCCGACCAGCGGGCCACCGATCATGGCCACGGCCATCACACCGGCCATCATGCCCTGGTAGCGGCCGCGCTCCCGGGGCGGCACCAGGTCACCGATGATCGCCATCACGCCGACCATCAGACCGCCCGCGCCCAGGCCCTGGACGGCCCGGAAACCGATCAGCTGACCCATCGTCTGGGCCATGCCGGACAGGGCCGAGCCGGCGAGGAAGAGGGCGATGGAGGAGAGGAAGATGCCCTTGCGCCCGTACATGTCGCCGAGCTTGCCCCAGATGGGGGTCGAGGCGGCGGTCGCCAGGGTGTACGCGGTCACCACCCAGGAGAGGTGGTCGAGCCCGCCCAGCTCGCCGACGATGGTCGGCATCGCGGTGCCGACGATCATGTTGTCGAGCATCGCGAGCAGCATCGCGATCATGAGCGCCAGGATCACCACGCCGGTGCTGTGGGTCTTGGGCTCCTTGGCCTGCTTGCCCGGGGTGGCCTGGGCGGTGCCCTGTGCGGGCAGGGAAGCGGGTGGCGCTTCACCTTCTGATTTCTTCTGGGACATGATCTCCACTCCCCCTGGTTACGACGAGCTCCGGTGACGCGCCACTTACTTGCCGCCCGGCTAGTTGAGTACAGTAGGAAAGGTAAGACGTCTACTAGCCGGGCGTCAAGTAAGTTTTGTTCGGCCTGCTCAGAGGGCTGGCCCCACCCCCACAGGAGAGCACCTTGGGCAGCACACCGCGCCGGGGCGACACCCGTCAGCGCATCCAGGACGTGGCCCTGGACCTCTTCGCCAGGCAGGGGTACGAGAAGACCTCGCTGCGCGAGATCGCCGAACATCTCGACGTCACCAAGGCGGCGCTCTACTACCACTTCAAGACCAAGGAAGACATCGTCCTCAGCCTCTTCCGGGACCTGAGCGAGCCGCTCGACGAGCTGATCGCCTGGGGCGAGCGGCAGCCCCGCACCCTGGAGACCAAGCAGGAGCTGCTGCGCCGCTACAGCGCGGCCCTGGCCGACGTCGAACCGCTGCTGCGCTTCATGCAGGAGAACCAGGCGACGGTGCGCGAGCTGAGCATCGGCCAGTTCTTCAAGGACCGGATGATCGCGATGTCCGGCCTGATCCGCGACCCCGACGCCGGGCTGACCGAACAGGTCCGCTGCACGACCGCGCTCTTCAGCATGCACGCCGGGGCCTTCGCGATGCAGACGATCGAGGGCGACCCCGAGGAGAAGCGGCAAGCCGTCCTCGAAGTCGCCCTCGACCTGCTGACCCAGGCGCACGCGCCAGCGGGGCACCTGGGCGACCGGTGACCTCGGCGCGGGTCAGACCTTGAGGCCGTGGGCCCGCAGGAAGGTCAGCGGCCCCACGGCCGAGCCGTAGTTCGGCGTCGTACGGATCTCGAAGTGCAGGTGCGGGCCGGTCGTGTTGCCGGTGTTGCCCGACAGCCCGATGTGCTGGCCGGTGGTCACGCTCTGGCCTATGCGTACGTCGATCCGCGAGAGGTGCGCGTACTGCGAGTACGTGTTGTCGTCGTGCTTGACCACGATGGCGTTGCCGTACGCGGGACCGTCGCCGGCGCCGTACGGGCCCGCCTTGACGACGACACCGGTGTGCACGGCCCGCACCGACGTGCCGGACGGCACCACGAAGTCCTGGCCGCTGTGGTTGTGCGCCCACAGGTTGCCCGCCAGGCCGAAGGGGGCGCCCAGGACGTACGTGGCGACCGGGGTCACCCAGGTGTCCGCCTTCTTGGCCTCGACGGCCCGCGCCGGGGCGGCGGCTGCCGCGTGCGCGTCCGCCGCGAACGTCACACCGGCGCCGAGCACGAGCGAGGCACCCACGCCCACGGCGATTACGGCGGCGCGGGCCCGCGCGAGGGAGGAATGCGATTGCGGATAACGACGGGTCGTGGCGCGCGGGGCCATAGGGGACTACCTCCGGGGAATGCGTGAAGTCGACGCCCCTTGTTATCCCGTTCGCGCGATATGGCCAAGATGCTTCACTACTAAGTGGATACGTAGTTCGCTTCCTCGGGACGCCTTATCCCTGCCAGAATTCCGCACCCTCTGACCTGCCCATACGGTCGATATCCGTAGGTTTCCTAATTCCCGTAGTAGGTCATGGGAACCCTGTGCCGCATATCACCCCGCCTGCGTTTCGCAGGGACTTTCGGGTGTCCGTTTCGGGACCAAAGTCCCCGCCCCGCCACTATGCTGTCCGCCGTGGATCCCGCAGTCATCGGCGCCCGCCTCGCGTCCAGCGCCGTCGCACCGCTCATCAAGAAGCTGTTCGTGCGGGAGGGGCCGGGCGCCGGGGTGGTGGACCAGCCGGTCCGCATCTCGTCCCTCGTCTCCTTCCGGGGCGAGAAACGCACGCTCGAGATCAACGACCTGCACAAGCTGGCCGCCGAACTCGTCGCCCGCACCCTGGTCGAGCAGAGCGGTCAGCTCACCGAACTCATCACCAAGATCGGCATCCTGATCGAGCGGCTTCCGTCCCAGTCCGCGCAGGACGCCGCGCCTCAGTGCCCTGCGGTTCGGCCTTGTTCACAAGCTGTGGCAGCGCCGTTGCCGATTCTCAGTGGCGGTAGGCGGCTGTCGCGATCTCGATGAATGATCGGGTCAAAGGGTTGGTGTCTCCTTCGTTGCACACCGCCACCACTCGGCTCGGCGCCATGTCGATCAGCGGCACCACGGTGAACTCCGCGGGCAGGTCGTGTCCGAGCGGGGCCAGGCCGACCGTGCCGTTCCACAGCACAGCCTGCAGGCATTCCTGGACGGCGCGCACCACTGGTCCCTCGCGCGGCCTGTCACCGTTCCAGTACGACTGCCAGATGGGGTCGGTGCCCTGCGGGAACTGGAACCAGCGGCGGTCACGCAGCTCGGCCAGGCGCAGCTCATCGCGGCGGGCCAGCGGATCGTCGGCGCGCAGGACCACGCCGACCGGATCGGTCCGCAGCGCACGCACCGTCAGGGCGGTCTCGTCGAACGGCGCTCGGGTGAGGGCGACATCGACCAGTCCAGCGCGCAGTCCGCACGTCGGGTCGGTCAGATCGGTGTCGCGGATGCGGATGTCGACGCCGGGGTGGTTTCGGCGGTAGGCCGCGGCCAGCCTGGCCACTCCCGGGTCCGTGCCGTCGCCCAAGATGCCGACGGTGATGGTCGCGACGCCGGCTGCCGCGCTCACGCGTACCCGGACGCGGTCGGCGTGGTCGAGCAGGGCTCGCGCCTCGTCGAGCAGCACCGCGCCCACCGGAGTGAGCGTGACGCCGGTGGTCGAGCGGGCGAAGAGCAGAGCCCCGGCCTCGGCTTCCAACTGCTTGATCGCCCGGCTCAGCGGCGGCTGGCTCATATGCAGTCGGGTGGCGGCCCGGCCGAAGTGGAGTTCCTCGGCGACCGCCACGAAGTAGCGCAAGGTTCGTAACTCCACGCTGCAACGATACCGATGAGGTATCGGCTCTGCCGAATGGGTCTTGGACACCGGCGAGGTCCCGGCGGTGCACTCGTGACCATGACCGAAGAAGCGAAGACCAGCGAGCCGCAGACCGACCCCGCCGTATCGGTGGTGGGTCCCCGCGACGGCGAGATGATCGTTCTGGGCACTACGCGCATGCGCGTTCTGGAGGACGGCAGCCACACCGGGCACCGCCTCGCGATCGCCGAGTCCGTCCTCGCCCCGAACACGCAGGGTCCGCCGCAGCACCGCCATGGCCAGCACGACGAGGGCTTCTACATTCTCTCCGGCACCGTGCGGTTCACCGTCGGGGACGAGGACTACGACGCCACCGCGGGGACGCTCGTCATGGTTCCGCCCGGCACCCCGCACACCTTCGCCAACCTGACCGGCCAACCCGCCGTCATGCTCAGCACATTCACACCCGACCTGTACCTGCAGTACTTCCGAGACCTTCAGGAGGTGATGGCCAGCGGTCGGCCGCTGACGCCACAGGCCAACATCGACGCGATGAGCCGCTACGCCACACAGCCCGCCACCGACCTCGCCTGAAGCCCTCGGGCGACGGACCGGCCGTCTCCAGGGGCTTTCCCGGCAATCGACGCAATCGACCGGCCCCCGTGAAACGGGGCCCTCGTGAACGGGAACCATGAACATCGCCTATTGGATCGTCGCGGGACTGCTCGCGCTCTTCTACCTCTACGCAGGCCCTCAGAAGGTGATCCGCAGCCGTGATCAACTCCGGCCGATGATGGCTTGGGTCGACCGCATCCCGTTGCCTGCCCTCAGGGCGCTGGGGGCGGTCGAAGTACTCGGCGCGGTCGGTCTGATCCTTCCACCGCTGGTCGGCACCGCTCCCTGGCTGGCGCCGGCCGCGGCCATCGGCTTCGTACTTCTGCAGATCGGTGCGATCGCCGTTCACCTGACCGGCGAAGACCGCCGGATCACACTCAATGTCGGACTCACCGCCGCCGCGGCCGTGACCGTCTGGTTGTCCACCAGTCCGTGATCGTTGATCAGTCCTCGGCCGGCGGAGGCGAAAAACCAGCGGTTTCGCGGTCGTGGCGAAACATTGGCCGTTTGCTGGCCGGGTGCTGTCGTTTACCGGCCGTGCCTTGGATGACGTGTTCCTAGGGTCGTGTGCATCCCCTGGGAGTCCGGCTCCCGGGCCCCGTACTCGACTGTTCTGGAGACGCCTGATGCCTGCTTTGCCTCGTCGTGCCCTGGTCGCCGCTCCCGCCGCCGTTCTGCTGCTCACGCTGGTGGCCTGCGGCGGTGGTTCCGATTCCGGTGGCGGCTCGAAGGCCGCGGACTCCCAGGCGTCGGCGCAGGGCGCCGGCGGTGGCGGTGGCGGTGGCGGAGGGGAAGCCGGGGAGGAGGCCGGGGAGAAGAAGGAGCCGCCGCTGACCGGTGAGGTGAAGAAGAAGGCGGAGGCGGCGGCGCTGGCCAAGTTCCCCGGGACCGTCCTGAAGTCCGAGCATGACGCCGAGAAGCCGGGCATGTACGCGGTGGAGGTCAAGAAGTCGGACGGCACGACGGTCGAGGTCTACCTCGACAAGAGCTACACCGTCACCGACACGAAGGCGGAAGGCACCGAGGAGGAGGAGAACGGCGGCTGACCCCGTCGCCCGCGCCCTGGCAGGTTGTGATGAACACCGCGCCCGCGGCCGGGCCGCTGTGCGAGCCTTTCGCCATGCGGCTGCTACTGATCGAAGACGACGACCGGCTGGCCGGTCCGATCACCGAAGGGCTCGCACGCTACGGGTTCACCGTCGACCGGGCGCGCACCGGTGCCGCCGGGCTCGCGGGGGCCGCCGACCAGCCTGACCTGGTGCTGCTCGACCTCGGGCTGCCCGACATGGACGGTCTTGACGTCTGCCGCCGGCTGCGTGCCCGGTCCGCGATCCCCATCATCATGATCACTGCCCGGGGTGAGGAGGCCGACCGGATCGTCGGGCTGGAGCTGGGGGCGGACGACTACGTCGCCAAGCCGTTCGGCGTGCGGGAGCTGGTCGCCCGCATCCGGGCCGTGACCCGCCGCACCGCCGGTCATCTGGCCCTGGCGGACGCCCCGGCGCCCGCCGGGACGTCCGGCGCCGGTCCGCAGCGGCTGGGTTCGCTGGAGATCGACCGGCGCACCCGGGAAGTCCGCCTCGACCGGGGTGAGGTGGCCCTGTCGCCACGGGAGTTCGACCTGCTCGCCCATCTCGCCCAGGACCCCGGCGCGGTGCACTCCCGGCAGCAGATCATGGACACGGTCTGGGACCCGCACTTCTTCGGACCCACCAAGACGCTGGACGCGCACGTCGCCGCCCTGCGCCGCAAGCTCGGCGACCCCGCCTGGATCACCACCGCGCGCGGGGTCGGTTTCCGCCTCACCGTCCCCGCCGGGCAGCCCGACGACACCCCCGAGGCCGCGCGGTGACCCGCCGTCTGCTGCTGAGCTATCTGGCGCTGGCCCTGCTGGTGCTGGTGGGCCTGGAGGTCCCGCTCGGCTACTTCTACGCCCGCGGGGAGGAATCCCGCTTCTCCCAGGGCGTGGAGCGCGACGCGTCGATGCTGGCCGAGGTCGCGGAGGAGAACATCGAGAAGCACAACGTGGAAGCCCTGCCCGAGCTGGCGCGGGAGTACGCAGACGACACCGGCGCCCGCGTCGTGATCGTCGACCGCGCCGGCCGCCTCCTCACCGACTCAGCGGGCGCCACCGCCACCGGGACCGACGTATCCGGGCAGACGGACATCGCCGCCGCCCTGCGCAACAAGGCCACCACCGCCACGCGCGCGGACGCACAAGGCGGGGACATCCTCGCGGTGACCATGCCGGGCTCCTCGGGGACCACCGTCCGCGGCGCGCTGCGGGTGACGTACCCCATGACGATGGTCACCGACCGGGAGCACCGCATCTGGCTCGCTCTCGCGCTCGGCGGAGCGGGCATCCTGGCCGCCGTGGCCCTCGTGGCGTTCAGCCTGGCCCGCTGGATCACCCGGCCCCTGCGCACCCTGGAGCGGGCCACCGCCCAGCTCGCCCACGGACACCTGGACCACCCGCCCGACGCCGCCACCGGACCGCCCGAACTGCGCCGCCTGGCCACCTCGTTCAACCACACCGCCACGCGGCTGCAGCATCTGCTCCGGGCCCAGCACGGTTTCGCCTCCGAGGCATCGCACCAGCTCAAGACCCCGCTGGCCGCGCTGCGGCTCCGGCTGGAGAACTTCGAGCCCTACCTCGACCCCCGCGCCCACAACAGCCTCGACGAGACCATCGAGGAGGTCGAACGGCTCAGCCGCATGGTCCACGGCCTCCTCGCCCTCGCCCGCCTGGAGAACACGGCCACCACGCCCGAGCCGGTCGACCTGGACGCCGTCCTCGCCGACCGGGCCGCCATGTGGGAATCGCTCGCCTGCGAACAGCATGTCGCCGTGGCGGTCACCGGACCGCCGACCGGCCGGATATGGGCGATCCCCGGTGCCCTGGAGCAGATCGTCGACAACCTGATCGCCAACGCGCTGCGCGTCTCCCCACCCGGCACGGCCATCACGCTCACCCGAGCCCCCGGCGCCGAACTCCACGTCATCGACCAGGGCCCCGGCATGCCGCCGGCCGACCGGGAACGCGCCTTCGACCGCTTCTGGCGCGCCTCCGACGCCCACCACGACGGCACCGGCCTCGGCCTGCCGATCGTCCGCCACCTGGTCCACGCCTCCGGCGGCGAGATCACCCTCGACGCCGCACCGGGCGGCGGCCTGGACGCCCGCGTCCGGCTGCGCCCCGCGGACCGGGACCCGCGTCTGACGGGGGCGGGCGCCGGGCGCGGCAAATCCGGATGAGAGCCGGGAGGGATACCCACTACCGTCCGGGCCATGACGGACGACTGGCTGCGGCGCAACCGCGCGAACTGGGACGACCGGGTCCGGGTCCACGCCGGCAGCGAATTCTACGATCTGCCCGGGTTCCGCGACGGCGCCTGCACCCTGCGCGGCTTCGAGCTGGACGAGCTGGGGGACGTCAGCGGCAAGCGGCTCGTCCACCTCCAGTGCCACATGGGGCAGGACACCCTGTCCTGGGCCCGCCGCGGGGCGGCGCACGTGACCGGGCTGGACTTCTCCGAGGCGGCCATACGGACGGCGCGCGGGCTCGCCGCGGACCTGGCGCTCGACGGGCAGGCGCGGTTCGTCGCTGCGGATGTGTACGACGCGGCGGAAGCCCTGGGCGGTGAGCGGTTCGACGTCGTGTACACCGGGCTCGGCGCGCTGTGCTGGTTGCCCGACCTCCCGCGCTGGGCGCGCGTCGTGGCCGGTCTGCTGGCCGACGGCGGGGTGCTGTACCTCGCGGAGTTCCATCCGTTCACCGAGGTGCTGGGGGACGACGGCACGAGCGTCGAGGTGGACTACTTCGACGAGCAGGGCACGACATGGGACGAGCCGCACACGTACACCGACGGCCCGCCGCTCGCCCACACCGTCTCCGTCCAGTGGCAGCACCCGCTGGGGGTCGTGGTGACCGCCCTCGCCGGGGCCGGGCTGCGGATCGAGTTCCTGCACGAGCACGCCACCACCCTCTTCCAGCGCTACCCGGCGCTGGAACGGACCGGCCCCGCCCAGAACCCCGTCTTCCGCTTCCCGGCGGGCCATCCCCGGCTGCCGCTGATGTACTCGATCCGCGCGACGAAGTGGTGACGCTGCGGGTGCTCACGGCGGACGACTGGCCGCTGTGGCGGGAGGTGCGGCTCGCCGCCCTCACCGACGCGCCGCACGCGTTCACGTCCACGCTCGCGGACTGGCACCGGGGCGGCGAGGAGCGGTGGCGGGCCCGCCTGGAGATGCCGGGCGCGTTTCACGTCGTCGCCCTGCTGGACGACCGGGCCGTCGGGGTGGCGGGCGGGGTGCCCGGGGAGGGCGGTGTACGGGAGCTGCGATCGGTGTGGGTCGGCCCCGAGGCACGCGGCCACGGGGTCGGGGACCGGCTGATCGGGGCGGTCGAGGGCTGGGCGCGCCGTACGGGCGGTACGACGCTGGTCCTCTCCGTGATCCCCGGCAACGACGCCGCGATCGCCCTCTACCGGCGCAACGGGTTCACGGACCTGTCGCGCGACGGCGAGACCGGCGAACAGGTGATGGTCAAGGCGCTTCGCCCGGCTGCGGCCGGACCGTGAGGATCTGCTGGGCGTGGCCCACCGGGCCGGTGAGGTCGTGCAGGACCGTGCTGGTGATGCCCTGGCCGGTGGCGCCGAAGGCGACCGTGGTGTCCAGGCCCGTCCAGCGGCCCTCGGGCCGGCGGTGGAGGTGGATGGTCAGGTCGACGTTGGGGAACATCCAGGCGGTGGGCGGCTGCCGGACGGCGATGCCGTTGGCGGTGTCCACGAGGGCGACGTAGGACGCCAGCGGGCTCACCGGCTCCCCGGCGACGAGGTCCAGCCCGGTGGAGAGCCAGACGGTGGCGCGGCCGGGCTGCGGCGGGGTGACCGGCCGGGTGTCCAGGGAGGCGATGTACCCGCCGGGCCAGACGCTGGACATGGCCCAGGGCGCGAGCGCGTCGGGCGGGGTGAGGCGGTCGGCGCCGCCGCCGGCGACGGCGGCGGTGTCCAGGGTGGTCAGGAGCCAGGCGCGGGCGCGGACCACCGCGCGGTCCGCTATGAGCACGGTGGCTTCGATGAGTTCGATGGTGCGGCCGGGCCGGATGGTCTCCACCCGGATCTCGCACTCCTCGAGGGCGAGGCGCCCGAGGATGTCGAAGCTGATGCGGCTCAGCACCATGCCGGAGGCGTCCGGACGGCGCCCGGCCAGGTGGCGGTCGATGGCGTGGACGATGAGGCCGCCGAGCGGGCTGAAGTGCTGTTCGTCGGTGGCCCACGCACCGCCGACGTGGCCGGTGGGCTTGTAGCGGTGTGCGTCGGTGCGCTCGAAGTAGCTGTCCAACGGGGTCCTCCTCGGCGGTCGTTGACGGATACAAACATAGGCGTACGCGGTGCGTGGCCGCGGCGTCAGGCCAGGCGTTCGACCAGCAGGAACCCATCGATGACGAGCATCAGGACACCGGAGGCCCCGGGGACCGCCCGGGCCGCTGAGGGCCGGGTCCTCAGCACCGTGCGGGCCGGCAGGCCGACGGCGAGGTGGACGACCGCGCGGACGACCCTGTGGAGCGCGCCGAGCAGTCCCGCCTGCGCGGCGACCGGCCAGCCCGTCGCCGGGTGTATCCGGCTGGTAGGCCCAGTCCGCGCCGGGGGTGAACACCAGCAGGAGATCCACGTCACCGAACTGGCCGAGCGAGCGCTCCGGCGCGATCAGCGGCTACCGCGCGCACCTCGACCCGCACGCCCTCGGGCTGACCTTCGACGCCCTGGTCTTCATCACGATGCGCGACGCGTCCGGCGAGACCGTCGCCGACATCCCCAGCGTCCTTCAGGCGCAGCGGCTGTTCGGCGACCCGGACTACCTGCTGCGCGTCGTCACCCGCGATCCGCCCGCCTTCCAGCGGCTGTACGACGAACGGCTGGCGATGCTCCCCGGTGTGCAGCGGCTCAGCTCGACCCTGGTCATGAAGGCGGTCGTGGAGGACCGGGCACTCCCCTTGTGACTACCCGGGCGCGCAGGCGTGGACCTTCGTACTGGCGATGACGACGTCGAGCCGGTCGCGGGCGTCGGCCAGCTCGCCGATCTGACGCTCGATGCGATCGCGCTCGGCCAGCAGCAGTTCCATCATCTCCGGGGTCGCCGAGCCCCTGTCGACGCACGGCATGAGCTGAACGATCGTCCGGCTCGGCAGACCCGCCGCGAACATCTGCTGGATCAGGCGGACGCGGCCGACCGCGCTCCCGGGGTAGTGCCGCTGGCCGCTGGCGCTGCGCTCCGAGCTGAGCAGGCCCTGTTCCTCGTAGTAGCGCAGTGCCCGTACGCTCACGCCCGCCTTGGCGGCGAGTTCACCGATGCGCACCCGCGGCTCCTCCCTGCGACATTTGCCTCTGACGTCAACGTCAGGTTTTAGCTTAGCTCCGCGAACCTTCGTCCTGCTTCGAGGAGCTTCCCCATGACTGCCGACAGCGCCGCCGCCGACCGCGCGGCTCAGACCCTGTCCCGCCCGTTCACCCTGGGCGGGCTCACCGTGCCGAACCGGATCGCCATGGCGCCGATGACGCGCCAGTTCTCGCCGGACGGCGTCCCCGGTGCCGATGTGGCGCAGTACTACGCGCGCCGGGCGGCCGGCGGGGTCGGGCTGATCATCACCGAGGGGACGTACGTCGGTCACCCCTCGGCGGGGGACAGCGACCGGGTGCCGCGCTTTTACGGCGAGGACGCGCTGGCGGGCTGGAAGAACGTGGTGGACGAGGTGCACCGCGCGGGCGGCCGGATCATGCCGCAGCTCTGGCACGTCGGGGCGACCCGCGCCGAGGGCTCCGGCCCGGTCCCGGACGCCCCGACGGTCGGCCCGTCGGGCTTCGGCCTGGACGGCAACCCGGCCGGCCGGGCCATGACCCAGGACGACCTGGACGCCGTGATCGCCGCCTTCGCCGACGCCGCGGCCGCCGCCGAGCGCACCGGCTTCGACGGCATCGAACTGCACGGCGCCCACGGCTACCTGATCGACCAGTTCCTGTGGGAGCGCACCAACCGCCGCACCGACGGCTACGGCGGCGACCCGGTCGCCCGCGTCCGGTTCGCCGCCGAGATCGTGGCCGCGTGCCGGAAGGCCGTCTCCGCCGACTTCCCGATCGTCCTGCGCACCTCGCAGTGGAAGGCGTTCCACTACGACGCGCGGCTCGCCGGGACCCCGCAGGAGCTGGAGGCGATCCTCGCCCCGCTCGCGGAGGCCGGGGTGGACGCCTTCCACTCCTCCACCCGCCGGTACTGGGTGCCGGAGTTCGAGGACTCCGACCTCAACCTCGCGGGCTGGACGAAGAAGCTCACCGGCAAGGCCACCATCAGCGTCGGATCCGTCGGCCTGGACAAGGAGTTCGACCCCGCGATGTTCAAGGACGGGGCCCGGAGCGGGGTGGCGGGCATCGAGAAGCTGCTGGACCGGATGGAGCGGGACGAGTTCGACCTCATCGCGATCGGCCGCGCCCTGATCGCCGACCCGGAGTGGGCCCGGAAGGTCCTCACCGGGGACACCGAGACGCTCATCCCCTTCGCCACCGAACAGCTCCAGACCCTGCGCTGAGCCCGGCCGGGTAACCGGTTCGGCCCAAGCGCGATGGCCCGTTTTCCACCTCGCTGCGACGATTGACCCGATTGGCGCCACCTTGACGGCGTCCCGGATCAGGCAGGAGAGCGGGTCATGTCGAAGCGGCTGCATGTGGGCAACCTGAGCTACCAGACCACGAAGGAGGACCTGGAGAAGCTGTTCGGGCAGTTCGGCGAGGTGATGGACGCGACCGTCATCACCGACCGGGACACCGGGCGCTCACGGGGGTTCGGATTCGTGGAGATGGCGGACATGGAGGCCGAGAAGGCCATGGCCCAGCTGGATGGACAGGAGATGAACGGACGCTCCGTCACCGTCACCGAGGCACGGGCGGTTTCGCGCGGCGGACGGTGAACGGGGCGAGGGACGACGGGCGAACGGCACGGCGGCGGACGCCGCGTGAGCGTGCCGTTCGCCACGTATCGCCGCTAGGACTTGCGGGCGGAGCAGTGCGGCGTGGTGGTATTGGCTGATGCGATCCCCCACACGCATATCTTCACCTCGTCCCCACAATTCTCACAGCGACCCGGGCCCCGGCGACGGCGTACGTGACGATGCCGCGCGCGACGACGCGCACCGCGACGTGCACCCCGTCCCGTACAGCAACCCGTACGACGAACTCGCCGAGCTGGCCGATCCGTACGACCCGGAGGACCCGCTCGGCCTCGGGATGAAGCCGGACGACGACACCTCCGACCTCGGCGGCGGGGGCGGCGGCAAGGGCGGCCCGGGCGGAGGCGACGGCGAGCCGTGGTCGCCGCCCGACCACGGCCGCTCCCGGCGCGGCCGGCGGCGCGGGCGCGGGCGCTTCAAGGCGGTGCCGCTCACCGCGAAGCTGGTCATCGGCGTGCTGGTGCTCGCGGCCCTGGCGGTGCTGGCCGACCGGTGCGCCGTGATGTACGTGGAGCGCAAGGCGGAGGCCGCGCTCCAGAAGAAGCTCAAGCTGGCCACCGCCCCCAACGTGACCATCCACGGCTTCCCGTTCCTCACCCAGGTGCTGGACAAGAAGCTGGAGAAGGTCGACGTGGCCGTGCCCGATGTGGCGGCCGACCGGGTCTCGCTCGCCAAGGTGAACGTCCAGGCCGAGGGCATCCGGCTGAACGCCGACCTGCCCACCTCGATCAAGGGCGCCGTGGTGGAGCGCATGAAGGGCAACGTCCTGCTGGCCTTCGAGGACCTGGACCGGGAACTGGGCGCCTCCCAGGTGCGTTTCCAGGCGTACGGCCCCAACTCGGTGCGCGCGGACGGCAAGCTGCCGGTCGCCGGGCAGAACGTGTCGCTGCACGCGATGGCCCACATCCAGCGCCAGGGAGACCGGGGGATCTCCACCGAGGTGACGGACATGCGGCTGGACATTCCCGGGATCGCCACCTACCGACCGGGCAAGGACGCCGGGCTGCGGCTGCACCCCAAGGCGGCCAAGCAGATCAGCGAGGACACCGCGAAGGCGAGGGCGCTGCTTCAGGTGCCGTCGGTGGCGGAGCGGCTGGGGATCGCTCCCGAACCGGCCGGCCGGGCGCGGAACGACGACCGGCAGCTGGACAAGATCACCGGATCGCCGGAGTTCGTGCCCGCGCTGACGAAGGTCAACCTCGTCGACGTGACGAACGAGCACCCGGAGCTGGTCAGGAAGCTCGGCATCGATCCGACCGTGGCCGCCGCGCTGACCAAGTACAAGCTGCCGGAGTTGTCGGAGAAGCTGTCGCTCTCCTTCCAGCTTCCCGAGAAGGCCAAGGACATCAAGATTCAGAACATCGGGGTGGAGCCGGACGGGATCGTGGCCGATCTGACCGGCACCAAGATGGGCTTCGGCAAGAGGCCTTAATTCCCCTGGCGAGGTGACCCGTCGAAGGGGCCGGTGGCGACATGCCACCGGCCGCAACCTCGGACAGCTGGGCCTGACCCTCTCCGCCGCGACCGCGGGCGCCGAACGGCTGCTGGAGGTCCTGGACGCCGAACCGGCCGTACGCGACCCCGCGCCGGGCGCGGCCGTCGCGCCGTGGCGTGTGCACGGCACGGTGGAGTTCGACCGGGTCGGCTTCCGCTACCCGGGCGCCGAGCGGCCGACCCTGGCCGGGGTGTCGCTGACCGCGCGCCCTGGCGAGTTCGTCCTGATCACGGGGGCGAGCGGGGCGGGCAAGTCGACCGTCTCCAAGCTGCTGCTGCGCTTCTACGACCCGGGCGAGGGCTACGTACGGCTGGACGGTGTGCCACTGCATGCCCTGCCGCTCGGCTTCCTGCGCGAGCACGTGACCCTGCTGCCGCAGGAGACGCTGATCCTGCACGACACGATCCGCGAGAACATCACGTGCGGGCGGCCGGGGGCGAGCGACCACGACATCGTCCGGGCCGCGCGGGACGCGGCCGCGGACGAGTTCATCCGCGCCCTGCCGCAGGGATACGACACCCGGATCGACCCGCATACGGCCCAGCTGTCCGGCGGTCAGCTGCAACGGATCGCGATCGCGCGGGCGATGCCGCGCAACGCGCCGGTGCTGGTCCTGGACGAGCCCACCACCGGCCTCGACGCGCTGGCCGCACGGCGCGTGGTGCGGCCGCTGCGGCGGCTGATGGCGGGCCGTACGACCATCATGATCACCCACGACCTCAACCTGGCCCCGGACGCCGACCGCATCCTGGTCCTCGACCACGGCCGCCTGGTGGAGACCGGCACCCACCGCGAACTGCTCGCCCGGGGCGGCGCCTACGCCCGCCTCCACGGCTCCCAGACCGGCTCCCTGACGGACACCGGCTCCCACCCCACGGTCCGCCTCGGCCCGCCGCTCTGACGGCGTCCCTAGGGGGTGTCGTGTGGATCATGCCGGGCTCCCGACGCCGCTGTGACATCAGCCGCTGCCGCGGCGGGCGGCACCTCGCGGCCCCGCGCTCG
>NZ_JBEYAL010000080.1:0-20730 GCF_040631655.1 Streptomyces sp. NPDC019937
GCGGGGGTCGACTGGTCCGGCGTGTTCGCGGGGACCGGTGCCCGGCGGGTCGCGCTGCCGACCTACGCGTTCCAGCGCGAACGGTACTGGCTGGAGGCATCGGCTCCGGCCACCGACGCCGACGGCCTCGGCCTCGGCGTCACCGAACATCCGCTGCTGGGCGCGGCCGTGACCGTGGCGGGCTCGGAAACCCTCCTGCTGACGTCCCGCCTCTCGGCGCGGTCCCACCCCTGGCTCGCCGATCACGCGGTCGCGGAATCGATCGTGGTCCCCGGCACCGCGCTCGTCGAACTCGCACTCCAGGCGGGCGACCAGCTCGGCTACGGCCGACTGGACGAACTGACCCTGCGTGCCCCGATCGTGCTGCCGAAGGACGGCGCGGTGCAGGTGCAGCTCAGCGTGGAGCCGCCCGACTCCTCCGACGGGAACCCGGACGGAAACGCGGACGAGCAGCGGCGCACGCTGAAGCTGTACGCACGCCCCCAGGACTCCGCGACCGGACAACCGTGGACCTTGCACGCCACCGGCACCCTCGCCGCCGAGCGGCCCGCCGCCGACTGGGACCTGACCGCGTGGCCGCCCCCGGGCGCCGAACCGGTGCCCACCGACGGGCTGTACGAGCGACTGGCCTCGGCCGGGCTGGCCTACGGACCGGCCTTCCGAGGACTGCGAGAGGTCTGGAGCCACGGCGAGGACCTCTTCGTCGAGGCGGCCCTGCCCGAGCCGCTGTTCGGCGACGCTTCGGCGTACGGACTGCACCCGGCGCTGCTCGACACCGTCCTGCACGCCCTGGGACTGCGGGGGCAGGCGGCGGACGGCGCGTCGCTGCCGTTCCTGTGGTCCGGCGTATCGCTGTCCGCCGTCGGCGCCGCCGCCGTACGGGTACACCTGACCGTGCGCGGGACGGGCGAGGTGGGGCTGCGGGTCGCCGACACGGCGGGCGACCCGGTGGCCGAGATCGAGTCGCTGGTGCTGCGCCCGGTGTCGCCCGCCGACCTGGCCGGGGCGGGCTCGCCGGTCTCGGACAGCCTGTTCCGGCTGGACTGGGTCCCCGCGCCCGCCCCCCTGAGCGGGTCGTCCTCCCCGGTCGGCCGCTGGGCGATCCTGACCGGATCCGACGACGCGCGGAACGGCCTGCCCGACGTGGGTGTCGGCGCCTCCCGGTATGCCGACCTCGCCGCGCTGAGCGCGGCCTTGGACGCCGGGGCCGCGGTGCCCGAGACCGTACTGCTCCCGCTTCACCCCACCGCCGTCGGCACCGAGGCGAGCGCCGACGCCAGGGTGACCGCGACCGTCACCGAAGTGCTCGGCATCGTGCGGGACTGGCTGGCCGAGGACCGGCTGGCCGGGACCCGGCTGGCGGTGCTGACCCAGGACGCCGTCGAGGTCTCCGCCGAAGACGGTGAGGAGCCCGCCAGGACCTCACTCACGGGCAACGGCGTGGTCGACGTGGCCGGGGCCGGAGTGTGGGGCCTCGTCCGTACGGCGATCAGCGAGAACCCCGACCGGTTCCTCCTCGCCGACACCGATGGCCGCCAGGAGTCCTACCAGGCGCTGGCCGCGCATCTGCCCGGCCTCGCCGAGGCGGGCGATGCGCAACTGGCCGTACGCCGCGGCCGGGTGTGGCTGCCCAGGGCCGTCCGGATGGCCTCGGGCGGTGTGCTCGTGCCCCCCACGACCCCGGACTCCGATCTGGGCGCCGGACTCGGGTGGCGGCTGGACATCGTCGCCCAGGGGCGTCTGGACGGTGTCGCGCTGGTGCGCGAGGACATGCGGCCCCTGCTGCCCGGTCAGGTGCGGGTGGGCGTACGCGCCGCGGGCATCAACTTCCGCGACGTGCTCAACGTGCTGGGCATGTACCCGGGCGACGCGGGCCGCATGGGTCTCGAAGGCGCCGGCGTCATCCTGGAGGTCGGACCCGGCGTGACGAACTGGGCCGTCGGCGACCACGTCATGGGCATGCTGGACGGCGCCTTCGGCCCCGCCGCGGTCGCCGACGCCCGCATGCTGGCGCGGATTCCGCGCGGCTGGTCCTACGCGCAGGCGGCATCGGTGCCGATCGTGTACCTCACCGCGTACTACGCCCTGATGGACCTCGCCGGGCTGCGGGCGGGCGAGTCGATCCTCATCCACGCCGCCGCCGGTGGCGTGGGCATGGCCGCCGTGCAGCTCGCGCACCACCTGCAGGCCGAGGTCTTCGCGACCGCGAGCCAGGGCAAGTGGCCCACGGTCCGTGAACTCGGTGTCGACGCCGACCACATCGCCTCGTCCCGCACCACCGAGTTCGAGCAGACCTTCTCCCGGGCCACGAACGGTGCCGGTGTGGACGCCGTGCTGGACTGCCTGGCCGGGGAGTTCGTCGACGCGTCCCTGCGCCTGACGCGCCCCGGCGGACGATTCGTGGAGATGGGCAAGACGGATATCCGCGACGCGGACGAGGTCAGGGCCGACTACCCGGGCGTGTCGTACCAGGCGTTCGACGTGATCGAAGCGGGTCCTGATCGGATCGGCGAGATGCTGACCGCGCTGCTGGAGCTGTTCGAAAAGGGTGCGCTGCGGCCGATCCCGATCACCACCTGGGACATCTCACGGGCCCCGGAGGCCCTGCGGTTCCTCGGCCAGGCGAAGCACGTCGGCAAGGTCGTGCTGACCATCCCGGCGCCGTGGCACGAGAGCGGCACCGTCCTGGTGACCGGCGGCACCGGCGGCCTCGGCGCGGTGCTGGCACGCCACCTCGTCAGCCAGCACGGGGTCCGGGACCTGCTGCTGCTCTCGCGCCGTGGCGCCGACGCCCCCGGCGCGCGGGAACTCGAAAGGGAACTGACCGCTCTCGGCGCACGGGTCACCATCACCGCCTGCGACGTCGGCGACCGGGAGGCACTGGCCCGGGCGATCGAGTCCATCCCGGAGCAGGCGCCGCTCACCGGAGTGATCCACACGGCCGGAGTGCTCGACGATGGGGTGATCACCGGCCTGACCCCGGAGCGGCTGGCCCGGGTCCTGGCCGCCAAGGCCGACTCCGCGCTGCACCTGCACGAACTGACCGCCAAGTCCGACCTGAGCGCCTTCGTGCTGTACTCCTCGATCTCCGGGGTGATCGGCTCCGCGGGACAGGCGGCCTACGCGGCGGGCAACGCGGTTCTGGACGCGCTGGCGGCATCCCGACGCGCCCAGGGCCTGCCGGGCGTGTCCCTGGCCTGGGGCATGTGGGAGAACACCGACGGCATGGGCGGCCGACTGGCCGAGGCGGACCTGGACCGCATGCGCCGCCAGGGATTCCCGCCGCTGTCCACCGACGACGCGCTGGCGCTGCTGGACACCGCGCTGCGGGTCAACGAGCCGGTGGCCCTGCCCGTCACCCTGCGGACCACGGCACTGGCCGCGCGGCGGGACAGTCTGCCCAGCGTGCTGCACGGCCTGGTGCCGGCCGCACGGCAGCGCCGCACCGCGGGCCAGGCGGCCGCGGGCGGGGCCGGGGGCGAGGGGTTGATCCGGCGGCTGCGGGGACTGCCCGCGCCCGAGCAGGACCGGCTGCTGCTGGAGGTCGTACAGGCCCAGGTGGCCTCCGTGCTGGGACACTCCTCGGCGGCCGCGGTCGACCCCGCCAGGGCGTTCCGGGACCTCGGCTTCGACTCGCTGACCGCGGTGGACCTGCGGAACCGGCTCAACTCGGCCACCGCCCTGCAACTGCCCGCGACGCTGATCTTCGACCACCCGACGCCCGAAGCGCTCGTCCTGGCGTTGCGGGAGAGGCTGCTCGCCGGCGCCGCTCCGGCTCAACGCACCGCGCACGGTGCCGAGCCGGGCGACGACGGCGTGGACCCGCAGGTGAAGGAGCTTCTGGCGGCGATCCCGATCACCCGGCTGCGGGAGTCCGGCGTGCTGGACATGTTGCGCCGGCTCGCCGAAGCCGCCGGAACCGCCGAATCCGCCGACACCAACGGAGCAGGCCGGACCGCGGCGGAACCGGCCGCCGAGCGGAGCGAAGCCGAATCCCTCGACTCGATGGGCGCCGACAGCCTCGTACAGCTGGCCCTGAAGCGTGTGAGGCCGATGTAGCCCGGGCGCCAGTGGCGGACAGGTCCGCCACGCCGGCGCACTCAGGCATCAGTCCATTGGCTTCAGCCCCAGGCTTCAGTTCGCCGTGACCGTGGAGAGCGACATGACAACATCCTCCGAAGAACTCGTCCAAGCCCTGCGGGAGTCCCTCAAGGAGAACGACCGGCTCTGGCAGCGTTACCAGGATCTGGTCACCGCGTCACGCGAGCCGATCGCGATCGTGGGCATGGGCTGCCGCTTTCCCGGCGGCGTAGCTTCACCGGAGGCGCTGTGGGAGCTGGTGGCCTCGGCCGGGGACGGCATGTCGCCGTTCCCCGCCGACCGTGGCTGGGACCTCCAGGCGCTCGGCGACATCGCCGAGGTGGGCGGGTTCGTGCACGAGGCCCCACGGTTCGACGCCGAGCTGTTCGGGATCTCCCCGCGCGAGGCCCTCGCCATGGACCCGCAGCAGCGGCTGCTCCTGGAGACGTCGTGGGAAGCGCTGGAGCGCGCCGGGATCAACCCCTTGTCGCTGCGCGGCTCGCGGACCGGCGTGTTCTCCGGCGTGTCCGGCAACGGCTACGGCGGGCAGTTGCACGAGGCCGCCACCGGGACCGAGGGCTATCTGCTGACCGGCAGCATCCCGAGCGTCGCCTCGGGCCGGGTCGCCTACTCGCTCGGCTTCGAGGGCCCCGCCGTCACCGTCGACACCGCCTGCTCGTCGGCGCTGGTGGCGCTGCACTTGGCGTGCCAGGCGCTACGGGCCGGGGAGTGCACGATGGCGCTCGCGGGCGGCGCCACGGTCATGTCCAACCCCGGCATGTTCCTGGAGTTCGCCCGTCAGGGCGGGCTGGCCGGGGACGGCCGGTGCAAGTCCTTCGCCGAGGCGGCGGACGGCACGGGATGGTCCGAGGGCGCCGGCGTGCTGGTGCTGGAACGGCTGACCGACGCGCGGCGCCTCGGACACGACGTGCTGGCGGTCGTCCGCGGTAGCGCGGTCAACCAGGACGGCGCGTCGAACGGGCTGAGCGCGCCGAACGGCCCCTCCCAGCAGCGCGTGATCCGGCAGGCCCTGGAGGCCGCGAACATCTCGGCGGCCGAGGTGGACGCCGTCGAGGCGCACGGCACCGGAACCCGGCTCGGCGACCCCATCGAGGCACAGGCCCTCATGGCCACCTACGGGCAGCAGCGTGACGGCGATCCGCTGTGGCTCGGCTCGGTGAAGTCCAACATCGGCCACACGCAGTGCGCGGCGGGTGTGGCCGGCGTGATCAAGATGGTGCTGGCGCTGCGTGAACAGCGGCTGCCGCGGACGCTGCACGCCGACGAGCCGTCGTCCCATGTGGACTGGACCGCCGGTGCGGTCCGGCTGCTGGCCGAGCCCCGCACCTGGCCGCGGGCCGACCGTACGCGCCGGGCGGGTGTTTCGGCGTTCGGCATCAGCGGGACGAACGCGCACGTCATCGTCGAAGAAGCCCCGGCCGCCGAACCGGCCGCGGCGGAGGAGCGGCCGTCGGTCGACCTGCCGGTGGTGCCGTGGGTGCTGTCGGGGCGCGGCGAGCGGGCGGTGCGCGCGCAGGCCGAGCGCCTGGCCGGTTTCCTCACCACGGCGGAACCCTCGGCTGACTGCTCCGCTATCGACGTCGGCTACTCGCTGGCGACGTCGCGTGCGGTGCTCGATCACCGTGCTGTGGTGTTGGGCGGGAGTCTGGAGGATTTGCGTTCGGGTGTCGCCGAGCTGGCCGATGGCGGCACTTCTGTGGTGTCCGGTGTGGTGTCGGATGGGCGTACGGGCTGGATGTTCACGGGTCAGGGGAGCCAGCGGCTTGGTATGGGGCGTGAGCTGTATGGCGCCTTCCCGGTGTTCGCGCGGGTCCTGGACGAGGTGTGCGGCCTTCTGGACGCGGAGTTGGCGGGTGTGGCGGGGTTTGAGGTTTCGGTGCGGGAGGTGTTGTTCGCGGCGGAGGGTTCGGCGGAGGCGGCTCTGCTGGACCGGACCGGGTATGCGCAGTCGGCGTTGTTCGCGGTGCAGGTCGCGCTGGTGGAGCTGCTGCGTTCCTGGGGTGTGGTGCCGGATGTGGTGCTGGGCCACTCGGTCGGCGAGTTCGTCGCGGCGTACACGGCGGGTGTGTTCGGGCTGGTGGATGCCGTGCGGTTGGTGGCGGGTCGTGCGCGGTTGATGCAGGGGCTGCCCTCGGGTGGTGCGATGGCGGCGGTCGAGGGCACCGAGGCCGAGGTCTCCGACATCCTCACAGGGCTTCCTGAAGGAGAGCGGGCCACGGTCGCGGCGGTCAACGGGCCGACCGCGGTGGTCGTCTCCGGCGACGAGGATGCGGTCGAGCGGGTGATGGCGGTTGCGCGGGAGCGGGGCCGGCGGGTGTCCCGGCTGCGCGTCAGCCACGCCTTCCACTCGCCGTTGATGGAGCCGATGCTGGCGGATTTCGCCGACATCGCGGCGAGTATCACCTACCGGCAGCCGGTGCTCGCCGCCGTCAGTACGGTCACCGGTGGGCCGGTCGGTGAAGAGGACTGGGCGACGGCTGACTACTGGGTGGATCAGGTGCGCCGGCCGGTCCGCTTCCATGATGCTCTTGAGACCGCCACCGGTGCACGGGGTGTCAGCCGACTGCTGGAGGTCGGCCCCGACCCGGTGCTGACCAGCCTGGCGCAGGCCGCTACGGAGGCCGCCGCCGTGTCGGCGCTGCGCAAGGGCCGCGCGGAGGCCGAGTCCGTACTTGTCGCGGCGGCGGAGATGTTCGTACGCGGCGCGAAGCTGGACTGGGCGGCAGTCTTCGCCGGGACCGGCGCCCAGCGGGTGGAGCTGCCGACGTACGCGTTCCAGCACCAGCGGTTCTGGCTGCGGCCCTCCCGCTCCGTGACCGACGCGAGCGGCCTCGGCCTGGGGACGGTCGGGCACCCGCTGCTGGGGGCCGCGCTGCGGCTGGCCGGGTCGGACACGGTGCTGCTGACGTCGCGGCTGTCCGCGCAGTCGCATCCGTGGCTGTCCGATCACGTGGTGGCCGGATCCGTCGTGGTGCCCGGCACGGTGTTCGTGGAACTCGCCGTTCAGGCGGGGGACCAGGTCGGCTGCGACCAGGTGGAGGACCTGACCCTGCGGGCCCCGCTGATCCTGCCGAACGACGGCACGGTCCAGATCCAGATCAGCATCGAACCGGCCGAAGGCGACCGGCGGCGCACGGTCCGGGTCCACTCACGCCCGCAGGACGCCGCCGCCGAACAGCCGTGGACCCTGCACGCCACCGGGACCCTCACCACCGCGCGGCCCGCCGCCGACTGGGACCTGCGCGCCTGGCCCCCCGAGGGCGCGGAGCCGGTACCGGCCGATGGACTCGACGGCCTCTACGACCATCTGTCCGACGCGGGACTGGCCTACGGACCTGGTTTCCGTGGCGTGAAGGAGGTATGGCGGCGGGGCGAGGACCTCTTCGTGGAGGCAGTCCTGCCCGAGCAGATCGCGGGAGACGTCACCGGGTTCGGTCTGCACCCGGCTCTGCTGGACACCGTCCTGCACGCCCTCGGGCTACGTGAGCCGTCGGCCGAGGGGGCCGCGTCCCTGCCGTTCCTGTGGTCCGGCGTCTCGTTGTTCGCCGTGGGCGCCACTGCCGTCCGGGCGCGCCTCTCGCCGCGCGGCGGGCCGGGCTCGGGCGAGGTCGCCCTGCGGGTGGCGGACGCGGCGGGAGAGCCGGTCGCCGAGGTGGGCTCCCTGGTGCTGCGACCCGTATCGGCCGCCGACCTCGTCGCGGGCGCCGACGGGGGCTCGCCGATCTCGGACAGCCTGTTCCGGCTGGACTGGACCGCCGCCCCCGCCCCCACCGAGCGTCGTGACACCGGCGAACTGGGGGACTGGGCCGTGCTCGGCGATCCGCACGCGTGGCGGGACGCCGGAGTGCCGGTGACCGGCTACGCCGACCTCACCGCGCTGACCGCCGCCCTCGACGAGGGCGGCAGCGTCCCGGACACCGTGCTGCTGCCGCTCCCGCACGACCCGCGCGGCACCGACACCGGGGTCGCCGCGGCGGTCTCCGGTGTGCTGGAGCTCGTAGGTGGGTGGCTGGCCGAACGGCGGCTGACGGAAACCCGGCTGGTGGTGGTGACCTCCGGGGCGATTGGGGCAGAGGCGCACGACCTGGCCGGTGCGGGCGTCTGGGGCCTGCTGCGCTCGGCGATGAGCGAACACCCGGGCCGGTTCGTCCTGGCGGACGTCGACGCTGAACCGACCTCGTACGCCACCCTGGCGACGGCCCTGGCCGACGGCGGGGAAAGCCAGTTCGCCGTGCGGCGGGGCCAGGTGTGGCTGCCTCGGATGGCGCGCATGACCGGCGTTTCCGAAGACGGCGCTCCAGATGTGTGGCAGAGCCACGGAACGGTGCTGGTCACCGGCGGAACCGGCGGCCTGGGCGCGGTCGTGGCCCGGCACCTGGTGAGCACGCACGGCGTACGGAACCTGCTGCTGCTCTCGCGCCGCGGCCCGGACGCCCCCGGTGCTCACGAACTCCAGCGGGAGCTGACCGGCCTGGGCGCCGAAGTCACCATCACCGCCTGCGACGTGGCCGACCGCCGGGCACTGGCCGAGGCGATGGGCGGCATACCCGACGACGCGCCCCTGACCGGAGTCGTGCACACCGCCGGTGTCCTCGACGACGGCATGATCACCGACCTGACCCCGGAGCGAGTCGCCCGGGTGCTCGCGGCGAAGGCCGAATCGGCTCTCCACCTGCACGAGCTGACAGCGGACAACCGCGACCTGACCGCCTTCGTCCTGTTCTCTTCCATCGCGGGAGTGTTCGGAAACTCGGGCCAGGCCGCCTACGCCGCCGCCAACACCGTGCTGGACACCCTCGCCCTGTCCCGGCGATCGCAGGGGTTGCCCGGCGTGTCGCTGGCGTGGGGCATGTGGGAACACGCCGACGGCATGGGCGGCCGCCTCGGCGAGGCGAATATCGCCCGCCTGCGAGGCCAGGGTTTCCCGCCACTGTCCACCCAGGACGCGCTGGCACTGTTCGACCTGGCGCTGCGGACCGACGAACCCCTGGCGCTGCCGGTCGCCCTGCGGACCACGGCGCTCGCCGCGCGGCGCGACAGCCTGCCCACCCCGCTGCACGGTCTCCTTCCCGCGGCCCGCCGGCGCCGGACCGCGGGCCAGGGCACCGACGTGAATGGGCTGGCCCGCCGCCTGTCGGGTCTGTCCGAGGCCGAGCGGGACCGGGTGCTGCTCCACGTGGTGCAATCCGAGGTGGCGGCGGTCCTGGGGCACGCGTCGGCGGGTGCGGTCGACCCGGGGCGGGCGTTCAAGGATCTCGGGTTCGATTCGCTGACCGCGGTGGACCTGCGCAACCGGCTCAACAGCGCGACCGCGCTCACCCTGCCCGCCACCCTGGTCTTCGACCACCCCAGCCCCACCGCGCTCGCCGCGTACCTGCGCGAACGGCTGCTGGGGGAGACGCCGGCCGACCGGGACATCGAGCCGAGGCCGTCCGGGGTGATGGCCGACGACGAACCGATCGCGATCGTGGGGATGGGCTGCCGCTACCCGGGCGGGGTGACCTCTCCCGAAGGGCTGTGGGAGCTGGTCGACTCCGCCGGGGACGGGATCACGGGCTTCCCGACCGACCGCGGCTGGGATGTCGACTCGCTCTTCGACCCCGACGGCGCCCGCGCGGGCACGTCGTACGTACGCGAGGGCGGCTTCCTGCACGACGCGGCCGAGTTCGACGCGGAGCTGTTCGGGATCTCCCCGCGTGAGGCGCTGGCCATGGATCCGCAGCAGCGGTTGCTTCTGGAGACGTCCTGGGAGGCGCTGGAGCGGGCCGGCATCGACCCCCTGTCGCTGCGGGGATCGTCCACAGGTGTGTTCGCGGGGCTGATGTACCACGATTACGCCTCGCGTCTCCAGACCGTGCCCGAGGACGTGGAAGGCTTCGTCGCCAACGGGAACGCGGGCAGCGTCTTCTCCGGCCGTGTCGCGTACGTCTTCGGGTTCGAGGGGCCCGCGGTGACGGTGGACACCGCGTGTTCGTCGTCGCTCGTGTCCCTGCACTGGGCCTGCCAGGCCCTGCGGGCGGGGGAGTGCGACACGGCCCTGGCCGGTGGCGTCACGGTCATGGCGACGCCCTCGACGTTCGTCGAATTCTCACGCCAGCGGGGTCTGGCCTCGGACGGCCGGTGCAAGTCCTTCGCGGACGGCGCGGACGGCACGGGCTGGGCCGAGGGCGCCGGGGTGCTGGTGCTGGAGCGTCTCTCGGACGCGCGGCGCCGTGGTCACAACGTGCTCGCGGTGGTGCGCGGCAGCGCCGTCAACCAGGACGGTGCGTCGAATGGTCTGACGGCGCCGAACGGTCCGTCGCAGCAGCGGGTGATCCGCCAGGCGCTGTCGTCGGCGCGGCTTTCCGCCGCCGAGGTCGATGTGGTCGAAGCACATGGCACGGGGACTCGGCTGGGCGACCCGATCGAGGCGCAGGGGCTGCTGGCGACGTACGGTCAGGCGCGCACCGAGGACGAGCCTTTGTGGCTGGGCTCGGTGAAGTCGAACATCGGGCACACCCAGGCCGCGGCGGGCGTCGCCGGCGTCATCAAGATGGTGATGGCGCTGCGTGCCGAGCGGCTGCCGCGGACGCTGCACGTGAACGAGCCATCGAGCCAGGTGGACTGGGCCGCCGGGGCGGTCCGGCTGCTGACGGAGGCCCGCAGGTGGCCGATCGGGGAGCGTCCCCGGCGCGCGGGCATCTCCTCCTTCGGGATCAGCGGCACCAACGCTCACGTCATCGTCGAGGAAGCGCCGGCGGCTGAACCGGCCACGGCTGAGGAGCGGCCCACGGCCGAGCTGCCGGTGGTCCCGTGGGTGCTCTCGGCCCGCAGCGCTCAGGCGCTCCGGGCGCAGGCCGGACGCCTGGCCGAACTCTCCGACGAACGCGACCACTCCAGTGCGGACCTGGGGCTGTCGCTCGTGACGACGCGTGCGCTGCTGGACCACCGCGCGGTGGTGTTGGGCGGTGATCCGGGTACGTTGCGTGCGGGCCTGGCCGCGCTGGCCGAGGGCGACGCCTCGGTGGTGTCCGGTGTGGTGGGTGAGGGCCGTACGGGCTGGATGTTCACCGGGCAGGGCAGTCAGCGGCTCGGCATGGGCCGAGAGCTCTATGAGCGATTCCCGCGGTTCGCAAGGGCGTTGGACGAGGTCTGCGGACACCTGGAGGCCGCACTGGCGGGCGAGCCCGGCTTCGGTACCCCCGTGAGGGACGTGCTGTTCGCCGCCGAGGGCTCGGACGAGGCGGAACTCCTCGACCGGACCGGGTATGCGCAGACGGCGCTGTTCGCGGTCCAGGTCGCGCTGGTGGAGCTGCTGAGGTCATGGGGCATGGGCCCGGATGCGGTTCTGGGCCACTCGGTGGGGGAGTTCGCCGCCGCCTACGCCGCCGGTGTCTTCGATCTGGCCGATGCCACCAGGCTGGTGGCGGGCCGGGCCCGGCTGATGCAGCGGCTGCCGGCAGGTGGCGCGATGGCTGCCGTCGAGGGCAGCGAGGAGGAGGTCCTCGGCATCCTGCGAGGGCTTTCCGGGGGCGGGCGGATCACGATCGCGGCGGTCAACGGGCCGAGCGCGGTGGTGGTTTCGGGCGACCAGGAGGCCGTCGAGCGGGCGATGAACGTTGCCCGGGAACAGCACCGCCGGGTGTCCCGGCTGAGGGTGAGTCACGCGTTCCACTCGCCGCTGATGGAACCGGCCTTGGTGGAGTTCTCCGATATCGCGGCCCGCGTGGCCTACCGGCAGCCGAACCTGCCGGCCCTCAGCACCGTCACCGGCGAGTCGGAGACCGCGGAGGACTGGGCGACTCCGGAGTACTGGGTGCGTCAGATCCGCGAACCGGTGCGTTTTCACGACGCCCTTGTGGCCGCGACGGGCGTGCAGGGCGTGTCCCGGCTGCTGGAGATCGGTCCGGACCCGGTGCTGACCGCGCTCGCGCGGTCCGCGGCGGAGGACGTCACCGCGGCGTCGGTGCTCCGTAAGGGACGGCCCGAGGCCGAGTCCGTGCTGGGCGCGGTGGCCGAGGTGTTCGTGCGCGGCACGGAAGTCGACTGGGCCGCCGTGTTCGCCGGGAGCGGCGCCCGGCCGACCGCGCTGCCGACCTACGCGTTCCAGCGGCAGCGGTATTGGCTCGGGGCTTCCCGGCCGGTGGCCGACGCCCGTGGCCTGGGCCTGGGCGCGGCCGAGCACCCCCTGCTGGGCGCGGCCGTGACGCTGGCTGGTTCGGACGCCGTGCTGCTGACCTCGCGGCTCTCCCTCCAGTCGCATCCGTGGCTGGCCGATCACACCGTGGCGGGCTCGGTGCTCGTACCGGGCACGGTGTTCGTGGAGCTGGCCGTACAGGCGGGCGACCGGGTCAACTGTGACCGCGTGGAGGAGCTGACCCTGCAAGCGCCACTGGTGCTGCAGGAACAGCACGCCGTACACCTACAGCTCAGCGTCGAAACGGCGGACGGCGCCACGGACGAGCGGCGCGCCCTCAAGGTGTACGCCCGCCCGGAGGGCGCCGCGGCCGAGGAGCCGTGGACTCTGCACGCCACCGGGACCCTGACGTCGGGGACGGGCGTGGCCGCCGACTGGGACCTGGCCGCGTGGCCGCCCCCCGGTGCGGAGCACGTCCCGGCGGACGGCCTGTACGAGCGGCTGGCCCACGAGGGCCTCGTCTACGGCCCGGCCTTCCGTGGCTTGCGGGAGGCCTGGCGGCAGGGCGACGACTTCTACGTGGAGGCGGCGTTGCCCGAGCCGCTGTCCGGCGAGGCGGCCGGGTTCGGCCTGCACCCGGCGCTGCTGGACTCGGTGCTGCACGCGCTGGGACTTCGGGAGTCGGCTGACGAGGGTGCGTCCCTGCCCTTCATGTGGTCGGGGGTGTCGCTGTCGGCGATCGGTGCCGCCGCGGTGCGGGTACGAATCTCCGTACGGGGCTCCGGTGAGATCGCCTTGCGGGTCGCCGATGGTGAGGGCGCGCCGGTGGCCGAGGTGGAGCAGCTGGTGCTGCGGCCGGTGTCGGCGGGGGAACTGGCAGCGGCGAACTCCCCGGTCAGGGACAGTCTCTTCTGCCTCGACTGGATCGAGGCCCCCACCACTGCCACCACCGGACTCAAGCAGTCAGGCGCCTGGGCGGTGCTCGGTGACACTCGGCTGGGCGCCGGCGTCCCGGGGGCCACCGCACACGCCGACCTGGACGCGCTGATCGCCGCGCTCGATGCCGGCGCGTCCGTCCCGGACACCGTCGTGCTGCCCTTCGACGCCACGGGCGCCGCGGTCGGCGACGCGGTGGCCGGTGTGCTGTCAGTGATCCGCACGTGGCTGGCTCAGGAGCACTTCGCCGGATCACGGTTGGTGGTGCTGACCTCCGGCGCCGTGGACGTGAGGCCCGAGGGCAGCAACCTTGCGACACTGGATCTCGCCGGTGCCGGGGTGTGGGGACTGGTGCGGTCGGCGATGAGCGAGCATCCGGGCCGGTTCGCGCTCGCCGACGTCGACGGCGCGCAGGAGTCGTACGAGGTCCTCGCCGCCGCTCTCTCGGGGCCGAGCTCCGGCCAGGTCGCCGTACGGGAAGGCCGCGCCTGGCTGCCGCGTATGGCGCGGATGAACGCGGGCGGGGTACTGGTGCCTCCGGCGGGTGCGGGTTCGGCCTGGCGGATGGACATCGTGGCCAAGGGCCGGTTGGACGGCGTCGCCCTGGTGCCCGAAAACCCGGCCCCGCTGGGCCCGGGACAGGTTCGGGTGGCTGTCCGGGCGTCGGGCGTCAATTTCCGTGATGTGCTCAATGTGCTGGACATGTATCCGGGCGACGCCGGGCTGCTGGGCCACGAGGGTGCGGGTGTGGTCCTGGAGGTCGGTCCGGGGGTGTCGGACTGGGCCGTCGGCGACCGGGTGATGGGTCTGCTGAACGGTGGGTTCGGTCCCACGGCGGTCGCCGATGGGCGGATGCTGGCGCGGATCCCGGCCGGCTGGTCGTACCCGCAGGCGGCGTCCGTGCCGATCGTCTACCTGACCGCGTATTACGCGCTGGTCGATCTGGCAGGGCTGGAAGCGGGCGAGTCGGTGTTGATCCATGCCGCGGCTGGTGGTGTGGGTATGGCCGCGGTGCAACTCGCCCAGCATCTGCGGGCGGAGGTGTTCGCGACCGCGAGTCAGGCCAAGTGGCGGACCGTTCGTGATCTGGGTGTGTCCGCCGAGCGCATCGCCTCCTCCCGTACGACGGAGTTCGAGGAGGTCTTCTCCCGGGCCACGCACGGGGCCGGGCTGGACGTGGTGCTGGACTGCCTGGCCGGGGAGTTCGTGGACGCGTCGCTGCGGTTGACGCGGGCCGGTGGCAGGTTCGTCGAGATGGGCAAGACCGACATCCGGGACGCGGACGAGGTGGCCGAGGCCCATCCGGGCGTGTCGTACACGTCGTTCGACGTGATGGACGCCGGTCCGGAGCGGATCGGCGAGATGCTGGCGGAGCTGCTGGCACTGTTCGAGAGCGGAGCGCTGCGGCCACTCCCGGTCACGACGTGGGACATCGCCCGGGCCCCGGAGGCGCTGCGATTCCTCGGCCAGGCGAAGCACGTCGGCAAGGTCGTGCTGACCGTACCCGGCCCCTGGCGCGAGGACGGCACCGTGCTGATCACCGGCGGCACCGGCGGCCTGGGCGCGCTGGTGGCCCGCCATCTGGTCACCCGTCACGGCGTACGGAACCTGGCGCTGCTCTCCCGGCGCGGCCCCGAGTCCCCGGGCGCGCGCGAACTCGAACAAGAGCTGGTCGACCTCGGCGCGCGCGTCACGATCAGCGCGTGCGATGTCAGCGACCGTACGGCCCTGGCAGGCGTCCTCGACGCGATCCCCGACGAGGCCCCGCTGACCGGCGTGGTGCACACCGCCGGTGTGCTCGACGACGGGATCATCGCCGATCTCACCCCCGAGCGGTTGGCCCGGGTCCTGGCCGCGAAGGCCGATTCCGCCCTGCATCTCCACGAACTCACCGTGGACCGCGACCTGGACTCGTTCGTCCTGTTCTCCTCGATCGCCGGTGTGGTGGGCAACGCGGGCCAGGCGCCCTACGCGGCGGCCAACTCCGTGCTCGACGCACTCGCGGTGTCCCGGCGCGCCCAGAGTCTGCCCGCCGTGTCACTGGCCTGGGGCATGTGGGCCCACACCGAGGGCATGGGCGGCACGCTCGGCGAGTCCGACCTGCTCCGGATGGCGCGCCAGGGCTTCCCCGCCCTGGAGACCGACCACGGGCTCTCCCTGCTGGACATCGCCCTTCAGATCAACGAGCCGCTGGCGCTGCCGATCGCCCTGCGCACCTCCGCGCTGACCTCGGACCGCACGACCCTGCCCGACGTTCTGCACAGCCTCGCCCCGACGGCGCGGCAGCGCCCTGACGCCGGGCAGGCCACCATCACGAGCCGGGGCGAACTCGGCCGCCGACTGGAAGGGTTGCCGGTCGCCGAGCAGAACCGGCTGCTGCTGGAGCTGGTACAGACCGAGGTCGCAGGTGTGTTGGGCCATGCGTCGGGGGCGGCCATCGACCCGGCCCGGGCATTCAAGGATCTCGGTTTCGACTCGCTGACCGCGGTGGACCTGCGCAACCGGATGAATGCCGCCACTGGCCTCCGCCTGCCCGCGACGCTCACCTTCGACCACCCCACTCCGTCTGCCCTCGCCGGATATCTGCGCGAGGAGGTGCTCGGCGCGGCCATCGAGCCGACCGGAACACCGGCCGTCCCCGTGCCGGTGGGTGCGGCGGACGAGCAGATCGTGATCGTGGGCATGGGCTGCCGCTTCCCGGGCGGCGTCACCTCGCCGGAATCCCTGTGGGACCTGGTGGCTTCCGCAGGAGACGGCATCACCCCGTTTCCCGCGGACCGCGGCTGGGACGCGCAGGCGCTGCACGACATCGCGGCCGTTGGCGGGTTCGTACAGGACGCCGGGGATTTCGACGCCGAGCTGTTCGGGATCTCACCCCGTGAGGCCCTGGCGATGGATCCGCAGCAGCGGCTGCTGCTGGAGACCTCCTGGGAGGCGCTGGAGCGGGCCGGAATCGACCCGCAATCGCTGCGTGGCTCGGCCACCGGGGTGTTCGCGGGTGTGTCCGCCAACGGGTACGGCGGCCACCTGCACGAGGCGGGCGCGGAAAGCGAGGGCTACCTGCTGACCGGAGCCACGCCGAGCGTGGCGTCGGGCCGGCTGTCCTACGCCCTCGGCCTTGAGGGTCCCGCCGTGTCGGTGGACACCGCCTGCTCGTCGGCGCTGGTGGCGCTGCACCTGGCGTGCCAGGCGCTACGCGCGGGAGAGTGCACCATGGCGCTCGCCGGTGGTGCGACGATCATGGCGAACCCCGGCATGTTCCTGGAGTTCGCCCGTCAGGGCGGGCTGGCCGGGGACGGCCGGTGCAAGTCCTTCGCGGACGCCGCGGACGGTACGGGGTGGGCCGAGGGTGCCGGCGTACTGGTGCTGGAGCGGCTGTCCGACGCGCGGCGCCTGGGGCATCCGGTGCTCGCGGTGGTACGCGGCAGTGCGGTCAATCAGGACGGTGCGTCGAATGGTCTGACGGCGCCGAACGGTCCGTCGCAGCAGCGGGTGATCCGGCAGGCGCTCGCCGCCGCGCGGATATCGCCGTCCGAAGTGGACGCGGTCGAAGCCCACGGCACCGGTACTCGGCTCGGCGACCCGATCGAGGCGCAGGCCCTGATGGCCACGTACGGCCAGGACCGCGACGGCGCCGAGCCGCTGTGGCTGGGCTCGGTCAAGTCGAACATCGGCCACCCCCAGGCCGCGGCGGGCGTCGCCGGTCTGATCAAGATGGTGATGGCGCTCCGGGAGCGGCGGCTGCCGCAGACGCTCCACGCCGACGCGCCCTCGTCCCATGTGGACTGGACGGCCGGTGCGGTCGAGCTGCTGTCCGAGGCCCGGGAATGGCCCCGGACCGAACACCCGCGCCGGGCGGGTGTCTCATCGTTCGGCATCAGCGGGACGAACGCACACGTCATCATCGAAGAAGCCCCGGCTGCCGAACCCGCCATGGCCGAGGAGCGGCCGACGGCCGAGCTGCCGGTGGTGCCGTGGGTGCTGTCCGGCCGCAACGCCCAGGCTGTGCGGGCACAGGCCGGACGCCTGGCGGCCTTCCTCGACGGGCGGGACGTCGCCCCCGTCGACGTCGGGCTGTCCCTGGCCACCACACGCGCCGCGCTGGAGCACCGTGCGGTGGTGCTGGGCGCCGAGGGCACCACCCTGCGCGGAAGCCTCACCGACCTGGACGGCGATTCGGTGGTGTCGGGTGCCGTGGGCGAGGGGCGCACGGCGTGGATGTTCACCGGGCAGGGGAGCCAGCGGATCGGCATGGGCCGTGAGCTGTACGGCCAGTTCCCGGCGTTCGCACGGATCCTGGACGAGGCGTGCGGACATCTGGACGCCGAGCTGTCGGGCAGGCCGGGGTTCGAGGTCCCGCTACGCGAGGTCCTCTTCGCGGCGGAGGGTTCTGCTGAGGCGGCCCTGTTGGACCGTACCGGCTACGCCCAGAGCGGGCTGTTCGCGGTGCAGACCGCGCTGGTCGAGTTGTTGCGTTCCTGGGGCGTGCGTCCGGATGCGGTGCTCGGCCATTCCATCGGTGAGGTGGCCGCCGCGTATGCGGCGGGTGTGTTCGGGCTGGCGGATGCCGCGCGGTTGGTGGCGGGTCGTGCGCGGTTGATGCAGGCGCTGCCTTCGGGCGGTGCGATGGCGGCGGTCGAGGGTGAGGAGGCCGAGGTCGCCGGCATCCTCAATGGGCTTCCTGAAGGGGAGCGGGCCACGGTCGCGGCGGTCAACGGACCGACCGCGGTGGTGGTTTCCGGTGAGGAGGATGCGGTCGAGCGGGTGATGGCGGCTGTGCGGGAGCGGGGCCGCAGGGTGTCCCGACTGCGCGTCAGCCACGCCTTCCACTCGCCGTTGATGGAGCCGATGCTGGCGGAGTTCGCCGAGATCGCGGCGAGTATCACCTACCGGCAGCCGGTGCTCACAGCGGTCAGTACCGTCACGGGCCGGCCGCTCGCCGATGGTGACTGGACGACCCCCGCCTACTGGGTCCGTCAGGTGCGCGAGCCGGTCCGCTTCCATGACGCCCTTCGGACCGCCACCGGCGAACAGAGCGCGACCCGGCTGCTGGAGGTCGGTCCGGACCCGGTGCTGACCAGCCTCGCACCGGCGGCCACCGACGCTGCCGCCGCGGCGGTGCTGCGAAAGGGACGGGCCGAGGCCGAGACCCTGCTGACCGCTGTGGCGGAAGTGTTCGTGCGGGGGACGGACGTGGACTGGTCCGCTGTCTTCGCCGGGACCGGCGCGCGGCGGGTGGATCTGCCGACGTACGCCTTCCAGCGGCAGCGGTACTGGCTGCGGCCCGCCCGGTCGGTGACCAGCCTCGATGGCGTGGGTCTGGGTGTGGCGGGGCATCCGTTGTTGGGTGCTGCGGTGGCGGTGGCGGGTTCGGATGCGGTGTTGTTGACGTCGCGGTTGTCGGTGCGGTCGCATCCGTGGCTGGCTGATCACGTAGTCGCCGGTTCGGTGTTGGTGCCGGGTACTGCGTTCGTTGAGCTTGCGGTGCAGGCGGGTGACCGGGTCGGGTGTGGCCGGGTCGAGGAGTTGGCCTTGCAGGCGCCGTTGGTTCTTCCGGAGGATGGCGCTGTTCAGGTGCAGCTGGGTGTCGACGGGGCCGAGGACGGTCGTCGTGCGCTGCGGGTTTACTCGCGCCAGGAGGGGGCTGATGCCGAGCAGCCGTGGACGTTGCATGCCACGGGTGTTCTCGTTGCTGAGGTTCCTGCTGGTGGGTGGGATTTGCGGGTGTGGCCGCCGGTGGGTGCGGAGGCGGTTGTGGTGGATGGGTTGTATGAGCGGTTGTCGGGTGTGGGGTTGGCGTATGGTCCGGCGTTCCGTGGTCTGCGGGAGGTGTGGAAGCAGGGTGAGGACCTGTTCGTGGAGGCCGCTCTGCCGGAGGAGGTCGCGGAGGACGGGGCCGGGTTCGGTTTGCACCCGGCGCTGTTGGACACGGTGCTGCACGCCCTGGCGCTCCAGGACCAGGCGGCCGAGGGCGCGATGCTGCCGTTCCTCTGGTCGGGGGTGTCGCTGTCCGCGGTAGGCGCTTCCGCCGTGCGGGTCCGGCTCACCCCGCGTGGCAAGGGCGAAATCGGGTTGCGGGTTGCCGACGCCGTGGGCGAACCCGTGGCCGAGGTCGAATCCCTGGTGCTCCGCCCCGTGTCGACCGCGGACCTGGCCGCGGCGAACTCCCCGACGGCGGAGGGTCTGTTCCGGCTGGAGTGGGTTCCTGCGCCGGTGGCCCGGTCCGAGGAGGCTGTCGGGTCTGCCGGTTGGGCGATCCTCGGTGATGTCGAGTCCGGTGGGTGGCGCGACGCGGGTGTTCCGGTGACCGGTTATGCCGATCTGGCCGCGCTGACTGCCGCGCTGGATGACGGTTCCGCCGTCCCGGACACCGTCGTGCTTCCGCTGCGCTCCACGGACACCGAGGTCACCGGCGCGGTGGCCGGTGTGCTGGCCGTGGTCCGTGAATGGCTGGCCGAGCGGCGCTTCGCCGGGTCGCGGTTGGTGGTGTTGACGTCGGGTGCGGTGGAGGTGTCTTCGGCCGAGGACGGTGCTCGCGATGTGCTGGATCTCGCTGGTGCTGGGGTGTGGGGTCTGGTGCGGTCGGCGATCAGTGAGCATCCGGGACGGTTCGTGCTGGCTGATGTCGATGGTGAGGAGGCTTCTCTCCGCGCGCTTGCCGGGGCCCTGGGTGAGGATCAGTTCGCGGTGCGCGGGGGTGAGGTGTGGTTGCCGCGGCTGGTGCGGATGGCTTCGGGGGGTGTGCTGGTGCCGCCGCCCGGCGCGGACGCGCCGTGGCGGATGGAGGTGGCGGCGCAGGGGCGGCTTGACGGTGTGGCTTTGGTGCCGGAGGAGTCGCGGCCGTTGGAGCCGGGTCAGGTGCGGGTTGGTGTGCGTGCGGCGGGGGTCAACTTCCGCGATGTGCTGAATGTGCTGGGCATGTATCCGGGGGACGCGGGCCGGATGGGTCTCGAGGGCGCGGGAGTGGTCCTGGAGGTCGGTCCTGGGGTGGCGGACTTCGTTGTGGGTGACCGGGTGATGGGTCTGCTGGACGGGGCGTTTGGACCGGTGGCGGTGGCGGATGCGCGGATGTTGGCGCGTATGCCGGGTGGTTGGTCGTATGAGCAGGCGGCGTCGGTTCCGGTGGTGTTCCTTACGGCGTATTACGCGTTGGTGGATCTGGCTGGTCTTCAGGCGGGTGAGTCGGTGTTGGTTCATGCCGCTGCCGGTGGTGTGGGGATGGCGGCGGTGCAGTTGGCGCGGCATCTGGGGGCGGAGGTGTTCGCGACGGCGAGTCAGGCCAAGTGGCCCGTGGTCCGTGAGTTCGGGATCGCTGCCGGTCGTCTGGCTTCCTCCCGCACGACGGAGTTCGAGCAGGTCTTTTCTCGGGCGACTGACGGTGCTGGGGTGAATGTTGTACTGGACTGTCTGGCGGGGGAGTTCGTGGATGCGTCGTTGCGGTTGACGCAGTCCGGTGGCCGGTTCGTGGAGATGGGCAAGACCGATGTCCGTGATGCGGATGAGGTCGCCGCCGCGTATCCGGGTGTCTCGTATCGGGCGTTTGATGTGATGGAGGCGGGTCCGGACCGGATCGGGGA
>NZ_JBEYAL010000081.1:0-20157 GCF_040631655.1 Streptomyces sp. NPDC019937
CCGCGCTTCCACCTGCACTTCACGCCCACGAGTTCGTCCTGGCTGAACCTGGTCGAGCGGTGGTTCGCCGAACTCACGCAGAAGAAGCTCAAGCGCGGCGTCCACCGCTCCGTCCAGGCTCTCGAACGCGACATCCGGGCATGGCTGGCCGACTGGAACGAACACCCGCGACCGTTCGTCTGGACGAAGACAGCCGACGAGATCCTCGACAAAGTGGCCGCCTACTGCCACCGAATCTCCGACTCAGGTCACTAGCGGGCCCGTACTCCTGGGCCTACTCCGGCGGGAGTACGGGCGGCCACCGCGCGCGGGGGACGCCGTAGGCGGATGGCCGGTCTAGCGTTACCCGTATGCACGCATTCACGGGGGAGCGGGGGCCGGAGCGCGGGCCGGGGCGCGGGCCGGGCGGGTGGTGGCGCGGAGGTCCGTGGGGCGAGGGGCCGTTCGGCCCGCCGCGCACCGCCGTACCCTGGCGCTCCGCGCTCGCGGTCGCCGTCATCCAGCTGGTGGGCACGACGGTCGCCGCCCACCGGCAGCCCGACCGGGCGGACCTCGGCCCCGGTCTCTACGCGCTGCTGCTGGCCGGGCCCGCGCTGCTGCTCCTGCGCCACCGCCACCCCCGGCTCACCGTCCTCGGCGTCTCGGCGGTGACGCTCGGCTACCTCGCCGCGGGCGGCCCGAACGGCCCGGTCTTCCTCAGCGTCGTCGTCGCCTGCGTCGCCGCCATCGCCGCCGGGCAGCGGGTGGCGGCCTGGTGCGCGGTCGGCGCGCTGTGGGCGGGGCGGCTGCTCATCGCGCACTGGCTCTACCGCTGGCTGCCGCCCCCGGGCGACCGGCCCGCCGGATGGGGACAGGAAGTGGCGGTCGCGGCCTGGGCGGCGGTGGTGCTCGCCGCGGCCGAACTCGTCCGCGTACGGCGCGAGCAGTGGGCCCGCGAGCGGGCGGAGCGGGCCGCGGCGGTACGGCGCCGGGCGGACGAGGAGCGGCTGCGGATCGCCCGCGAACTGCATGACGTCCTCGCCCACAGCATCTCGGTCATCAACGTGCAGGCGGGGGTCGGCCTCGCCCTCCTCGACCAGGACCCCGAACAGGCCCGCACCGCGCTGACCACCATCAAGGCGGCCAGCAAGGAGGCGCTGGGCGAGGTCCGCCAGGTCCTGGACACCCTGCGGGCCTCCGGCGCCGCGCCGCGCCAGCCCGCCCCCGGTCTCGACCGGCTGCCGGAGCTGACCGAACAGGCCGCGGGCGCGGGGCTGACGGTGGAGGTGGCGACGCGGGGCACACCGGCCGCCCTGCCGCCGGGCACGGACCTGGCCGCGTTCCGCATCGTCCAGGAGGCCCTGACCAACATCGTCCGCCACTCCGGCGCCCGGACCGCGCGCGTCCGGTTGTCGTACGCCCCGGACGGGCTGGAGCTGCGGGTGGACGACGACGGCCCGGCGACCACGGACGACACGGCGGACGGCGCGACGGGCGGCGGCAACGGACTGGTCGGCATGCGCGAGCGCGCCGCGGCCCTCGGCGGCACGGTGGAGGCGGGCCCGCGCCCGGGCGGTGGCTTCCGCGTGCGGGCCCGCATCCCGCTCACCGCCGCGACCGCCACGCGCGCCGAGGCCGATGCGACCGCCACGCGCGCCGAGCCCGCCGAGGCCGATGCGTCCGCTGCGCCCGCCGCTTCCGACGCGACCGAGGAGACACCGTGAGCCGAGTGATCCGCGTCCTGCTCGCCGATGACCAGATCCTGGTCCGCGCGGGCTTCCGGGCACTGCTCGCCGCCCAGCCGGACATCGACGTGGTCGCCGAGGCCGCCGACGGGGAGCAGGCGCTGAAGGAGGTGCGAGAGCACCGCCCCGACGTCGTGCTCATGGACATCCGCATGCCCCTCCTCGACGGCCTCGCCGCGACCCGCCGGATCACCGCGGACCCCGCCCTCGCGGAGGTGAAGGTGGTCATGCTGACCACCTTCGAGCTGGACGAATACGTCTTCGAGGCCATCCGCGGCGGCGCCTCCGGCTTTCTCGTCAAGGACACCGAGCCGGAGGAACTGCTGCGCGCCGTGCGGGCCGTGGTCGACGGCGACGCGCTGCTGTCGCCCGGGGTCACCCGCCGCCTCATCGCCGAGTTCGCCCACCGCTCCAAGGAGCCGGCGCCCGCCTCGGTCCTCGCGGAACTGACCGAGCGGGAACGGGAGGTGATGGCCCTGGTGGGGATCGGTCTGTCCAACGAGGAGATCGCGCGGCGGCTGGTCGTCAGCCCGCTCACCGCCAAGACCCATGTGAGCCGCACGATGGTCAAACTGGGCGCGCGCGACCGCGCCCAGCTCGTCGTCCTCGCCTATGAGTCCGGGCTGGTGCGCCCGGGCTGGCTGGGCTGACGCACCCGGGATGGCTGGGCCGACGCACCCGGGCCCCCGTCAGAACAGCGCCTCGGGGCTCGCGGCCGCCCGCGCCGGAGCCTCCACCGGGGCCGTGGTCTCCGCGTCCGCCGCGGCCGCGCCGAGCGGACGGCCCGCCAGCAGACGGCCGTCCAGCAGCAGGGCGCGGCCGTCCGGCGCGGTCAGATGGATGTCCGGGCCCGCCACGCCCTCGATGCGTCCCGCCACCGTGCGATCGGCGGCGAGCCGGATCACCCCCCGCACCGGACGCAGCCGCTCCAGGTGGAACGCCTCGTCGTGGTGGACCGGCGCGAAGGCGGTGAGGGCCAGTGACTCCGGCAGACCGCCGAGCCCGCCCGCCCGCGCGTGCAGCGCCGCGAGCTCGGCGGCGCGGCGCTCCCGGGGCGGCGGTGCCTCGCGGGCCGCGCGCTTGGCGGCGTACGGGAAGCGGTCCGGGACGCCGAGCGCGGCGCCCAGCACGGCCTCCGCGCGCCGCGCGGCCATCAGCGGGCCACGGCCGAGCAGGGCGTACGAGAGCGCGGCCTGCTCCAGCAGCCGCACGCCCTGCCGCTCGGCCGCCGTGATGCCGACCTTGACCAACCCGGGCCCGAACCAGGCGAGATAGACGTCGTACGGGCGCGGGTCGTCGGCGTGGGTGTCGGCGGCGACCGAGTACGAACGGTCGAGCCGGGCGCAGTCCGCGCACTGCGCCGAGACGGCCGACGCGGCCACCTCGGCGTCGTCCGGGCAGGGGGTGTGCCGGGCGCCCCGGCGCACCCCGGTGCAGTGGCGGCCGGGCCCGGTGGTGAAGGCCAGCGGGCGGCCGGGGGTCAGCGCCGACGTCCGCTCACCATGGGCCGGGTGGCGCCACAGGAGCGCGGGGCCGGAGCCGGAGGACCAGCGCAGCCCCGCACAGCGCCACCGCCGGTCTCCGGTCATCCGCCCTTCCTCCGGGGCGGCAGCCACAGCACCCTGACGACGCGGTAGACGAACCCGGCGGTGGCCGCGATGGCGGCCGCCGTCCGCCACGCCGTCTCCTGGGCCCGCCCCAGCTCGCCGAAGAGCGCGGGGCCGGCGACGGCGACGAACAGGACCGCCGCCAGCAGCGCGCCCGTGACGACGGCGAACACGATCTCCACGGTGAGCGCGTCCCGGTCGGCCTGGCTACGGGGTCCGGTCATGGGGCATCAGTCCTCTGTCGGGTCCGGAAGGTGGTGCGTACCTCGCTGCCTTCCGCTCATACGCGCGAGTGCTCCCGCCACACCTGCGCCAGCGACAGATCGCCCTTGCCGCTCAGCGCGCTGTACGGCAGCCGGTTCCACACGACGAGATACAGCTCGCCGACCGGGCCGGTCAGCTCGCAGTCCGCGTCCCCCTCGGCGCCGCGCGTGGTGTGCGGGGGCTCTTCGGAGAGCCGCACCGTCCAGACATCGTCGGTGTCGGTGGCCCGCAGCCGCAGGGTGCGCGGGGTGTCCAGCCGCACCCGGCTGCGCTCCATCCCATGGAAGCGGACCAGCAGCTCATCGATCCCGTCCGCCGCGAAGGCCGGGTCGAACGGCGAGTGGTCGGCCCCCAGCGCCGATTCCGCGTCGACCCGGTGGATCGCCGTCTCATGGGCCTGCCGCCGGGCCCAGAACGCCAGCGGCGAGGGGGCGGGCAGGAAGGCGAAGGCCTCCAGGGCCGGATCGGCGTCGGTCAGCGCCTTGACCAGCGCCCGATGCCCCTCCCGATACCACGCCACCAGCTCGGCGCCGTCCTGCTCCGGCTCCTCACTCAGCTGAACCCGCTCCGTCAGGCCCTCGCTGACATAGCGGGTCGCCCACCGGTGCACCCGCCCGATGTGCGACAGCAGCTCACGGACCTGCCACCCGGGGCAGGTGGGCACCCGGGCGTCCGTGCCCGCCTTGGCCGCGGCGTCGGCCAGCAGGTGTCCCTCACGGTCCAGGACGTCGATCAGCTCGGCAATCTCCATGGCGGAATTCTGCCAGCCGCCACCGACAAGTGGGGTGACCTGGCGGAATTCAACCAACCCCGGGGCGCGCGACGTTGCGTGTGGCGTACGCGACGACGGCCGCGACCGCCGCCAGCGCCGCGACCGTGGTGAGCGCGGCGGGCAGCGAGAACCAGTCGGCGAGGAAGCCGATCATGGGCGGGCCCAGCAGCATGCCGCCGTAGCCGAGGGTGGAGGCCGCGGCGACCCCGCTGGGGCCGGTCAGCGCGCCCGCCCGGGCGATGGCCACGGGGAAGAGGTTGGCCAGGCCGAGCCCGGTCACCGCGAAGCCGAGCAGGGTGAGCCGGACCGTCGGCGCGAGCGCGCCCAGCAGCATCCCGGCCGCCGCCGTGGCGCCGCCCGCGGCCAGCGTCGTGGTCTGGCCGAGCCGTTCGAGCAGCATCGTGCCGGACAGCCGTCCGATGGCCATCGTCAGGGCGAAGACGGAGTAACCGGCGGCGGCGACCCCGGCGGACGCGTCGAGGTCCTGGTGCAGATGGAGCGCGGCCCAGTCCGCCATCGCCCCCTCGCCGTACGCCGTGCACAGGGCGATCAGGCCGAACACGGCGACCAGCCAGCGCGCGGGCCCCCGCCGCGCTCCGCCGGATGCCTCGGCCGCCGGGCTCGTATCGGTTTCGGGCGGCGACGGCGGCGGAACGGAGAGCAGCGTCCGGCCCGCGGCCGCCGTGAACACCAGCCCGACGGCGGCCAGCAGCGCCAGATGGCGGGTGGGGGAGAGATGGTCCGCGAGCAGCCCGCCGAGCCCCGCCCCGGCCATGCCGCCCAGGCTGAACGCCGCGTGGAAGCTGGGCATGACCGGCCTGCGCAGCGCGGCGATGAGATCAACGGCCGCGCTGTTCATGGAGACGTTGAGACCGCCGAAAGCGGTCCCGAAGACCAGCAGCACCAGCCCGAGGGCGAGCGCGGAACGGGTCAGTGGCGGCAGGGTGACGCTGAGCGAGAGCAGCACGGCGAGGGCGACCGTCGTGGCGTGGCTGCCGAAGCGCCGGCAGAGCCAGCCGGTGACCATCATGGTGGCCGTGGCACCCACCGACACGCACAACAGGGCGAGTCCCAGGGCGCCCGCGGAAGCACCCGTCTGGTCCTTGATCGCCGGAATACGGGCCACCCACCCGGCGAAGACGAAGCCGTCGAGGGCGAACAACGCGGTGAGGGCGGCGCGGAGTTGGAAGAGGGCGCGCTCGGGGGTGGCGGCGGCGCGTTTCCCCGTCATGGCCGTCCATGTTTTGTTTGATGTCGGCACAAAGTGAGAATAGGGGCGTGACCCAGACACGGACAAGGCTCGAGCGGGGCCGGGGCGCTCTCGGCCCGGCACTGGCGCTCGTACACACCGGCCGCGCGCCCACCCGCGCGGTGCTCACGACCGAACTCGGGGTGACCCGCGCGACCGCGGGAGCCGTCGCCGCCGAGCTGGAGGCGCTCGGCCTGATCGAGGTCGACGCGCGTCCGCTCGGCTCGGCGGGGGCGCAGGGCCGCCCGTCGCACCGGCTGGCGATCGCCCCGCGCGGCCCCGTCGCGCTCGCCGCCCAGGTGCACGCCGACGGCTTCCGGGCGGCGCTCGTCGGGCTCGGCGGCGCCATCGTCGCCACCGCCCCCGGCCGCATGACGGTGCCCGCCGACCCGGCGCACGTGCTCGACGCGGTCGTCGAGGCCGGAGCCGGGCTGCTGCGCGAGACCGGCCGCCGCTGTGTGGGCGCCGGTCTCGCGGTGCCGTCGGCGGTCGCCGAACCGGAGGGCACCGCGCTGAACCCGCTGCACATCGCCTGGCCCGCGGGCGCGCCGGTGCGCGAGCTGTTCACCCGGAGCCTCGCCGCGGCGGGCATCCGCGGCGCGGACGGGGAACCCCTCACCGGTCACGCGGGCAACGACGTCAACCTCGCCGCCCTCGCCGAACACCGGCACGGCGCAGGGCGCGGCGCCCAGCACCTGCTGTGCGTCGCCACCGGGCACCGCGGCGTCGGCGGCGCGCTGGTCCTCGACGGACGGCTGCACACCGGCAGCGCGGGGCTCGCCCTGGAGGTCGGCCATCTGACCGTCAACCCCGACGGGCCGCCCTGCCACTGCGGCAGCCGCGGCTGTCTGGACATCGAGGCCGACCCGCTCGCCTTCCTCACCGCCGCCGGGCGCGACCCCGGCCCCGAGGGCTCCCTGCTCCAGCAGGCGCGCGACCTGATCCGCGAGGACTACGCCGAACCGTCGGTGCGGGCCGCCGCCCAGCAGCTCATCGACCGGCTGGGCCTCGGGCTCGCCGGGCTCGTCAACATCCTCAACCCCGATCGCATCATCCTCGGCGGACTCCACCGCGAACTGCTGGAGGCCGACCCGGAGCGGCTGCGGGCGGTCGTCGCCGAGCGCAGCCTGTGGGGGCGGAGCGGGGGCGTGCCGATCCTGCCGTGCACGCTGGACCACGACAGCCTGGTGGGCGCGGCGGAGCTGGCGTGGCAGCCGGTGCTGGACGACCCGCTGGCGGCGCTGGGCGCGGCGTAGCGGTACCCGCCGTACTCCCCGGGGACGACACGAACTGCCCTCGGCCGTAGGACGACCCGGGCTCCGCCGGGCGGGACGCTCGGAGGCGAACCTTGCGGAACCACCGAGGAGCGCGATCACCATGAACACCCTGGCGCACGGCTTCACCGACGGACCCGGTCCCGGCCCGTGGATCGTCTTCTTCCCCCTGATGTGGGCGCTGGTCGTCGGCGGCGGGATCTTCCTGCTGCGGCGGACGGTGTGGCGCGGACGCGCCCCCTGGCAGCAGGGCCGCCCGGCGCTCGGCGAGCAGTCGCCGATCGTGGTGCTCGGGCGCCGCTTCGCGGCCGGTGAGATCGACGAGGACGAGTACTGGCGGCGGCTGTCCGTCCTGGACGAGCAGTTCGGCCGTCACACCAAGGGCGCCGCCGGCTGAGCGCCCGGACGTCCGGGCCGTCCCGTCCGTCGTGGGGCGGGGCGGCCCGGACGCCCGGTGACGATCCGTCCGCTCAGTGGGATACGGCCGATCGGGCGGCCGGTGCCCGCTCCCGTACGGGCGGTGCGGCCGGTGCCGCCGATACGGGTGCCACCGCCGGTGCGGGGGCGGGTGCCGATACGGATGCCGCCGCCGGTGCGGGGGCGGGCGCCGCCACGGGAGCCGGTGCGGACACGGGGGTCACCGGGGACACCGGGGACACCGGGGACACCGGGGACACCGGGGCCGGTGCGGAGGCCGGGGTGGGGGCCGCCGCCGGGCGCGAGGCGGTCGCGCGGTGCGGCGGCGCGGTGCGGGCGGCTCCGTACGCCGCGTACGGCGAGCCGGTCACGGTGGCGGGCTGCGGCACGGCCAGGGTGAACCAGACGACCTTGCCGGCGCCGTCGTCCCGTACGCGCATCCCCCAGGTCTGGCTGACCGCCGCGACCAGCGCGAGCCCCCGGCCGTGCGTGGATACGGGGTCGCATGCGCGGACCTTGGGCAGTCGCGGATCCTGGTCGCGGACCGAGACCGTCAGCCGGTCCGGCATGAGGGCGATCTCCACCGTGCACTGCTTGTCCGGCTCGGCATGCCGGTGCACATTGGTGAGCAGCTCGGTGACGCCGAGTGCGGCCGGGTCGATGAGCGGATCCAGATGCCAGTAGCGCAACTGCGCCGACACGATTCTGCGGACCTGACCGATCCGCGACGGCAGGGCTTGCAGCTCCACCGTGCAATGCCTGCTAGGACGACTGATCACGGCTGCGACTCCCTGAAGAAGTTGGGGCTAGCCTGATGCAGATGCGGGCGACGAACGCGTGCAGCAGTGGTGGCTGCTGTGCGCGACCGGTGGGCCGGTTCTCAGCGTCACCGCTTGTTGACCCTCAGTGATACTGATGCTCGTCCAGGGTCGGTCCCCCCGCGCGCATGCGCAACTCGGCCGCCTCACCCCTTGCGGGCGTGCCCCCGGGCGGATCGGACGGCGTCGAGGAAGCGGCTGGCGGCGCCGGACCCGGAGGGCTTGGCCGGGTCCTGCTGGCCGAGGGTGAGGCGGTAGCGGGTCCCGTTGACGGTCGCCATGGCCTGGTCGCCGTCCACGAACCACGGTTTGCTCGCCCGGACCGACTGCACCGGGGCGCTGTCGATCTCGCGCCCGTAGCTGGTCAGCAGCTGCAGTCTGCCGTCCTTGATCGAGACCTGTCCGGCGCGGGTGACCGAGCGCAGGAACCGCTCGATCCGTACACCCCTGGCGTTGAACTCGGTATCGGCCATCACGACCGCCTCCCCGGTGGCTTCCGACTGGCAAGCGCTGCTGCCTCATTCTCCCTGCTGCGCAGTGTGCCCGTGACCGGGCCGCCGCACCAGGGCGCACCGGGGTCCATTTAGGATCGAAACGGACCGAGTATGCCACTCGGACCGGGCACGGGGCACAAGCACGAGGAGCGGCGTGGACAGTACGACGCGGACGGTCGTCGACACGGTTGACGTGGACCGCAGCGACCACGACTACCGGAACTGGCTCAAGGAGGCCGTCCGGAAAGTGCAGGCCGACGCGCAGCGTTCCGCCGATACGCACCTGCTGAGCTTCCCGCTCCCGGAGCGGTGGGGGATCGACCTGTGCCTCAAGGACGAGTCCACCCACCCCACAGGGAGCCTCAAGCACCGGCTCGCCCGCTCACTGTTTCTCTACGGGCTCTGCAACGGCTGGATCCGCCCCGGCAAACCCGTCATCGAGGCGTCCAGCGGCTCCACCGCCGTCTCCGAGGCGTACTTCGCGAAGCTGATCGGCGTCCCCTTCATCGCGGTGATGCCGCGCACGACGAGCCGGGAAAAGTGCCGCCTGATCGAATTCCATGGCGGCCAGTGCCATTTCGTGGACGACCCGCGGAAGATGTACGAGGAGTCCATGAGGCTGGCGGGTGAGTCCGGGGGCCATTACATGGACCAGTTCACCTACGCCGAAAGGGCGACCGACTGGCGAGGCAACAACAACATCGCCGAGTCGATCTACCAGCAGCTGCGGCTGGAGCGCTACCCCGAACCGGCCTGGGTGGTCGCCACGGCGGGCACCGGCGGCACCTCCGCGACCATCGCGCGCTACGTGCACTACATGCAGTACGACACCCGGGTGTGCGTCGCCGACCCGGAGAACTCATGCTTCTTCGACGGCTGGGTGGACCACGACGCCCACGCGCGCAGCGAGTCGGGTTCCCGTATCGAGGGGATCGGCCGTCCCCGGATGGAGCCCAGCTTCGTGCCCGGCGCGATCGACCGGATGATGAAGGTCCCGGACGCGGCGAGCGTCGCGGCCGTACGGGCGCTGGAGCGGGCGATCGGCCGCAAGGCGGGCGGGTCCACGGGCACCGGGCTGTGGAGCGCGCTGAAGATCGTCGCGGAGATGGTGGCGCGGGGGCGCACGGGGAGCGTGGTGACGCTGCTGTGCGACCCGGGGGAGCGGTATCTGGACAAGTACTACTCGGACGCCTGGCTGGAGGAGCAGGGACTGGACATCGAGCCGCACGCGAAGGCGCTCGACGCCTTCCTGACGACCGGACGCTGGCCGGGCCAGCTCATCGCATGAAGGCGCCTCAGACCGCCGTCGTCAGGCGCCGGTCCAGGCACCGGACCGCGTCGTGGAACGCCCGCCGCAGCGCCGGGCGGAAGGCCCGCGCCGCGGCCCGGGTCACCGCCGTGCCGTCCAGCGCGAACGTGTAGCGCACCACCGTGCCGGAGTGCCACGGCACCAGCCGCCACTCCTCCAGCAGCGCCCGCAGCCCCGGCACGTTCGTCTCGTCGATCCGGTACGCGTACCGCTCGCACGGGTCCGTCGCCATGATCGTCTCGCGGAACCGGGTGCCGGCCATGAGCCGGATCTCCCGGCCCGTCCCGTCGGCCGTCGGGCGGGCGTCGGACACCTGGCGGAACCAGCGGGGCCAGCCCTCGACGTCGGCCAGCGCCCCGAACACCGCATCGGGCGGCGCCGACGCCTCGGCGACGAACGCGAGTCGGACCGGGGCGGTTTCGGTGTAGTCCAGCCCCACGGAACGCAACCGGTATGCCATGAGGCCAACGATAGCCGCACATCTGTCGCTCCGTCAGATGTGCGCCCCGCCGGCGTCAGAGCTCCGACGCGGCCTCGGCCGGCTCGCCCGCCACCACCAGCTCCGGCAGATACTCGGCGATCTCGGCACGCGCCCCGGCCGGCAGCCCCGGGTCCGTCACCAGCGCGTCCACCTGGTCCAGCGAGGCGAACGAACTCAGTCCCACCGTGCCCCACTTGGTGTGGTCGGCGACCACCACCACCCGCCGCGCGGACCGTACGAAGTGGCGATTGGTCTCCGCCTCCGCCAGGTTCGGCGTGGACAGCCCGGCCTCGACCGATATGCCGTGCACCCCGAGGAAGAGCACATCGAAGTGGAGCGAGCGCACCGCGGCGTCCGCGACCGGCCCCACCAGCGTGTCCGACGGGGTGCGCACCCCGCCCGTGAGCACCACGGTGGCCGCCCCGGGGCGCGGCGCCGCCCCGCCGAGCGCCGCCGACCGCTGCGCGGTGTAGAACACGTCCGCCACCCGGACCGAGTTGGTCACCACCGTCAGATCGGGCACCTCCAGCAGCTGCTGGGCCAGCGCGAACGCCGTCGTACCCCCGGCCAGCCCGATCGCCGTGCCCGGCGCGGCCATCGCGGCGGCGGCCTTCGCGATGTCCTCCTTGGCGCTCAGCTCCAGACCGGACTTGGCCTCGAACCCCGGCTCGTACGTGCTCGCCTCGGCGACCGGCACCGCGCCGCCGTGCACCTTCTCCACCACGCCCATCCGGGCCAGCGCGTCCAGATCGCGACGGACCGTCATGTCCGACACGTTGAGCTTGCGCGTCAGCTCGTTGACCCGCACTCCACCGCGCCTTCTGACCTCGTCGAGGATCAGGGCGCGCCGCTGCTCGGCGAGGAGGTTCTGGTTGTCGCTCACCCTGCCCGTTCCCTTCCGGTCGGCGCGTGTCGCCCGCGCGGCCATCTTCGCACGAGGGAGGGACAGCCGGTCCCCGGAGGACCGGGGGTTACGATTTCGCCACGCCCGGCCTGTCATGGTCCTGGTCCCGCCCCGCTGGGCACAATCCTGGAGCGAACACCGGGACGGAACGACCGCACGGACACCGGGATCGGGGGACACGGTGGCATCGAAAACGGGTACCAGGGCATCGGCAGCGGGGGTGGAGCGGACGCTGGGGGTGTCGCCGCCGCCCCCGGACAGCGGACCGCCCCCCGATCTGGAGCTGCTCGTCCACGGCGTCGGCGGCGCCACCCCCCAGGAGATGCTGAGCGATCCGCGCACCACCCCGCTCACCGGCGACGAGACCGCCGCGGTCTACCGGCGCATCGACGACATGGACGCCGAGTCCCGCCCGGACGACTACCGGGACGCCCCGGTCCGCGAGGCGTACGTCTGGTCCAACCTCACCTCCGGCAACGGCGCCCGCGCCCTGTGGCTGCTCCTGCTGCCCTTCATGGTCGTCAACCTGGCGCACTGGATGCGCCCCGCGGCCGACCGGCGGGAGCGGACCGTGCGCACCTACGGCCTGCTGGTGCGCCTGGTCGCGCTCAGCCTGACCGTGCTGCTGATCGCCGGGGCCTGCGAGGTCGCCCTCGACCTGGTCGCCTGGCAGTGCGCGGGCGCGCCCGACTGCTCCGACGGCACCTGGCTCGGCTTCCTGTCCGCCGGGGACGACGGCTGGTGGAGCCAGCCCGGCCGCCGGCTCGCCCTCACCGCCGTCGTACCGGCGGCCCTGGTCGGCCTGCTGTGGTACCTGTCCAACCGCACCTGGAGCGCGTACGAGTCGCAGGCACCGCTGGAGCTGCCGGTGGACGAGACCTGCCCCGAGTCGGAAAACCGCCCCGCGCTGTGCCTGCCGGGCTTCTGGTACGGCCGCCGGATCGTCGCCCGGCTGCGCGCCGCCCACACCGCCGCCGGATTCCTGACGATCGCCGCGGCCGTCACCGCGGCCACCGCCGGGTACGACCGCGGAGCGGGCGGCAGCGCCACGTCGGCCGCCCTGGGCCGGACGCTGCTGACCCTGGTGGTGGCCGGTGGCTGCGTGGTGGTGTACGTGGTGTGCCGGCGCGGCCGCAGCGAGACCAAAACCGACAGCGAACTGGACCGCCTCACCATCACCGCGCTGCCCGGCGCCGCGCTCGGCGTGCTGGTGCTCGCCCTGCTGTACGCGGGCTGGTCCCGCCCCCGCTGGGTCTCCCAGGGAAGGCTCCCCGGGGACCAGACGTTCTCCGTGATCGCGATCGCGCAGGGCGCGCTCATCGTGGCCATCGCGGTGTGCGCCCTGGTCCTGTACCGGGAGGGACCCAGCCCGCGCACCCCGCTGCGCGGGCTGGCCGGGCCCACCGTCGCCATGCTCGCCTGCGGACTCGGCTCGGTGCTCGCGGGCGGCGTCGCACAGCGCATCGCCGACTGGCTGGACGGCGGCGCCACCCCGGGCGAGGGCGGCACCATCGCGCCCCCCATCCTGCTGTCCTGGTGGGCCACGGCCATACCGGTGTTACTGCTGATGATCCTGCTGCTGGCCGTGATCTTCGCCCTGCGGGCCTGGCGGATCCGCGAACGCCTCATCCCCCACATCCTGGACAGCTATCCGGGCGAAACGGCCGACGCGGTCCGCACCCGCCGGATCGCCGGCACGATCGCCCGCGCCGGGCTCACCGACTCCGCCCCCTGGCTCGTCGGCCCCGTCGCCCTGCTCACCTTGCTGCTCGGGGGACTCGCGGTCGCCGGGGCCCTGGCCACCAACGAGGTGCCGGGGCGGGCCGCCGACGACACCCCGAGCATCGTGGACGCGGCCACCCAGACCGCACAGGCGCTCGGCTCCTGGATGATGGGCTTCGCCGTCCTGATGCTGGTCACCTGGGCCCGCCGCGCCTACCGCAGCCCGTCCGCCCGGCGCACCATCGGCATCCTGTGGGACGTCGGCACCTTCTGGCCGCGCGCCGCGCACCCCTTCGCCCCGCCCTGCTACGCCGAGCGCGCCGTCCCCGACCTGACCTGGCGGATGGAGACCTGGACCCGCACCTACGGCGGCCGCCTCGTCATCTCCGGGCACTCCCAGGGCAGCGTGCTGGCCGCCGCCGCGGTCTGGCAGGTCGACCTGCGCACCCGCGCCCAGATCGCGCTGCTCACCTACGGCTCACCGCTGGAGCGGCTGTACGGACGCTGGTTCCCCGCCTACTTCGGCCCCGCCCAACTCCGCTCGCTCCACGGCGAGGTGCGGTGCTGGCGCAACCTGTGGCGCTACACCGACCCCATCGGCGGCCCGATCCGGCTGCCCGACGGCACCGGGCCCGAGGTGGACTGCGACGCCTTCAAGGACCCGCTCGCCTACGGCCGCACCGCCGAACACCCGCTGCCCGCACCGATCCTGGGGCACTCCGAGTACCAGGCGGACCCGGCCTTCGACCGGGAGCGGGCCGAACTGCTCGCCCGGATCCCGGAGGGGACGCCCTGCGGCTGCGCGGCCGTACCGCAACCGGCCCGGAGCGATTCCGGACCGGCCCACGGCGACACGGCACCCGCTCAGAGCAGTTCGGGCAGATCCTCCGGGTAGAGCAGGGTGAGGTCATCGGTGGTCGGGTCGCTCAGCTGGGCGACCCGGCCCGCGTGCCGCTCCACCATCGCCTCGAAGGTCTGCCGGGCGGTGCGGCCGTTGCCGAACGCCGGGCCCTTCGGGAGCGCCGTGAAGTACTTCAGCAGCGCCTCCGAGGCGCCCTCGCCGATCCGGTACTCCTGGTCGTCGGCCTGCTGCTCCACGATCCGCAGCAGCTCCTCGGGCGCGTAGTCCCCGAAGGTGATGGTGCGGGAGAAGCGGGACGCCACCCCGGGGTTGACGGACAGGAAGCGCTCCATCTCCGCGGTGTACCCGGCGACGATGACCACCACCGAGTCCCGGTGGTCCTCCATCAGCTTCACCAGGGTGTCGATCGCCTCGCGCCCGAAGTCCCGGCCGGAGTCCTCGGGCGAGAGCGCGTACGCCTCGTCGATGAACAGCACCCCGCCGCGCGCCCGGTCGAACGCCTCCTGGGTGCGGATCGCCGTCGAGCCGATGTGCTCGCCGACCAGATCCACCCGGGAGACCTCCACCAGGTGGCCGCGCTCCAGCACCCCCAGGGAGGCCAGGATCTCGCCGTAGAGCCGGGCGACCGTCGTCTTGCCGGTGCCGGGAGAGCCGGTGAAGACCAGGTGGCGGCGGACCGAGGCGGCCTTCAGCCCGGCCTCCTGACGCCGCCGGCCGACCTCGATCATGTCGGTGAGGGCGCGCACCTCGCGCTTGACGCTCTCCAGCCCCACCAGCGCGTCCAGTTCGCCCAGCACCGTCGTGGAGGGCCGCACCGACACCGGCTCGGCGGGAGCGCCCGACCCGGCCGTCACGGCCGGGGGCTGGGTGGCGCGCTGCGCCGGGATGCCGCCCAGCAGCCCGCCCGTCGAGGCGGCGGTCTCCACGGCGGGCGCCGGGAGGGCGGGGGCGGTCGCCGGGGTGGTGACGGCGGTGGTGGCGCTCTCGTCGCTCGTGCAGTCCTCGACGGCCGGGCCCGCCTCGGAGAACTCGTAACCGCCGCGCGCGCACCGCTCGGTGCGGCACCGGGTCAGGGTGGTGCGGCAGCCGTCGATGATGTGGAAGCCGTAGCCGCTGCTGCCCGTCACCCGGCAGCCGGTGAAGGTGCCGCGGCCCTCGGCGGACACATAGAACCCGGCCTCCGTCGGCGAGGAGACCGTGGTGCGCTCGACCGTCGGATCGGCGCCCTTGGTGACGATCACCCCGGTCGAGGCGCCGTCGATGGTGCAGTTCGCCAGGGTGCCGCCGCTGCCATGATCGCGGAACCAGGCGCCGGTGGCCGCCTCCCGGATCCGGCAGTCGTCCAGCTGCGCGGTCGCCCCGTCGCTCACCGACACCGCCGTGTTGCGCACCTGCGACAGATCGCTGTCGACGACGTCCACGCGCGAGCCGCGGTCCAGCACGAACAGCGCGTCCGGCACGTCCCGCACCCGGCACGAGTCGAGCACGGCCGTGGCGCCGTCGCTCACCCACACGGCCGGATAGTCGCCCGTGCTCTCGTGCAGCTCACACTGGTTGGCGTCCACCCGGGTGCCCGGGTCCCACACCGACAGGCCGTTGCGCCCGAACCGGCGCACCGTCGAGCGGGTCAGCGTCAGCACCGAACGGGACCGCAGGTCGACCGCGTTCTCCGGGACGTCGTGGATCTCGCAGTCCGCGAGCGTGAGCACGGCGTCGGTGTCCAGGTTGACGCCGTCGCCCGTCGTGCGGTGCACCCGGCAGTCCGTGAGGTGCCCGGTCGCCCGCGCGGAGACCGTCACCCCGGCGCCCCGGATCTCGTACACCTCGCAGCCGACGGCCTCCAGCGAGCTGCCCTCGCCGGTGAGGGTGACCCCGGCGCCCGAGGAGTGGTGGATCCGGCACCGCTCCAGGCGCGGGCGGGCGCCGCCGCGCACCGCGACCCCGGACTGCCCGGCCGCCATCACCTCGCACTCCTCGAACACCCCGCCCGCGCCGTCCAGCACACTCAGGCCCACGCCCGCCGGGTTGTCCACGGTGCAGCGCCGCACGGTCGGCCGGGCGCCTCCGCGCACCTCGATGCCGACGGCGGAGCGGGTCGCGACCCGTACGTCCGTCAGCTCCGGGGTGCCCTCCTCGACCAGCAGCGCGGGCGACGCCGAGTCCATGCCCTCGACATGCAGATCCTGGACCACCGCGGACGCGCGTATCGTCAGCGCGACGCCGTCGGCGGGTGCGATCCGCACCGAGCCGCGGGAGGAGCCCTCGGGGCCGCGCAGGGTGACGGCCCGCCCCACCACCAGATTCTCGCGGTAGGTGCCGGGCGAGATGGAGAGCACGTCACCGTCCCCGGCGGCCTCCAGGGCCGCGGCGAGGGAGGCGTACTCTCCGGTGCGGCGCCGCCACCGCGACGTTCCGCTGTGCGTCACCTGGACGACCGAGCCCTGTGCCATGGTGCTGCTGTGCCCCCACCTCGTGCGTATGCCGGATGTGCGCGACTGTGCCGCTGTTCACGTGAAGGCCCCACCGTAGCGTGCGCATGGCACGCGGAGTTGACCTGCCCGGAAGGCCCGGCGCACGAGGTGTTGTGGTGACACGGCGCGAGCCGGGACGATGCCCGGCTCCACCGTACTGTCCGGCGTCAGCTGTCCGCGTCGGCTCGGCCCCAGTCCTGACCGGCCCGCGCCCACGCGATGTCCCACTGGGCGTACCGCCGGCGCACCAGCCGCCATACGACCAGCCGCCGCACGCCGTCGACCAGCCCGGCCGTCGCCGCGCCCGCGCCGATCCCGGCCAGCACCGCGTGGGTGGTCGTGGTGGCCGAGTCCAGCGGACGGCTCCTCAGACGGCCCTGGTCGTCCGTCCAGATACGGAACGTCTCGCCCGCGTCGGCGCCCGGGTGGGCGCCGAGCGTGCCCTGGTGCCTGCTGCCGTCCGGGCCCGTCCAGCCGGCGAGGACCCGGCGGTGGGCGTCACGCGCGGAGGCGGTCTCGGGGTCGGAGTCGATGGGTGGCTGCGGCAGCACCTTGGTCACGGTCGCCGTCACGACATGGCGCTCGGCGCGCTGCTCCTGCGCGGTTCTCTCCAGCGCCCCATGCGCCAGGGAACCCGCCGCCCAGCCCGTGGCCGGGGCCGCGAGCACGATCAGCACCGCGGCGACCAGCGCCGCGTACGCCTCCGCGACATCGGTCCTACGGCGCAGCGGGTTACGCCGCCAACGCCACAAGCCCTTGATCATTCGTATCATCCGCACGTCTTTCGACAACCCCCTTCCCCGTTCGTGGATACCGCATGGCAGGCCGGATATGCGCGAATTCGGTGAAGAGAGAGCCATATCACGGGCTGAACCCATTCGCCGCACCCGCGGGGCCGGGCGCGGCCCGTGGCACGCGCCACACCACCCGGGTGCCGCCCGCCTCGGGCGCCTCGATGCTCAGCGTGCCGCCCAGCAGCTCGGCCCGTGACCGCATGTTGACCAGCCCGCCGCTGGGGGCCGCGCCGCCGATGCCCACCCCATTGTCGGTGACGGTGAGAACGACATCCGCGCCGACCGTGAACCGTACGTCAACCCGCTGGGCGTGCGCGTGCCGGACGGTGTTGCTCAGCGCCTCGGCGAGTACCGCCAGCGCCTGATCGCCGGTCTCGTCCGGCACGTCGGTGTCGACCGGCCCGTCCATCAGCAGGGACGGCGTGAAGCCCAGGATGTCCGACGCCGACCGCACAGCCTTCACCAGCCGCCGGCGCAGGGTGGCCGGTTCACCGTCCTCGTCCCCGACCGCCCGCAGCGCGAAGATCGTCGAACGGATGATCTTGATCGTCTCGTCCAGGTCGTCCACCGCCCGGCCGACCCGCTCACCCGCCTCCGGATGCTCGATCAGCCGGCTCGCGCTCTGCAGCGTCAGCCCCGTCGCGAACAGCCGCTGGATCGCCAGATCGTGCAGGTCACGGGCGATCCGGTCGCGGTCGTGCAGCAGCGCCAGATGCTCGGACTCGGCACGGTGCCGGGCCAGTTCGAGCGCGAGCGCCGCCTGCGCGGCGAAGCCCGACAGCAGCTCCACCTCGTGGTCGTCGAACGCGGGCCGCCCCGCCAGCCGGCACAGCCGCAGCGCCCCGGTGGACCGCTCGTGGGCGACCAGCGGTACGGCCACCAGCGGGCCGAACTCGCTCTCCTGGTCCGGCAGCGGCCAGGCCCGCGCCCGGGAGTCGGTCCGTACGTCGCTCGCCACCGCGGGCCGCCCGGTGCGCACCGCGAGACCGGCCAGCGAGCCGTCGGAGGGCACCACCAGACTGCTGATGCGCTCCGCGTCATGCCCCTCGGCGACCTCCACCATCAGGCTGTCCGTGCCCGGAGCGGGCAGCAGGATGGCCGCCGAATCGGCCAGCGAGACCTGGAGGGCCAGCCGGGCGATCAGGCTCAGCACCTCGGCCGCCGGAGTGCCCGCCAGCAGCGTGCGCGTGATCACCCCCAGCGCCTCCAGCCACTGCTCCCGGCGGCGGCTCTCGTGGTACAGCCGGGCGTTGTCGATGGCCACCCCGGCGGCGACCGACAAGGTGGTCAGCACCGCCTCGTCATCGGGGTCGAACTGCGCGCCACCGCGCTTCTCCGTGAGATACAGATTGCCGAACACCTGGTCCCGGACCCGGATCGGCACCCCCAGGAACGAGCGCATCGGCGGATGGTGCGCCGGGAAGCCTTGGCTCGCCGGATGCTCGGACAGATCGGTCAGCCGCAGCGGCTGCGGATGGCGGATCAGCTCGCCCAGCAGGCCGTGGCCGCTCGGCAGCGGGCCGATCCGGTGCGCGAGATCCTCCGCTATGCCCACCGGCAGGAACTGCGAGAGCCGGTGCCGGTCGACCACGCCCAGCGCCCCGTACTCCGCGTCCGCCAGCAGCACCGCCGCCTCCACGATCCGCCGCAGCACCTGCTCCAGGTCCAGCTCACGGCCCACGCTGAGCACGGCCTCCAGCAGGCTGTGCATCCGCCCCTGCGTGGCCCGCGCGGCGTCCAGCCGCGCCTGCAGTTCGTCCAGGAGCTGATCCAGCCGGAGTTGAGGCAGCGCGGGATGACGCCCCTGATCCGCTGTGCCCGACACGCCGTTCCCCCCTTTGGTCCCCCATCGTTGCCGCCGCGAGACACAGCGTATCGAGAGGGAAGGGCCATCAGGGCTGCGGGACCACGGCCACCGGGCAGCGGGCGTGGTGCAGTACGGCGTGGTTGACCAGGCCCAGCTGCATGCCGAAGTGCCCCTGCCGCCGCCGGGCGCCCACCACCAGCAGGTCGGCGAGGTCCGACGCGTCCAGCAGCGCCTTGCGGGCCGGGCCCTCGACCGCGCGGTAGGCCACGGGGACGGGCGGCCGCGCCATCTCCGTCACCCCGCCCAGCGCCTCGTCCAGCAGCTCGGCGGCGTGCCCGGCGTGGTCCTCGTGCGGTCCGTGGTCCTCCGGTCCCGCGCAGCGCCAGGCGTGCACCGCCGCCAGCTCGCAGCCGCGCAGCAGGGCCTCCCGGAGCGCGAAGGCGACGGCGGGGGAGGGCGGGGCCTGGTCGTGCTCGCCCGGGCGCTCGCGCTCGGCGATGCCCACCGCGACGCGGTTCATCCGGCCCCGCACGCCCTCCGGACGGCCCCGGACGACGATCACCGGGCAGGACGCCCGGGCCGCGATGCCCAGCCCGACCGAGCCCAGCAGCAGGGACGCGAACTCGCCGCGCCCGCGCGACCCGACGACCACCGCCTCCGCGCTCTGACCGGCGCGCAGCAGGGCGGTCACCGCGTCCTCGGCCGCGAGGTCGGTCATCACCTTCAGCGCCGGGGCGCGCCGCCCGGCCCGCTCGGCGGCGGTGGCCAGCACGGTCTCGCTGTACAGGCGCTCGGTGGGGCGGTCGGCGGCCGTCGCGGGCACGTAGCCCTCGTACCGCTCCCACAGGGAGGCGTGCACGATGCGCAGGGGGAGCCGCCGCCGGGCCGCCATCTCGGCGGCCCAGTCCAGCGCGTCGGAGGCGGCGTCCGAACCGTCGACCCCGACGACCACGGGAAGCTCCACCGCGCCCACCGCCTCTCCTGCCCGCACCTGGCTGTATGCCCGCTCATTGTCCCGCCAAAGCGGTGGCGATGACGCGCTGTTCGGCGCACCGGGGGGACCCGATGGGCTAGGGGGTGTCGTGTGGATCATGCCGGGCTCCCGACGCCGCTGTGACATCAGCCGCTGGCGCGGCGGGCGGCACCTCGCGGCCCCGCGCTCGTCGCACGCAGCGCCGCTGCGCTCTC
>NZ_JBEYAL010000082.1:0-19782 GCF_040631655.1 Streptomyces sp. NPDC019937
CCCCGCGCTCGTCGCACGCAGCGCCGCTGCGCTCTCCTCACGCGGGTTGCGATGCACCGCACCAGACGCCGCTCGCTGATCCGGCCTGATCCACAAGACACCCCCTAGAGGGGTTATCCACAGGGGTGGTTCGGTCCCCGTGCAGCGCGTAACGTAACGAACCATGAAGATCCTCATCAGCGCCGACATGGAGGGTGCCACCGGTGTGACCTGGCCGGGTGACGTCCTGCCCGGCACCCCGCAGTGGGAGCGCTTCCGGCATCCGTTCACCTCGGATGTGAACGCGGCGGTGCAGGGGTTCTTCGACGGCGGTGCCGATGAGGTCCTCATCAACGAGGCGCACTCGTCCATGCGCAATCTGCTGCTGGAGAAGCTGGACCAGCGGGCGCAGATGATCACCGGGCGGCACAAGACCCTGAGCATGGTCGAGGGGGTGCAGCACGGCGATGTGGACGGGGTGGCGTTCATCGGCTATCACACCGGCGCGGGCACCAAGGGCGTGCTCGCCCACACCTACCTGCCCAACTCCGTGACCGGCGTCTGGGCGAACGGCGCCCGGGCCAGTGAGGGCCTGCTCAACGCGCTCGTGGCCGCCGAATACGGCGTGCCGGTGGTGCTGGTCACCGGCGACGACAAGACCTGCGAGGACGCCAAGGGCTATGCGCCGGACGCCCGGTGTGTCGCCGTCAAGGACTACGTCTCGCGGTATGCGGCGGTGTGCCGCACCCCCGCCCGCACCGCCGCGGACATCCGCCAGGCGGCGCGGGAGGCCACCGAGCTGGCGGTGCGCCACGAACCCCCGCACCGGGGCCCGTTCACGATCGAGCTGGAATTCGACGCCGAGCATCTGGTGGGGGCGGCGAGCGTCGTACCGGGCGTGGAGCGCAGCGGCGAGCGGCGCGTCGCCTACACCTCACCGACCATGTACGAGGGGATCCGCTGCTTCAAGGCGGTCACGACGGTCGTATCGGCCGCGGTGGAGGAGCACTATGGCTGACACGGCCCGCCCGGAGGCGCACGACCCGATCGACGCCCAGGCACTGGAGGAGGTGGTGCGGTTCACCTCCGAGCTGATCGCCATCGACACCACCAACCGCGGCGGCGGGGAGTGCTCGGAGCGCCCGGCCGCCGAGTACGTGGCGGAGATGCTCAGCGACGTCGACATCGACCCCACGCTGCTGGAGCGGTCGCCGGGGCGCACCAATGTGGTCGCCCGGATCGAGGGCACCGATCCGGCCGCGCCCGCGCTGCTCGTCCACGGCCATCTGGACGTGGTGCCGGCCGAGCCCGCCGACTGGACCGTGCACCCCTTCTCCGGTGAGGTCCGTGACGGGGTGGTGTGGGGCCGGGGCGCCATCGACATGAAGAACATGGACGCGATGGTCCTCGCCGTCGTCCGGGCCTGGGCGCGGGCCGGGGCGCGGCCCCGCCGGGACATCGTGCTGGCCTTCACCGCCGACGAGGAGGACAGCGCCGCCTGGGGCTCCGGTTACCTCGCCGACCAGCACCCGGAGCTGTTCGAGGGCTGTACCGAGGGCATCAGCGAATCCGGCGCCTTCACCTTCCACGCCGGGCCCGGGCTGCGGCTCTACCCCATCGCGGCGGGGGAGCGCGGCACGGCCTGGCTGAAGCTCACCGCGCACGGCCGGGCCGGACACGGTTCGAAGGTCAACCGGGCCAACGCGGTCAGCCGGCTGGCCGCCGCCGTCGCCCGCATCGGCGACCACCGCTGGCCGGTCCGGCTGACGCCCACCGTCAAGGCGGCGCTCACCGAGATCGCCGCGCTGCAGGACATCCCGGCCGACGTGGACGCGCCCGGCTTCGACGTCGACGAACTGCTCGCCAAGCTGGGCCCGGCCGCCGCCCTCATCGAGCCGACCGTGCGCAACAGCGCCAACCCGACGGTCCTGGAGGCCGGTTACAAGATCAATGTGATTCCGGGCAGCGCCACCGCCTATGTCGACGGGCGGATGCTGCCCGGCGGCGAGGACGAGTTCCGGGACACCCTCGACCGGCTCACCGGCCCGGACGTCGACTGGGAGTTCCACCACCGCGAGGTCCCGCTGCAGGCCCCGGTCGGGCCCGAGGCACCCACGTACGAGGCGATGCGCGCCGCCGTCCAGCGCTTCGACCCGGGCGGCCACGCCGTGCCGTACTGCATGTCGGGCGGCACCGACGCCAAGCAGTTCTCCCGGCTCGGCATCCGCGGATACGGCTTCTCGCCGCTGCGGCTGCCCGAGGGCTTCGACTACCAGGCGCTCTACCACGGCGTGGACGAGCGGGTGCCGGTCGACGCCCTGCACTTCGGCGTCCGGGTGCTCGACCACTTCCTGCGGAGGGCGTGAGCCGGTGGCGCAGCAGGTCGTCATGGCCACGGCCCCGTACGGGACCTGGCCCTCCCCGGTCGACGCCGCCCTCGCCGCCTCCCGCGACGGCCACCCCGAGTACGTGGGCACGGTCGGGCCCGAGGTGTGGTGGACCGCGCCCCGCCCCGCCGAGGGCGGCCGCCGCGCGCTGGTGCGGCTGCGGGCCGACGGCACCGAGGAGCCGGTGCTGCCCCCGCCGTGGAACGCGCGCAGCACGGTCATGGGGTACGGCGGCACCCCCTGGGCCGCGGCGCCGCGCCCGGCCGGCGGCCCGCTGGTGGTGTTCGTCCACTTCGCCGACCAGCGGCTGTACGCGTACGAGCCGGACACCCCGGCGGGCGCCCCGCCGCGCCCGCTGACCCCGGTGTCGGAGGTGGGCGAGGGCCTGCGCTGGGCGGACCTCCGGCTCCACCCCGACCGCGGCGAGGTGTGGTGCGTCCTGGAGGAGTCCACGGGCGGGCGGCCGACCGACGTGCGGCGCGTGATCGCCGCCGTACCGCTGGACGGCTCGGCCGCCGAGGACCGCACTCGGTTGCGCGAACTCACCGACGCCCGCCATGACTTCGTCACCGGCCCCCGGCTCGCACCGGACGGCCGCCGCGTCGCGTGGATCGCCTGGGACCACCCGCGGATGCCGTGGGACGGCACGGTGGTGATGGTCGCCGAGGTGGCGGACGACGGCCCGTTCACCGGGGTGCGGCCGCTCGTGGGGGGCACCGATGAATCGGTGGCGCAGGCCGAGTGGGCGACCGACGGCTCCTTGCTGTTCGTCTCGGACCTCGGCGGCTGGTGGAACCTGAACCGGATCGACCCGGCCACGGCGGGCGGCGACGCCTTCGCGAGCAGCACCCTGTGCCCCCGCCAGGAGGAGTTCGGGGGGCCGTTGTGGAAGCTCGGGCACCGCTGGTTCGCGCCGCTGGACGGCGGGCTCGTCGCCGTACTGCACGGGCGGGGCGCCCAGACGCTCGGGATCCTCGACCCCGAGACCGGTGAGCTGGCCGATGTCGCCGGGCCGTGGACCGAGTGGGAGCCGACGCTCGCCGTGGACGGCACCCGGGTCGTCGGCGTCGCCGCGAGCCCGCGCAGCGGGCACGAGGTCGTGGAGCTGGACACCCGCACCGGCCACGCCCGCGTCATCGGCAGCGCCCACACCGACCCCGTCGACCCCGCGTACTACCCGCGGCCGCGGGTCCGCACCTTCACCGGCGCGGACGGCCGCGAGATCCACGCCCACCTCTACCCGCCCCACAACCCCGGCCGCACCGCGCCGCCCGGCGAGCTGCCGCCCTACGTGGTGTGGGCGCACGGCGGGCCCACCGGGCGGGCACCGCTCGTCCTCGATCTGCAGATCGCGTACTTCACCTCGCGCGGCATCGGCGTCGTCGAGGTCAACTACGGCGGGTCCACCGGCTACGGCCGCGCCTACCGCGACCGGCTGCGCGAGCGGTGGGGCGTGGCCGACGTCGAGGACTGCGCCGCCGTCGCCGCGGCGCTCGCCGACGAGGGCGTCGCCGACCGGGCCCGGCTGGCGATCCGCGGGGGCAGCGCGGGCGGCTGGACGGCGGCGGTGTCGCTCACCGCCACCGGGCTGTACGCGTGCGGCACGGTCATCTACCCGATCCTCGACCCCGCCGCCTGGGTCACCGGCGAGACCCATGACTTTGAATCCCGGTACGCCGAATCGCTGATCGGCCCGGTCGCCGAGGTCCCGGACCGCTACCGGGAGCGTTCCCCGCTGCACCGGGCCGACCGGATCACCGCGCCGTTCCTGCTGCTCCAGGGGCTGGACGACACGATCTGCCCGCCCGCGCAGTGCGAGCGGTTCCTGGCGGCGATGGCGGGGCGCGGGGTGCCGCACGCGTATCTCACCTTCGAGGGCGAGGGCCACGGCTTCCGCCGCGCCGGCACCATGGTCCGCGCCCTGGAGGCCGAACTGTCCCTGTACGCCCGGGTTTTCGGCCTCCCGGAGGCGGGGGTGCCCGCGCTGGAGCTGCGGAGATGAGCGCTCTGTGGGGCATCGGCAGCGGGGGAGCGGTAGCGTGAGCGCCAGCGCCACGATCCGCCATGCGAGCTGTTTCGCCATCATTCGTATCGGAGGGACCAGTTGACCACCGCACGGGCCCCGCGCCTCGTCGGCCGTGAGCCGCTGCCCACCGCCCTGGCCGGTGGGTGGCCGCAGGGCGGCGAGCCCGAGACCTGGCTGCTCAGCGTCTCGGCGTACACCGCCGGTCTGGACGCCGCCGCACCCGGCAAGATCCTCGACGCCGAGGAGCTGGAGCGGGCCGGGAGGTTCCTGCGCGCCGAGGACCGGGAGCGGTACACGGCGGCCCACATGGGGCTGCGGCAGCTGCTCGGCGGCTATCTGGGCGTGGACCCGGCGGCCGTTCCGTTCACCCGCGAGGACTGCCCCGGCTGCGGTGGTCCGCACGGCCGCCCCGCGGTGGTCGGCTCCCCGTTCCACTTCAATATGTCGCACGCCGGTGACCTGGTGCTCTTCGCCTTCGCCGGGACTCCGGTCGGGGCCGATGTGGAGAAGCTGCAGCCGGCCTCCGTGGTGGACCAGGTGGCCCAGAGCCTCCACCCCAGGGAGCGCGCCGAGCTGGACGCGCTGCCGACCGCGGACCGTCCCGCCGCCTTCGGCCGCTGCTGGACGCGCAAGGAGGCGTATCTCAAGGGCATCGGCACCGGGCTGTCCCAGGACCCGGCGCAGGACTACGTCGGCACCGGCCGGGAGCCGGTGCCGGTGGGCCCGTGGGCGCTGATCGACGTCCCCGTGGAGTCCGGTTACGCGGCGGCCATGGCCCTGCGCGGTCCCGGCCGGGCCGGATAGCCCGGGCCGGGGTCACCCCGGAGGGTCAGTCGCGGATGGTCAGGTCGCGGAGGGCGCGGGCGCCGGGGCGGGGGTCTCGGTGCCGGCAGCGGTCCCGGTCCCGGCCGCCGGGCGGCGCAGCAGGTAGACCCCGATGACGGCGACCAGGGAGGCGGCGGAGAGCGAGTAGAGCCCGCCGTTGGTGCTGCCCGTGGTCTCCTCCAGGTAGCCGAAGAGGGTCGGGGCGACGAACCCTCCCAGGTTGCCGAGGGAGTTGATCACGGCGAGCCCGGAGGCCGTGACCTTGAGGTCGAGGCTGGACTGGGCCAGCGGCCAGAAGAGGTTGGCGCCGCACTTGCTGCCGACGGCGGCCAGGGTGAGGGCCGCGAGCCCGAACCACGGGGAGCCGAGGGTGGCGAGGAAGGTGCCGACGGCCGAGAGCACCAGCACGATGGCGAGGTAGGGGCGCCGGTCCGGCATGCGGTCGGTGTAGCGGCTCATGGTGTACATGGCGATGACCGCGCAGATCCACGGAATGGCCGAGAGCAGGCCGATCTGGAAGGGCGAAAGACCGCCGATGTCGTCGACCAGGCTCGGCAGCCAGAAGGTGATGGCGTAGCCGGTCAGCGCCATGGCGAAGAAGACGAGGGTGAGCAGCGCGACCTGCGGGTGGAGCACCAGACGCCACCGGGACACCTTGGGTTCGCGGCTGCGGGTCTCCCGGTCGCGTTCGAGCGCCGCGCTCAGGGCCGTGCGCTCCTCGGGCGTGAGCCAGCGGGCGTCGCCGATCCGGGAGACGAGGAAGAACGCGGCGACGAGGCCCACCGCGATCGAGATGGCGCCCTCCATGGCGAACATCCAGCGCCAGCCCGCGAAGCCGCCGATGCCGTGCATTTCGAGGAACGCGCCGCTGATCGGGCCGGTGACGATGTACGCGGTCGCGGAGCCGCCGAGGAAGATGGCGCTGGCCTTGCCCCGGTAGGAGTCGGGCAGCCAGGTGGTCATGTAGTACATGACGCCCGGGAAGAACCCCGCCTCCGCGATGCCGAGCAGGAAGCGCAGCACGTAGAAGGAGGTGGCGCCGTGCATGAAGCACATGGCGAGCGTCACCGCTCCCCAGCTGATCATGATGCGGGTGAGCCAGACGCGGGCGCCGAAGCGCTCCATGAGCATGTTGCTCGGCACTTCGAAGATGGCGTAGCTGATGAAGAACAGCCCGGCGCCCAAGCCGTAGGCGGCGGCGCCGACTCCGATGTCGGCACTGAGGTCGTCCTGCACGAACCCGACGTTGGTGCGGTCCATCTGATTGACGACCAGCATCAACACCAGCATCGGCATGACGCGCCGCAAGAACTTGCTCACCGCCCGGTCGACCAGCTCCGGGGCGGGCGCCGCGTCCTGGCCGGGGGGACCCTGCTGTGCCATGGTGCTCTCCTGGCGATATGTTCATCCCTGTGAACAGTCAACGAGTGGTGCGCAGGACCATACGGTTCTGCATGCACTCGGTCAATGACCTATGAAGCACTTATTCCGCAGCGCTGACCTGGTGTTGAGGTCTCCGTCGGACCTGAAGAGCCAAGAGGGTCCTTCGCGGAGGGTGTTCATGGATGTGACCCGATGGGCCTGGCGTCATCGAAGGCGGTGGCGTAGGACGGGCCTCCGTACGATCATTGGCCAATGCCTGATCATGCGTATCTCGCCGAGGGAGCCCGCGCGGCCATCCGGCCCCATCGGCGTGAGGACGGCCCCGAATTCGTCCGGCTCGCGCGGGAAAACATCGCCTTCCACCGCCCCTGGCTGACCATGCCCACGACCGACGAGGCCTACGAGGGCTTCATCACCCAACTGGAGCGGGGGGACCGGCGCGGCTACCTGGTCTGCGTACGGGAGACCGGCGCGCTCGCCGGATTCATCAACATCAACAACATCGTGCGCGGCGCGTTCCAGTGCGGTTCGATCGGCTACGGCGCCTTCCCGCCCGCCGCCGGGCGCGGCTACATGTCCGAGGGGCTGGAACTGGTGCTGCGGCAGGCCTTCGGGCCGCTCGGGCTGCACCGGATCGAAATCAACATCCAGCCCGGCAACGAGGCGTCGACCGCGCTCGTCAAGCGGCTCGGCTTCCGGCTGGAGGGCTTCTCGCCCGACTTCCTCTACATCGAGGGCGCGTGGCGCGACCATGACCGCTGGGCCATGACCAGCGACATGCTGGGGCCCGCGTAATCACCCGGTCGGCGGGAGCGCCGGGACAGGCGCCCCCGCCGGCCGGTCGGGTGCGCTGTCAGGCGCCGGGGTTGCGGTCCACGTACTCGAAGATCGAACCGTCCGGGTGACGGGCCACCAGCATGCGGCCGGTGGGGGCGGGGATCGGGCCCGCGACGATCTGCGCGCCGACCGCCGTCAGGTCGGAGATCGCCTCGTCCACGTCCTTCACCGCGATCGTCGCCGTGATCTTGCGGAGGATCTCCATCTCCGACTCCGGGCCGCTCATCAGGAAGAAACAGCCGACCGCCGCGACCGAGACGCCGCCGCGCTGGAAGCGGGACGCCTCGGCGCCGGTGAGCCGTTCGTAGACGCTGATGGCGGAGTCCAGATCGTCGACGCAGACCCGCAGTGAAGTCCCCATGATGTCCATGCGGGCGAGCCTAGTTGAACCTCAACCGCACGTCAGACGCGGCACAGCAGCTCACCGTGCAGGACGGCGAACCAGCCGTCGTCCCGGCCGCCCCACTCGCGCCAGGCGTCCGCGATGCCCCGCAGCTCCGCCTCCGTGGCATGGCCGCCCTCCACCGCGCGCCGGGCGTACGAGGACGCGACCGTACGGTCCGCCCACAGCCCGCTCCACCACGCCCGCTCCTCGGGGGTGGCGTAGCACCACGCGCTAGCGGAGGAGGTGATGGCGGCGCCGTCGAAGCCCGCCGCCAGGGCCCAGGACCGCAGCCGGCGCCCCGCGTCCGGCTCGCCGCCGTTGGCCCGGGCGACCCGGCGGTAGAGGTCCAGCCAGGCGTCCATCCCGGGCACCCGCGGATGCCAGGTCATGGCGGCGTAGTCGCTGTCGCGGGCCGCGACGATGCCGCCCGGCGCGCACACCCGTCGCATCTCGCGCAGCGCCCGCACCGGGTCGCCGACGTGCTGGAGCACTTGGTGGGCGTGGACGACGTGGAAGGAGTCGTCGGGGAAGTCCAGATCGTGGATGTCGGCGACCGCGAAGCGGAGATTGGCCCGCCCGCGCTCGTCGGCCGTCCGCGCGGCCCGCTCCAGGACGGCGGGCTCCGCGTCGACGCCGACGACCTCGCCCCGGGGCACCAGCTCGGCCAGGTCGGCGGTGATGGTGCCGGGGCCGCAGCCGATGTCCAGGATCCGCATATGGGGTTCCAGATGGCCGGTCAGATAGGCCGCGGAGTTGGCGGCCGTGCGCCAGGTGTGCGAGCGCAGCACCGACTCGTGGTGTCCGTGGGTGTAGACGGCGTCGTTCGGCATGACGGAACTCCTCATCGAGTCGACCGCGATCGGAAGCGATCACCACCGTACGCCGCCATCTCGCATGACGAGAAGAGTTGTCTTGCCATGTGGACGTCAGGAGGTGTGAAAGAGGGCGGCGGGAAGCGGCAACCGCCGCTCTCCGCCGCCCTCTTGGCGTCCGGTCCCACCCTCAGGTGGGTGCCCGTCCCCGCTCCAGATCCCGCATGCTCACCACGCCCACCGGGCGGCCCGACCGGACCACCGGCAGTCGCCGCACCTCATGCCGTCGCATCAGCGCGGCCGCCTCGGTGACCTCCTGGTCGGGGCCGATGGTCACCGGGTCCGGGGTGCACATCAGATGGCAGCTGACCGTCAGCGGATCGACGCCCTCCGCGACCGCGCGCAGCGTGATGTCGCGGTCGGTGAGCACGCCCAGCAGCTCACCGTGGAGCGCCACGAACACCCCGCCGATGTCCTGCGCGCGCATCAGCTGCGCCGCTTCCACCAGCGAGGCATCGGGACGCACCCAGGTGACCGTGGGCGTCATGACGTCTTTCACGTACTGCGGCATCTCGCTCGCCTTCTTCGGGGTCCCGCGTGGGACGGGCGGACCCTACGCCTCGGGGCGCAGGCCCAGCGCGGAGACCACCTCCTGCACGGTGCGGAACGTCTCGTGGGCGGGCAGCTCCTGGGCCAGGGCGATCAGCCGGTCCGGTGCGTGCCGCTCGTGCAGCACGCGCAGCACGGCGCTCCGTTCCGCCGGGAACGTGGTGCGGCCCAGATGGCGGGCGAACTCGAAGCGGAGCGCCTCCGCCTCGCCGATCGTCCCCGGCGACGGCACCGGACCGGTCGTCACCTCCGGGTCGTCATCGGCGGCGGGCTCCGGGTCGTGCCACTCCTCGACCCGGGTCGGATGGCCGGAACGGATCAGGCCCTGAAGCTCCTGCTTCATCTCCTCGTCCCGGTGAACGCTCAGCCGGTCGCTGCCTCGCTGCATGTCGGTCCCCTTCCTTCATGGGTCCGTAGTGCTCGTGGGATGGTCATGTCCCCGAGAGTTCACTGCGTCGCGCCGCCCTCGTACGGCCAGCGCAGCAGTGCGCCCAGTCCCCCGACCGGGGCGCCGTTCGCCTCCTCCCCGCCGTTGCCCGGCGGCACCGTCAGCACCTCGGCGCCGGTGGCCGCGGCCGAACGGATCAGCGCGTCGTCCGCGCGCACCGCGACCGGCCGGGCGTCGCCCAGGTACTGCAGGTCGGTACGGCGCATCGCCACCTGGTCCGGCTCGGCCCCCGCCCATACCTCGCGGTACAGATCGGTGCCGTCCGGCCGGATCAGCAGCGTGCCGATGCGGTGCTCGCGCGCCGCGTCGACCAGCGCCGGAACGCCTTCCGCCGCCGTCACGCGGCCGTCCGTGGGCACGCGGCCCGCCCGGAACCGCTCCATCGCCTCCTCGGTGCGGTCGTGCACGTGCCGGGCCCGCACCTCGTCCACGTCGCGGTCCAGCAGGCGGGCGGCGTGCGTACCGGGCGAGGCCGAACCGGCGGCCCGGCCGCCGTGCTCGCTCTCCGCGGCCCTCGGGCGCAGCTGCTCCGGCAGCCGGTCGTGAACGGCGCGCCGCTCGCGCGCGTCCCCCACCAGCAGCACCAGATCGGCCCGCGTCTCCTCCTGGCGGGCCCGCAGCTCGTCCGCGATCAGCCCCGCGTTGTGCTCCCAGGTGTTCTCCGTCCGCAGCTGGAAATGGCGCTCCGACCAGTCGGCCGACGCGGTGCGGTGCACCGGCCACTGCTGCCCGGTCACCTGCCCCACGTCCTTCTCGCCGCGCGCGCCGCGCAGCTCGAAGTCCGCGCCCGTGCGGTCGATGTACGCCACCAGGCAGGACGGATCGTCCCCCGCCAGCTCCATCAGCGGCCCCACATGCGGCAGCGCCGACCAGCACGCGTGCGGCGCGCCCTGGGGCGGCGCCGTCAGCGACGGGTCGAGCACCACCTCGCCGCGCGAGGCGAAGACGGCCCGGCCCACCGGCTCGGTGGCCGGTGTCACCGTCGTCAGCTCGTCGTACACCGCACGGCACGTGCGCGCGTCGGCGCCCTGCTGCTCCAGTCGGCGGCATGCCTCGCGGGCGGAGCGTTCGTGCTCCTCGGCCGCGGACTGGTCGGGGTGCGAGGTGTCGACGTAGACGGTTGCCCAGGGGCCTGGGCGTTCGAACAGCGGATTCAGAAATCCGAGTCGCATGTACTCCCTCCCGGCGGTCCGGGTGTTTCGTCCCTCCCGCGTACCCGTCACCACGGCATCGACACGGATTCTTACGGGAGGTTTGAGGCCCCTGGGTCAGGGGACCCGGCGTGTGGCCGAGCGGCCCGCAGGGAGTGAGGGCGGCGCCGGGCACGGGAGATCAGGGGCCCGTGCCCGGCGCCTCTGCGTGTTTGTTAACCCCTGCGCGCGCGGGTACCCGGCGCGCATGACTGACACCTCCGCGAACCCGAGCCCGGCCGCGGACAATCCGCTGCTGGCCAGACACGGTGAGGCGCTGGACCTGTTCACCGAGCGGGTGCACGCCGTACGGCCCGACCAGTGGGACGACCCCACGCCCTGCACCGAATGGACCGTGCGGGACCTGGTGAACCACCTCGCCGTCGAGCAGATGTGGGTCCCGGCGCTGCTCCGCGAGGGCGCGCGCCCCGGCGGTGAGGACGACGTCCTGTCCGGCGACCAGCTCGGCGACGACCCCATCGCCACCTGGGACGCGGTCGCCGCCGTCGCCCGTACGGCCTTCCACGAGCCCGGCGCCCTGGAACGCACCGTCGCCCTCTCCTACGGCCCGAGCCCCGCCACGGAGTACTGCGCCCAGATGACCGCCGACGCGACCGTCCACGCGTGGGATCTGGCCCGGGCCATCGGCGCCGACGAACGGCTCCCCAAGCCGCTGGTCGACTTCTCCGTACGGGAGGTCGCGCCGTACGCGGCGGACCTGGAGAAGAGCGGCCTCTTCGCGGCCCCGGTGGACCCGCCGCCGAATGCCGACGCCCAAACGAAGCTCCTGGCCCTGCTGGGCCGCGAACCGTAGCGAACCGGGGCCGCGCCCCGGGCCCCGCCGGGCTTCTCCGCCCCGGGCCCCGCACCGCGCCTGCGCCCCGGGCCCCGCACCCCGGCTCGGGATGCGGGGCCGACGCGCCGCGGGGTGTGGTCAGGGGCGGGCCGGGGGGCGGGTCCAGTGACGGTGGGCGGCTATCGCTTCGGCGAAGGCGCGGGTGAACTCCTCGCTCGCCGTGCCCGTCGTCGTATCGGTGACCACGCCCCGGTCGGCGCAGACCTGGCCGTGGGCGGCGGACAGGTGCAGGCCGTCGGGGTTGAGGGCGGTGAGGAGGCCGACACCGGAGCCCAGGGCGCCGATCGGCTTGCCGTGCCGGTAGGCGTCGCGGACGAAGCGCATGGCGGCTTCGTCGGAGGCCAGGTCGGGGGTGCCGGGGGGACCGCCGGGCAGCAGGACGGCGTCGTACAGGACGGAGGCGACGGTCGGCAGGGCGCGGTCGACCGCGTAGCCGTTGCCGTCGTTGCCGCGCACCTTGCCGTCGTGGGCCGCGAGCGCTTCGACGACGGCGCCCTCGGCGGTCAGCGCCTCCTGGGCCCGGGTGAGCTGTTCGGCGTCCACGCCGTCCGTGACGAGCGCCGCGACGGTGCGGGTGCGGATGGAGTGGTCGCCGCCCAGGTTGTCCAGGCTGAGGGCGGGGGAGGCGACGGGCTTGTGGTTGTCGTTGACCGGGGCGGGGTTGGCGACGCCGATGCCCTCGGCGACCGCGGTGGCCAGGCCGTAGTCGATGTGGGCCAGCTCGCCGACCGTACGCTCCCGCACCCGCACCGCGCCGACCTTGCCCAGCTCGAAGCGGAAGGCGTCGACGATGTGCTTGCGCTCCCAGTCGCTCATGCTGTTCCAGAACATGGCGGCCTGGCTGTAGAAGTCCTTGAAGCTGGGGCTGCGCTTGCGGATCTTGTCGCCGTCGACGCGCTCCGCGTAGTGGGTGTAGGCGTAGCCGTCCGCCCCGGCGAGGGCGGGGCAGCCGCCGCCCAGCGAGTTGGGGGAGTAGTTCGTCCCGGTGTGGATCGTGCTCTGGTGGTAGCCGTCGCGCTGGTTGGTGCGGACGGGGGCGACGGGCTGGTTGACCGGGAGGTGGGCGAAGTTGGGGCCGCCGAGCCGGATCAGCTGCGTGTCCAGGTAGGAGAAGTTACGGGCCTGGAGCAGCGGGTCGTTGGTGAAGTCGATGCCGGGTACGACGTTGGCGGTGTGGAAGGCGACCTGTTCGGTCTCGGCGAAGAAGTTGTGCGGGTTGCGGTCCAGGACCATGCGGCCGATGGGCCGTACCGGCACCTGCTCCTCCGGGATGAGCTTCGTGGCGTCGAGCAGGTCGAAGTCGAAGTTGAACTCGTCCTCCTCCGGCACCAGTTGCACCCCCAGCTCCCACTCCGGGTACTCGCCCGCCTCGATGGCGTCCCACAGGTCGCGCCGGTTGAAGTCGGGGTCCCGGCCCTGGCACTCCTGGGCCTCGTCCCACACCAGGGAGTGGACGCCGAGCTTGGGCTTCCAGTGGAACTTCACGAACGTGCCCTTGCCGTTCGCGTTCACGAACCGGAAGGTGTGCACGCCGAAGCCCTGCATCATCCGGTAGCTGCGCGGGATCGCCCGGTCCGACATCAGCCACATCATCATGTGCAGGGTCTCGGGCTGGAGGGAGACGAAGTCCCACAGGGTGTCGTGCGCGGAGGCACCCGTCGGGATGTCGTTGTGCGGTTCGGGTTTGACCGCGTGCACGAAGTCGGGGAACTTGATGCCGTCCTGGATGAAGAAGACCGGCATGTTGTTGCCGACCAGGTCGTAGTTCCCCTCCGAGGTGTAGAACTTGGTGGCGAAGCCGCGTACGTCGCGCACCGTGTCGGCCGAGCCGCGCGGCCCCTGCACGGTGGAGAACCGTACGAAGACGGGGGTGCGCACGGACGGGTCCTGGAGGAAGGCGGCCTTGGTGAACTCCGCGCAGGACTCGTACGGCTCGAAGTACCCGTAGGCGCCCGCGCCGCGCGCGTGCACCACCCGCTCCGGGATCCGCTCGTGGTCGAAGTGGGTGAGCTTCTCGCGGAAGTGGAAGTCCTCCATCAGCGTGGGGCCTCGCTCGCCCGCCGAGAGCGAGTCGTCGGTGTGGTCGACCGCCACGCCCTGGTCGGTGGTCAGCGGCCCCTCGGCGGGGTCGGGTGCCTTGTGCGCATCGCGCTGCCGCTCCTTGCGGTCCGGCTGCTCGGTGGTCATCAGGCCGCTCCCTTCGCGAACTCCTCGACGAAGGCCTCGTTGAACGCCTTGAGATCGTCCGGCTTGCGGCTGGTGATCAGGACGTTGGGGCCGCCGTCGCAGATCTTGACCTGCTCGTCCACCCAGACACCGCCCGCGTTGGTGATGTCGGTGCGCAGGCTGGGCCACGAGGTGAGGGTGCGCCCGCGTACGACGTCGGCCTCGACCAGCGTCCAGGGCGCGTGGCAGATGGCGGCGACCGGCTTGCCCGCGTCGAAGAAGCCCTTGACGAAGGCGACGGCCCGCTTGTCCAGGCGCAGGAAGTCGGGGTTGGCGACCCCGCCGGGCAGCACCAGGCCGTCGTACTCCTCCACGGTGGCGTCCTTCACCGTCTGGTCGACCTCGAAGGTGTCCGCCTTGTCGAGGTGGTGGAACCCCTGGACGCGGCCGGACGCGGTGGACACCAGCCGGGGCGTGCCGCCCGCGTCGCGGACCGCCTGCCAGGGATCGGTGAGTTCGACCTGCTCAATGCCTTCGGGGGCGACGAGGAAGGCGACCTTCATTGCGTTCACGTCCTTTCCGGTGTCATTCGTCATCCGAATTCGTCATCCGTAGCGTCATGTCATCCGTCGTCGGCCCGGCGGGTAGCCAGCAGGACGGTGCCGAAACCGTTCACAGCACCCGGTACGGCGTCGCCGTCTCGTGGCGGAAGGACATGCCGTGTCCCGGCGCGCCGCTCGCCCCTGGCCGCACCGAGCCGCCGGTGGGGTCGAGGGCGCCGGTGAAGAGGGTGGACTCGATGCGGGCGTGGTCGTGGAACCACTCCAGGTGGCGCACGTTCGGTACGCACGCGGCCGCGTGCGCGTGGGCGTGCGGCGCGCAGTGCGCGGAGATCTCCAGCCCCGTGGCCTCGGCGAGGGCGGCGGCGCGCAGCCAGACGGTGAGCCCGCCGCAGCGGGTGGCGTCGGCCTGCAGACAGTCCACGACCGGGGCCATCCGCGCGAAGTACGGCAGCATGTAGCCGTACTCGCCGGCCGCGACATCGCAGACCACCAGGTCGCGCACGACCCGCAGGCCCTCCAGGTCGTCGGAGGAGACCGGTTCCTCGAACCAGCCCACCCCGTGCTCGGCGAGCGCGTGGCCCATGCGCACCGCCTGCTTGCGGTTGTACGCGCCGTTGGCGTCCACGTACAGCTCGGCGTGCGGGCCGATCGCGTCGCGCGCGTGGCCCACCCGGGCGAGGTCGCGTTCGACGGCCCGGCCCCAGGCCTCACCGATCTTGATCTTGACGCGTTCGATGCCCTGGCCGTGCACCCAGCCGGTCAGCTGGGTGGCCAGATGGGTGTCGTGGTACGTGGTGAAGCCGCCGGAGCCGTAGACCGGCACGGTGTCGTGCACCGCGCCGATCAGCTGCGGCAGCGGCAGCTCCAGCAGCCGCGCCTTGAGGTCCCACAGCGCGATGTCCACCGCGGAGATCGCGCAGGACACCAGCCCCGGCCGGCCCGCGTTGCGCACGGCCCGGCCCATGGCCTCGTTCGTCCCCGCGACGTCCATGGGGGAGCGGCCCAGGACATGGCCGCGCAGCAGGTCGCAGACCACCGACCCGGCGTCGGCCGGTGCGTAGGTCCAGCCGAGGCCGGTGGTCGTCCCGCTGCGCGCCTCGACCACCACGACGGTGGTCTCGTCCCAGGCGAGGGTGGCGTCCGCCTCGGGGGCGTCGGTCGGCACCGTGTAGGCCGTGACGTCCAGCCGCTCGATCTTCACGAGATGCCTGCGCTCACGCGTCGCCGCCGTCGGCCTTCTTGTCCCGGTGCGGCTCCCGGTGCGACCGGTGCGGCAGGTACTCCTGCACCTTCGCCTTCAGCCCCTGGCGCACCATTCCGGTGCGGTCCGGGTCGCCCTTGACCATCGATCCGAGCGTGGCCTCCATCTGCTCCCACGTGGCGTGCGGCGGGATCGGCGGCACAGCCGGGTCGGTCAGGAACTCCACGCACACCGGGCCGTCCGCGCCCAGCGCCTCGCGCCACGCCGGCTCGACCTGTTCGGGCTTCTCCACCCGGATGCCCTTCAGGCCGAGCGATTCGGCGAACCGCGCCGAGGACACGTCGGGGATCTCCTGCGAGGGCAGGAACTGGGGCGCGCCGCCCATCGCCCGCATCTCCCAGGTCACCTGGTTGAGGTCCTGGTTGTTCCAGACGCCGATGATCAGCCGCGGATCGTCCCACGCGTGGCGGTACTTGGCCGCGGTGATCAGCTCCGCCATGCCGTTCATCTGCATCGCGCCGTCCCCGACGAGGGCCACCACGGGCCGGTCCGGCTGGGCGAACTTGGCGCCGATCGCGTACGGCACGCCGCTGCCCATGGTGGCCAGCGTGCCGGACAGCGAGCCGCGCATCCGGCCGCGCATCCGCACATGGCGGGCGTACCAGTTGGCGACGGAGCCGGAGTCGCAGGTGAGGATGGCGTCGTCGGGGAGCAGCGGGTTCAGGCAGTGGGCCACGTACTCGGGGTTGATGGGGTCGGCGGAGACCTCGGCGCGCTGCTCCATCACCTCGCGCCAGCGCCGTACGCCCGCGGTGACCTCTTCCTGCCAGCCGCGGGCCTCCTTGCGGCGCAGCATCGGCAGCAGCCGCAGCAGCGTCTCGCGCGCGTCGCCGACCAGGTTGACCTCGTACGGGTAGCGCATCCCGATCATGTGCGGGTCGAGGTCGACCTGCACGGCGCGGACCTTGCCGAACTCCGGCAGGAACTGGGTGTACGGGAAGCTGGAGCCGATCGTCAGCAGGGTGTCGCAGTCGCGCATCAGCTCGTACGAGGGGCGGGTGCCCAGCAGCCCGATGGGCCCGGTGACATACGGCAGGTCGTCGCTCAGCACGTCCAGCCCGAGGAGCGCCTTGGCGATGCCCGCGCCGAGCGTGTCGGCCACCTCCCGCACCTCGGCGCGCGCCCCGGCGGCGCCCTGGCCGACCAGGATGGCGACCCGGTCGCCCGCGTTCAGCACCTCGGCGGCGCGCTCCAGCGAGCTGCGGGAGGGCACCGCGGACCAGCCGCTGCGGTCCAGGCTGGAGGGCACCATCTTGAAGTCGTGGGTGGGCGGGGAGTAGTCCAGCTCCTGGACGTCCGCCGGGATGATCACGGCGGTGGGGGCGCGCCGGGCGTAGGCGGTGCGGATGGCCCGGTCCAGGACGTTGGGCAGCTGCTCGGGGACGGTCACGGTCTCCAGGAAGTCGGAGGCGACGTCCTTGTACAGGCTGTGCAGGTCGACTTCCTGCTGGTACGAACCGCCCATCGCGCTGCGGTGGGTCTGGCCGACCAGCGCCACCACCGGGACGTGGTCCAGCTTGGCGTCGTACAGCCCGTTCAGCAGGTGGATGGCGCCCGGCCCCGAGGTGGCCGTGCAGACGCCGAGCCGCCCGCTGAACTTGGCGTAGCCGACGGCCTGGAACGCGGCCATCTCCTCGTGCCGGGCCTGGATGAACCGGGGTTCGTTCTCCGCCCGCCCCCAGGCGGCGAGCAGGCCGTTGATGCCGTCGCCCGGGTACCCGTAGACATGCTCGACGCCCCACTCGCGCAGCCGGGCGAGGACGTAGTCGGCGACTTTCATGGTCATGTCGGTCACTCACTCCTGTGGGGGTGCTCGGGTGCGTCGGATCGCCCGGGGCGGAACCGCGAGGTCCCGGGGGCGCCCGACGGGCTCAACCGGCCAGCTGCGGCAGCACCTTGGTGCGGTAGAAGTCGAAGAAGCCGCGCTGGTCGGGGCCGATCTGGTTGACGTAGACGGTGTCGAACCCGGCCTCGGCGTAGGCGGACAGCGCGCCGATGTGCGCGTCGATGTCGTCGCCGCAGGTCACCCTCTCCGCCATCCGCTCGGGCGTGATGAGTTCGGCGGCCTGCTCGAAGTGGGCCGGGGTGGGCAGCGTCGTCAGCAGCTGGCCGGGCAGCGACTCGACCGCCCACAGCCGGTGTGCGGTGCGCAGCGCCTCGTCGGCGTCCGGGCCCCAGCACACCTTCAGGCCGCCGCGTACGGGCTTGTGGTTGCCGCTCGCGCCGCTGCCGCGCCGGAACCGCTCCACCAGTTCCGCGTCGGGGCCCATGGTGATGAAGCCGTCGCCGACCCGCCCGGCCAGCGCGCAGGCGGCCTCGCCGAACGCGGCGATGTCGATGGGCACCGGCTCGTCGGGGACCGTGTACAGCCGGGCGTTCTCCACCGTGTAGTGCTTGCCGTGGTGGTCGACCCGGCGCCCCTCGAACAGCTGGCGCATCACCATCACGGCCTCTTCCAGCATCTCCAGCCGGATCGGGGCCGGCGGCCAGCGGTCGCCCAGCACATGCTCGTTCAGCGCCTCACCGCTGCCCACGCCCAGCCGGAACCGGCCGTCCAGCAGCACCGCGCTGGTGGCGGCCGCCTGGGCGACGATGGCGGGGTGCATGCGGAACGTCGGGCAGGTGACGGCGGTCTGCACGGGCAGCGAAGTGGCCTGCGCCAGGGCGCCGATCACGGACCAGACGAACGAACTCTGGCCCTGCGCCTGGTTCCAGGGGTGGTAGTGGTCGGAGATCCACAGCGAGGTGAACCCCGCCTGTTCCGCCATCCGCGCCTGCTCGATCAGCTCGGCGGGACCGTGTTCCTCGGCGGCCAGGAAGTAGCCGTACTCGGTCATCGGACCCTCCTTGTGCGCGGATGCGGTGAAACGGGTAACCGGCGCGCAGGGAAGAAAACACAGCGGGAAACCTTGTTTGGCAGGGTCTCGGACGGGCACGCGACCTTCAGTGCTTCGGACCGGAGGCACGCCACAGGAGCAGGACAACTGCGACAGGCGTGTCCCGAGTGGTCGCCCCATTTGTCCGGTTTGCTCCCACGGTGCCATACGATAGCCCAAGGGAGGCGCGGCCGCATGACAGCCGTACGAGCACAGTCCCGCCAGACGCACACCCGGGAGACCCCCACCCGGCAGGTGCGTTCCCGCAAGCGCCGGCATGCGCACGACGACGCCCCCGACACCGACGCCCGGTTCCGCCGCATCTCCGCCATGCCGGAGGGCCCGGCGAAGGAGGCCCTGCGCCAGGACGTCGTCCGGGCCTGGATGCCGATGGCCGAGCGGCTGGCCGGGCAGTTCCGCAACCGCGGCGAGTCCGCGGACGATCTGCGTCAGGTCGCCATGCTCGGCCTGGTCAAGGCCGTCAAGCGCTACGACCCGGACCGCGGCACCGCCTTCGAGAGCTACGCCGTGCCGACGGTGGTCGGCGAGGTCAAGCGCCACTTCCGGGACCACCTGTGGGGCCTGCACGTCCCGCGCCGGGTCCAGGAACTGCGCAACCAGGTCCGTACGGCGGTCCAGGAGCTGAACCGCTCCCCGGACTCCCGCACCCCGGGCGTCGCCGACATCGCCGAGCACACCGGGCTGAGCGAGGAGGACGTCCGGGCGGGCATGGAGGCGCTGGAGAGCTACAGCACCCTGTCCCTGGACGCCGAACTGCGCGGCGCCGAGGACGGATACGCGCTCATCGACACCCTCGGCTCGCCCGAGCCCTCCTACGACCGCGTCGTCCAGCGCGAGGCGCTCAAGCCGTGCCTGCGTGCCCTGCCCGAACGCGAACGGCGCATCCTGTACCTGCGCTTCTTCTGCGACGAGACACAGGGCCGCATCGCCGACCGGCTGGGCATCTCCCAGATGCACGTGTCCCGGCTGATCAGCCGCACCTGTGAGCGCCTGGGCGAGGAAGTCAACGCCGAAGCCCCCGCGCAGGCCGCCTGACCCGAGCCCGCCCAGCCGACACCCCCTGGGGGGTGTCGTGTGGATCATGCCGGGCTCCCGACGCCGCTGTGACATCAGCCGCTGCCGCGGCGGGCGGCACCTCGCGGCCCCGCGCTCGTCGCA